>CAVIEK010000020.1:0-12396 GCA_963641805.1 Bacteroides fragilis
AGACTGACGCGACCGGAAAACACGTGGCTGGCCATGTGTTGACCGGTGGCTTCGACATAGGTCGTATACTCAACCAGGAATCACTGTTGGGCTCATTAGCCATGAATGCCGATGCTGATGTGACTATCAGGAATCACAATCACGTGATCAAAGTCAAAGGTGCTGTTGACCATATCGACTTCAAGGGTTTTCGTTATCGAAACATATCTGCCGACTTTATGGCAACCAATACATCTGTGGCCGGTCGCCTGAATGTAAATGACCCCAACCTCATGCTTGATTTAGATGGTGAAGCCATATTTGCCAAGAGCCAGAAGCAAATCAACCTTGATGTGAAAGCGCGCAACGTGAACTTTGCCCGATTACGCCTCACAGGGAAACATTCCGACAAGAACCTGTCGCTCGACGGGCATATTGCTCTTTCAGGCAAGAGTCTTGACGATATTATTGGCAACGTGCAATTTCATGATATCACATTTGTGAATACTGAAGATGACGGAGTGCACTTAGACAATCTTTCCTTGACGTCGGGATTTGACGACTCTGGATACAAGAAAATTACTGTGGCCAGTGATTTCGCCAATGGCGGCATAACAGGCAACTTCAAGTTGTCATCTCTCCCGCAATGCCTAAAAGGCGCCATTAATAATGTGTTTCCGGGCTTGCTCGCCAATTATAGGCAGTTTGGCAAGCCTTATAGTGGCAATAACTTCGTCGAGTATGATTTTACTGTAGATCCATCAGACGAATTGCAATCCTTGTTGAAACTTCCTGTAAAACTCGTCTACACCGCTACGCTCAATGGCAAGGTTGATGACCGCAACGGTGTGGTCGAAATCAACTGTAAGATGCCATACTTACTGCAAGGCAAGAAAATCATCGAAGGCACATCCCTTTCGGCCGGTATTGTCGGTGAAACAGCTAAAATCAATTTTAAGACACAGATACCAACCAAAAACGGGAAGACCGATATTGAGGTCAGTGGTATAGGGCACAATGGGGTGTGTGACCTCAATGCTGGTTGGCGCATTAACCGCAGCCACGACTACCATGGCCAATTGAGTTTTAGAACCGCGATGCAACGGCATGACAACGGCAAACTTGAAACCGAAATGAGCCTCAACCCCACGCAGATAGTGGTAAACGACACTGTGTGGAATGTGAATAGCGGCAATGTCAATATTTACGACAACGTGATTGATGTAAACAACATATTTGGCAACTGCGACAAGCAATTCATAAAGATTGACGGCAAAGTCTCGAAAGATCCTGACGACGTGTTAGCGGTGACGCTCAACGACATCAACCTTGACTATATATTTGAGACTCTTAATATCGACAATGTGAAATTTGGCGGTCGTGCCGTGGGCAAGTTCTATGCAAGTGATTTGCTTTCTGGCGCACCACGAATATCTACCCCCGACCTATATGTGGCTGGCTTGAAGTATAACGACGCCGTAATGGGTGATGCTAAAATTGTCAGCAGTTGGGATAACTCGTCAAAGGCAGTGAGTCTTAATGCCCATATCGCACAGAGCAATGGTGGCCATTCTAACATATATGGTGATATTTATGTCGGTGGTGACTCTCTCCGACTCACTTTTGATGCCGATAAAGCCAATGTCGCATTTATGAAACCGTTCATGGCTGCATTTGCTGCCGACGTGCAGGGTAATGCTTCAGGGCATGCGGTGCTTTTCGGTGATTTCCACAACATTGATTTATATGGCGACTTGTATGTTCAGGATTTGAAATTCAAAATAGCTTATACCAATGTGTATTACACCTGCACCGACTCGTTACACATTACTCCGGGTAATATAAGTTTCAATGGTATAAAAATCAAGGACCGCGACACTCATCAAGCAATATTCAGTGGATGGCTCAAGCATAATGCTTTCCACGATCCGAAATTCAGTTTTTCAATCACACAGGCACACGATTTCCTGTGCTATGACGTTGGGCCAAACAGCGAGACTCATTGGTATGGTACTATCTATGGTAATGGCTCGGCTTTTGTGACCGGTGAACCTGGAGTTGTGAAAATCAATGTGAATATGCAGACGGCACAGCGAAGCAAATTCACCTTTGAGTTATCCAACAACTTAAATGCCAGTGAATACAACTTCATCACCTTCCGTGACCGTGATGCTTTGGCCGGTAAAAAGCCGGTAGTGGCCGACAGTGTAGATTCGATACCCGAAATAGTACGGATGTATGCCAACCAAAACAAGCCAAAAGATGAGTCAATGCCCACCATTTACTCAATCAACCTGCAAGGTGATATTACCCCCGACGCACAGTTGGTGCTGCTAATGGACCCGGTGGGTGGCGATAAAATTAAGGCCACCGGATCGGGTAATATGCGGTTGGCTTATAATAATGCCGACGACAAGTTTGAAATTTATGGTAAGTACACCCTCGACAGGGGTAGCTACAACTTTACGCTACAGGACATCATCATCAGGGATTTCACCATCAGAAACGGCAGCAGCATAAGTTTTAACGGAGATCCTTATTCGGCCGCCCTCGACATCAATGCCATATATTCGCTCAATGCCAATATCCTCGACCTTGATCAATCATTCTCTGCCGACAAGGAGCTGAACCGCACCAACGTGCCCGTATATGCCGTGCTTAAGGCAAATGGCGCGATGAGTCAGCCCGACATTTCGTTTGACCTTGAGTTCCCAACTCTCACATCCGACGCCTATCGTAAAATAAAGAGCATTATCAGCACCGAGGACATGATGAACAGGCAGATAATTTATCTGCTCGCCCTCAACAAGTTCTATACCCCTGACTACATGAACAATGTCAAGAACAACAATGAGTTGTCGTCGGTCGCCTCATCAACCATTTCATCACAACTGAGCAATCTGCTTGGACAAATAAGTGACAAGTGGAGCATCTCACCAAACTTCAGGTCGAACAAGGGTGACTTCTCTGATATGGAGGTGGATTTGGCTCTTTCAAGCCAATTGCTCAACAACCGATTGATTTTTAACGGTAACTTTGGTTACCGCGACAACACATACAACACCCGCAACTCCAACTTCATCGGGGATTTCGACATTGAGTATCTGATTAATAGTAAAGGAACAATCAGATTGAAGGCATACAACCACTTCAACGACCAGAATTATTATGTGAGAAACGCAATGACCACCCAAGGAGTCGGCATCATGTTCAAGCGAGATTTCGACCGCTTGTTTGATTTCCGTCGTAAGCAATCACATGCGACGACCGACTCGACTAAAAGGAAATCAAGCGGCAGCGATTCAATACACGAGAAGAAATGAAAATGCGAAGATTATTTGCTTTTGTTTTTCTGCTATTGTGCCTGCAGACCATCCCCCCAGTGTCGCAGGCCAAAAACCCTTTCAGGGCGATTAAGCAAAAGGTGAGAAATAAAATGAACGAGCCGTTTGACACCGCCCGTGACGATAAATATTGGAAGCGCGCATTGGTGCATGGTAAACTCGACATCAACGACACTACTGTCGACTATCCTAACTTTCTCGACTTTTGTGTTGATGTCTATCGGTGGGCCGACCACGCATTCAATTATTATGATACAACATATGTAGTGAGTACTGGCCGAAAGTGGAAGTTTATGCTTAAAAACAACGACTGGGTCGACACCTATGCCGGACACCTTATGCACGGCAGCCGTCCTGTGGCAATGAATTCCAACATTTCAACCAACATAGGTGCCCAATTGGCTTTTATGGCCCTAAGCTACACCTACATGCTTGATATCGACAATTTAATCTCCGGCAATGCAGTCAAGCACATAAAGCATGAATTCTCGTTCACTTGTGCCAGAATCGCACTAGATGCCTATTACCACAAAAATACAGGCAACGTCGACATTCACCGCTTTGGTGACTACGAAGATGGTAAACGGGTGAATGTGCGGTTCACCGGCTTGAGCCGTGAGGCCTATGGGCTATATTGCTATTATTTTTTCAACAACAAGCGGTATGCACAAGCTGCTGCTTATTGCTTTTCAAAATATCAGAAGAAAAGTGCAGGGTCGTTTATCGCCGGTCTACATTTCTCGCACCAGGACGTGGGGATGGATTTCAGCACACTCGATGAAGAGATGCAGGCAGCCTTACCCGACTCAATACGGGACTACCGATTCCGCTACCGCGACTATACGTTGCTGGGGGGATACGCCTACAACTGGGTGTTCCGACGCAATTGGCTCTTCAATGTGACGGCTCTGCCATCATTAGGCTATCGCCATTCGTTCCCTAATTCAATAGAGGGCAAGAAGGACATGTTGTCGGCCAACATACGCTTCAAGCTGGCTCTTGTACGCAACCGTAAAAACTTTTTCTACGGAGCGCATTTTGTCATGGACGGGCACTGGTATATAAGCAAGAAATACAGTTTTTTTAATTCAGTGGAGGATCTTACTCTCACGGCGGGAATCCGCTTTTAGAATAACCTCCGTATGCCGTTTTTTGAGTAATTTTGTAAGAATTTTAATCATCATCACGTAATGAGTACCATTATACTTGGAATTGAGTCGTCGTGCGACGACACCTCGGCTGCAGTCATCAAAGACACCGTCATGCTATCTAATGTCATTGCAAGCCAAAAAGTACATGAGGCTTATGGTGGGGTAGTGCCTGAACTCGCTTCGAGGGCGCATCAGCAAAACATTGTGCCTGTGGTTTCCGAGGCCATCCGTCAGGCAGGTATAGGCAAGAATGACATTGATGCGATAGCATTCACTCGTGGACCGGGCTTGCCCGGTTCACTCCATGTGGGCACTTCTTTCTCCAAAGGGCTTGCTCTTGCGCTCGACGTACCGCTGGTAGATGTGAATCATCTGCACGGCCATGTGCTTTCACACTTCATAAAGGAAAACGAGCAGACCGAAGTGCCTTCATTCCCTTATTTGTGTCTGCTCATATCGGGCGGCAACTCACAAATTGTAAAGGTGAACGCTCCCAACGATATGGAAATCCTCGGTCAGACTATCGATGATGCAGCCGGTGAGGCTTTCGACAAATGCGCAAAATCAATGGGACTGCCTTATCCGGGCGGACCGATTATCGATAAATTGGCTGCCGAGGGCGACTGCCTGCGTTTCAAGTTCGCAAAACCGCACATTGATGGACTGAATTACAGTTTCAGCGGCTTAAAAACATCGTTTCTTTATACCCTTAGGGACGAATTGAAACTCAACCCCAACTTTATTGAGGAAAACAAGGCCGACCTAGCCGCCTCGCTCCAAAAAACAATCATTGACATCTTGATGGACAAGTTCAGCAAGGCTATAAAGCAGACGGGAATAAAAACCATAGCCATCGGCGGCGGTGTGTCGGCCAATTCCGGTGTGCGTAATGCCGTGCAGGACTATGCCGACCGTCATCACATAAAGGCATTCATCCCCAAGCGCCTGTTTACCACCGACAATGCTGCCATGATAGCAGTCGCAGGGCATTTTAAATTTCTCGACGGGAAATTTTGCGACATTACGTTGCCACCATTTGCCAGAGTTGTGATTTGACTGTGACTTATGGATTATCTGCAGTTGCTCATACTGGGAATGCTGACGCTTGAGTTCGGTGTCGCATCTGTGTTGTTATGGCTTAACCGGCGTTGGATGAACCACGAAATGTCCGAACAGGTAGCGGGTATTTACGATGCTGTCACTTATGCGCGTCAGCAAAGCTACCAGCAGGAAAACGACAGACTCAACGGCGTTGTCCGTGCTTTAGACTTTGTCGTTTCATTTGGCCTTTTGGCCTTAGGCGTGTTTGGGTGGTATTATGGCTTATGTGTCAAGTGGTTAGGCAATATCTATTGGGCAACAAACTTTTTTCTTGCAACATGCTTGTTGTTGTCGCAGATGGTCGATGTTCCTTTTTCCTATTACTCTGTCTTTGTGATAGAGGAAAAATACGGGTTCAACAAATCTTCCAAGAAGCGCTTCGCCGCTGATCAGGTGAAGAGTTCGTTGCTGTCGCTTGTTGTAACAATTGCGGTGTGCGATTTGATTTACTATATTTATGAGATGGTAGGCGATGCGTTGTGGATATGGGGCAGCTTGGCATGTATGGTTATAGTGATAATCTTCACATCATTATATTCTGTTGCGATTGTTCCATTGTTCAACCGCCAGACACCTCTTGAGTCAGGTGAGTTGCGCGACTCAATAGCCGATGCAGCTCGGCAGGTTGGCTTTCGCATAAAGAACATATATGTGATTGATGGCTCTAAGCGTAGTACCAAGGCCAATGCCTATTTTACTGGATTCGGGCCTCAGAAGCGCGTGGTGCTCTATGATACACTTATTGCCCAACTGTCCACTCGAGAGATAGTGGCTGTGCTGATGCATGAGATAGGGCATTACCGTCATCACGACATCATAAAATCAATATCGCAGTCGGTGGTGCAGATAGCCATTTATTTTTATGTGTTTGCAATGTTGCTGTCGTCAACGGCCTGCTCATCGGCTATGGGTTACGGCGGCTGGTCGTTTGCATTGTCGCTGTTGGCATTTCTGTTGCTCATGACTCCAGTCGACATCATAATGTCACCTATTCTCAACGGTTTGTCACGTAGGGCCGAATTGCAAGCTGACTCATTTGCGGCTACTGCAGGTTATGGACCCGATTTGATATCGGCACTAAAGAAATTGTCGTCGCAGTCGTTAACCAACCTCACTCCGCACCCCCTATATGTGTGGTTTCACTATTCTCATCCCACACTTGCCGATCGAATAATCAATATCAACGATAAAATCTCAAAATAATGGATGTTTCAATAATAGTCATAGGTGATGAGCTGCTCATTGGACAGGTGACCGACACCAACTCGGGCTGGATAGCCCGCCATATTACACCTTATGGGTGGAAAGTGAAGTCGGTGAGGGTTGTCGCCGATGTCTCGGCAGATATAAGGGCGGCAATTGACGAGTCGTTTGCCCAAACCGATGTTGTGCTTATGACCGGAGGATTAGGCCCCACTAAGGACGATATCACCAAGCCTACGCTATGCGATTACTTCGGCGGTGAGTTGGTGCTTGATGAGGCCACAAGGCAGAATGTGAACAAGATTTTTGAAAAACGGCATCTTGTCATGAACGATCTTACTGCCCGGCAAGCATTGGTGCCCACATCCTGCCGTGTGATACAGAACGAAGTGGGTACAGCACCTATCATGTGGTTTGAGCGCAACGGAAAGGTACTCGTGTCGATGCCAGGAGTGCCGCATGAGACCGAGACGATGATGCAACGGGCTGTGATTCCACAGTTGTTGAAGCACTTCAATAGCGATGTCGACATTGAGTACAGCACTTTTGTTGTGATTGACTACACGGAGTCGGCACTTGCCGGAAAACTCGATGATTTTGAACGCAATTTACCCGCCTTCATTCATTTGGCCTACCTTCCGCGTCCAGGCATTATCAGGCTGCGCTTGTCGGGCGTACACACTGACAGAGCGATACTTGAAGCTGAGATGGAACGGAGCACGCAACTATTGCACGATATTCTAGGCGATGCTATAATTTGCGATGGTGACCACACTTTGCCGGAAATTATTGGAAACATTTTGCGCAAGAAAAATCTCACGCTGTCTACAGCCGAGAGTTGCACAGGAGGCAATATCGCGCATGTGATAACCGAAGTGCCAGGCAGTTCTGAATATTTTGTCGGTTCGGTCGTGTCATATTGTAACCGGGTAAAGCATCAGTTACTTAATGTGCCAGATGAAGTACTCAACACTGCCGGCGCTGTGAGTGAGCCTACTGTGACCCAAATGGTGCGTGGCGTAAGCGCTTTATTGAACACCGATTGTGCCGTGTCAACATCGGGTATCGCAGGTCCTGGCGGAGGCACGCCAGACAAACCTGTGGGCACTGTATGGATGGCAGCAAAATGTGGCGATGATGTGGTCACAGGTTGTGGCCACTTTCCCGGTGACCGTGGTCGGGTTATCAATAGAGCCACAACTGAAGTGCTTAAAATGCTGTTAAAGTTGCTTAGAAAGCATAGTTGAGTTTATACCAAGAAAGTGTCGATAAACCATTTACTGGGCTACGCAAACATTACAGTAATCGTCAAACAAACTGAGGCCGCCAGTTACCCGAATGGGTTTGGCGGCCTCAGCCTGTAATATTTAATGTGTTTTGGTCTAGAACCTGAATCCAATGGTGGCCGACACTCGGTCGCTGTTGTTCTTTACCTCATTGTAGATTGATGGTGTAGCACCAGAACCAAGCACTGGGGGTATCACATGGAACTCGCTCTTGCTGTTCTTGTGCACGTAAGCGACATCGAGGTAGAATGATTTGTAACGGTAGCCCATACCGCAAGTGATGTATTGTGTGGTTTTGTCGAATTGGTATGACGCGTTGTTTGATGTCGTGTAGATTTCCATCTGGTTGTCGGTCACGATGCTCTTCACAGGAGAGTTTTGTGTCGAGTAGCCGGCTCTTACACTGAAGTTGGGCGACAATCTGTATTCGCCGCCAATTCTTATAATGTGGGTTGGCTGATAATAGCTTTTGATTTGGTTAGTAGTCGCCTCATCATAGTTGCGGCCATCGTCACCTATGCGCATTGTGCTGTTTGCCACATATTCATAGTCAAAACTCAATATAGCCGATTGGCCGAGCACTCCAGCCACGCTGCCTATAAAGCGCCACGGTGTTCTGATGGTGTAGCTCGATTCGTCGGAATATCCGTTGTAGCCGGTCTCTTTTCTGCCTTTGTAAGAGAATTTATTTCCGGCGGCGTTAGTTCCGCTCATTAAGAAGCTACAGTAAGTCTTATAGGTGTCCTTCAAGCTATAGAATGTGGGGGTGTGGAATGCGAGTCCTATTCTGAGTTCGTTGACGGGCTTGACAATAACGCCAAGCTTAAAGTTGTAGCCTGTACCACGAGTGCTCAGGTAGTTCTCGATACCGTAATCGGCATTTCCGCACACCATATTGCCATTGCTGGCATTGTCCATCACGTATGCGTTGTTCAGGTTCTCTCCGTAGTATTGGTAGGTGGAGTAGTTGATATCTGTAATTCCAAATCCGAATCCCCAATAGACTGTGTTTTTGATGTTGCCGCCCATGTTAAGGCTATATTCATCTGTGTGACCGCTTTGTGCCACCTCATATTCTCCGTAGCCGGTTGTGCCGTTGCCATAAAGGCCCTGCAGCGACCCATCGCTGCGTCCGTTGAGGATGTAGGAGTCATATCCGAGTATGCCGAGCCATGGGGCATAGCTGTCGTAATAAGGATTGTAAGTGCAATTGTTGTCTTTGTCGTATTTAAATGTCAACTCATTGGTAGTGTAGTTCAGGTTATTGGTCGCCCCGGCAATGTAATTGGATATCGAAGTGGGAAGATTACTGATACTTCCGCGGTAGCGCCGGTTGAACGAGTTTAGGCGGTTATATGAGAATCCCCAGTTGATATAGGGCATAACATCGCTATTGAGCCTCATTGATCCCACATAACCAAAGTTATTGCAGTTAAATTTGGTGGCGTTATCGGTGTTTGTGGGTGTCTTTGACTGGTTGAAGTCGAGGTTCAAAGTCAGTCCCAAATCACTGCTTCGGTATACTCCTATACCACCAGGGTTTTGTGTGAGAGTCGACAAGTCACCACCAAGAGCTCCATAAGCTCCTGCCATGGCTGTGAACCGTGAGGTTCCCCGAAGCTCGGTCTGAGATGATTGTAGGACGTCAAATGCCGCTTGGGCATTCATTATGAAGGGAAGACTGCATGCAAGCAGTCCTAATGCTTTCTTTTTCATTCTTGTTAAGTATGCTTTTGAACAAAGATTCTGAATAAATGTGGTTTGCTAATATGCCTGATAGACGTTTTTAACGACGATGACCACCTCCACCGGAGAATCCTCCATTATGGCCGCCTCCGCCACCGAATGAGCCGCTGTTTGCCCCCCCGCCCCAACTACGGCTACCGCCCCAGCTACTTGACGAAGGTGAATTAGTGCGGGCATTGTCCCAGTTCGATGAGCGGTGGCTATTGTCAACGGTTGCAGTGCTGCGTCGTTGAGTGCTAGGCACATACACACGGTTATTACTTGTGCTATTGCTTGTGGTGGCTTGCTGCTGATTGATCATAGGCCTACGACTCATATTGCCCACATTACCCACATTTGCTCGTGAACTTGCATTGGCGGTACTCATGCGGTCGGTGTTGCCTGCATTTATGTAGGTGGATGCTCCACGGTGTCCGGTGACTGTGGTGCTTTGATTGCCGCCGTTGTTGCGCGGAGAGGTATAGTTTGAATTGCCGTTTACGCCCATCGGCCGTCGGCCGGTGACGGCGTTTCCACCATTGGCCGAAGCAAAACCATTGCGGCCGCCATTATTGGACACGTATCCCATCGGCCGGCGTCCTCCCTCATTGCGGCTATTCCACCTGGGACCTCCGTCCCAAGCCCAATCACCATAGTGCGGGCCAGGTCCACCCCAGCCAAAGTGGTGCGGACCGCCCCAGCCCCAAAATGGATCTTGCCAGCCCCAACCCCAACTGAACCAAGGATCGTTCCAGCCCCAGTTCCAGCCCGCATACCAATGTGGACCATACCAAGTGAACCATGGATCATAGTATGAATATGACCAACGCGGACCATACCATCCACTCCATCCCCAACCAATAGACGGGCCCCACCAACTTGATCCGATTGTCAGGTTGATTGTGGGGGTGCTGTCATAATACAGGGTAATCAAATCGTTGTCGTTTGAGTTGATTATGATGTCGGGATTGTAGAAACGCTCTATGCGTTGGGTGTTGGAAAAATCGCTGCCGGCAAGCTGATTGTCATAGGCAATGGTGTCGTAGCAATCATAGTTCTTGCGACGGTTATATTCGTCAACATCCCGGCCGTTGATTATGTTGCTGGAGTTGCTCTGGACGGTCACCTTATATGGCTGGTTGCCCGAGATGACAACGCGCTGCGGCTGGCTTTTAACTTGAGCTGCGGCCGGCTTTGATATCGTCTGTTCGCGATTGTCCTTTTTTGCGTCATAATAGACATCGTCATAGTCTTGTGACCATGCAGGCATTGAGACACCGCTCAATGCGATGAGGCCTAATAATGTCAATAATCTGTACTTCATAATATATCACGTTTTTTTATGTTCACGCTTTCGTTTTATCTTTTTTTTTAGACCACCTTGATTTTTGAAAGTTTAATTCCAACCACTAAATTAAGCACAATTCGCCTTATTATTGCAGTCAGGACCGGGCTTTTAATGCCTGTTTCACTTTTTTTATCAAAATGAGGCTCTGTGATGAGCCTTCTTTAAACTAAAACAAGCAAAATCATCTCTTACTGCACGTGAAATTCGCTTTTTAACCTATTTTGTGCACCTATAATGGACGCCACGGTGCACTCTGTGACGATTTGTTGTGAGTTGTTAACGTGCGTGTCGCTGATTATGACTACCTTTGCGCATACAAAAAACGCAAAAAAATTCTCAATGATCAACATAGGTGAATACAATAAACTTAAAGTAAGTCGCTTTGTGGATTTTGGCTGCTATTTGGCCGATTCCGACGGCGAAGAAGTGCTACTGCCGAAACGCTATCTGAAAGGCGATGAGGTGGCAGGTGCCGACTTGGATGTTTTCGTTTACAATGATTCGGAAAATCGTCCTGTGGCTACCACTGAGTGTCCTACAGCAGCCGTTGGAGACTTCGCATTGATGCGGGTGAAGGCGGTCAACAACATCGGTGCGTTTCTTGACTGGGGGCTCGTGGCCAAAGACTTGCTTGTGCCTTTCAGGGAGCAACGGGTTGATATGAAAGTTGGTCGCAGCTATATTGTATATGTATACCTTGATAAGGCTACCGACCGCGTGGTCGCTTCGGCAAAGCTCGATAAGTTCATCGATAGCGGCAAACCGGGATATTACCATCGCCAAAAAGTGGATTTGCTTGTAACACAGCGCACTGAAATCGGATACAAGGTGATTGTCGACGGCCGTCATTGGGGCATGATTTATCAGAGTGAGACATATCGTGACATAAATATCGGTGACCACATCGATGGTTATGTGAAGCAGGTAAGGCCTGACGGGAAAGTCGACGTAACTGTTGAGAAAATACAACGAATGCGCGTAGGCGACTTGGCGGGTGAGATTTTGGACTTTCTTAGCCGCCATGAGGGGAAGATGACCATTACCGATAAGTCTACCCCCGAAGAAATAAGAAGCACTTTCAACTGCAGCAAAAAGGATTTCAAGAAAGCGATAGGGCAACTCTACCGCGAACATAAAGTGATTCTCGACAATGACGTTGTGGCTATGGTCAAGTAGCACTGCCTTTGCGGGTGCTGCTTTACCTTGAGCAGAATATACTGTGGAATATCGGAAGAGGAATGACCGCCTCTCGACTCGGC
>CAVIEK010000020.1:12406-24868 GCA_963641805.1 Bacteroides fragilis
CGGCATAATTTTGTTAATAAACAGATTTATTTATATTTTTGTGTATAGCAATAAGCAATCAGACCGATATGCATTTATCAGATGACAGTTAGTTTATGCCGAAACGTAAGACAAATGGAATATTGAGACAACTGATGCGAAAGGCAACTGTATGGCTTCACTTGGTCGTGCGCAAGGCCGGTGCTTTCTACGGTTATTGTGCTGGCGGTGTGTGGAACGACGTGGACGGCGGCCGTACTTCAGCATGGGTTAAGACACTGAATCTGGCGGTGAACTCGTTCGCCAGTAAGCGCCTTCAGCAAAAAGCATGTGCGTTGACCTATAGCACCGTGCTCGCTTTAGTTCCGATTCTTGCAATGCTTTTCGCAATAGGCCGCGGATTCGGGTTTCAAAACATACTGCAAAGTGAATTGTTTCGTTACTTTCCGTCGCAACGGAATGCACTCAATTCGTCATTCTCCTTTGTTGACCGGTATCTCGAACAAACATCGCAAGGCCTTTTTGTTGGCATTGGCGTGGTGTTCCTTCTTTGGACTCTGATATCCCTAATGCGCAACGTGGAATCATCATTCAACGAAATTTGGGGTGTCAGACGTAACAGGTCGATTTATCGCCAGGTAACCGATTATACCGTGGTGTTTCTGTTTATGCCTGTGCTCATGTTGCTGTCGGCCGGACTCAACCTGCTTGTGACAGCCGGCATCAACCAGGTGCTCGACATTGATGTTTTGTCGCCTGTGGTTCAATTCCTGCTCGACCTCTCGCCAATGATGATAGCCTGGTTGGTGTTCTCTTGCGCATTTTGGCTGATACCTAACACCCCAGTAAAAGCAAAACCTGCTTTTGTGGCGGGTGTGGCGTGTGGCACCATCACGCATGTGCTTCAGATGCTGTTTGTTGGAGGACAAGTGTATGTATCGAAATATAATGCCATCTACGGCCGTGGTGTTTCTGTTTATGCCTGTGCTCATGTTGCTGTCGGCCGGACTCAACCAGTTTTGCCTTTTTGCCGCTTTTGCTGATATGGCTTCAGCTAGTGTGGCTCATCACTTTAGCCGGTATGGTGATGACTTATTCGATGCAGACTGCGTCAAGTCTCAGTTACAGTGGCCATATACGGCATATTTCTGTCAACTACTTCAATCAGGTGACTGTGTTGTTGCTTGCAATAATTTCCCGCCGCTTTAATGAGCACAGAAATCCGCTAGGCACAAGCGAGTTGGCTGCTGTCTACGGCTTGCCGCCATCGTTAGTCCAAATGTCTATACAACGACTTGTCGATATCGGACTGTTGAATAGGGTTGACCTACATGAGAATGCTGTCGCTTATCAACCGGCGTATCCCGTGGGCGACAGGCTGACGATACGGGAAGCGTTCGGTTTGCTGAATGACTATGGACAACACGACTTTATGGAACTGAAGGATAGGCAACTGGCTGACGCCTTGACATTGCTTAGAAATCTTTCTCGCCCTTTCAGTAGCCAACTAGATATGAAAATAGATGAATTATTAAAAAACGATTAGCTAGTCAGATATGGAAAAGAAAATGATAAAGGCATTGAAAGCTCCTGCCGAAATCGGGGCTTATAGTAATGCGATACTTACGGGAAACATGGTGTTCGTTTCCGGACAGTTGCCCGTAGACCCGGTTACAGGAGTAATTCCCGACACTATTCAGGCACAAACAGAGCAGGTGATTGAGAATGTGAAAAACATTCTTGCCGACGCAGGGGCATCGCTTGACAATGTGGTAAAGACAACCGTTTACCTGTCGGAGATGTATCTGTTTAGTGAGATGAACGCTGTGTATGCAAAGGAATTCTCACAGCCATACCCAGCCCGATCATCAATGTCGGTTAAGGAACTGCCGCAAAACGCACTGATTTCACTTGATGTTGTGGCCGTCCTTTGATTGCGCCATAGGGGCTGTTAGCCTAACAGAGGTAGAGTGCACACTGAAAATCTTGTCACATAGTCGCAACGGATTTTCAGTGCGCTGATTTTGTGTCACTTAATCAATGCCATGCCTACTTAAAAATTCGGCAACCACATAAGTACTTCCTCCCACAAACACCGTGTCATCGACATTGGCATTCGACAGAGCGTTGTCGTAGGCGGCAGTCACAGTAGGGTAGCACTCGCCATGAAGTCCAGCACTGTTGCCGAGATTCATAAGGCTGTGTGAGTCAAGTGCTCTTGGAATAGATGCCTGAGTGAAGTAATATTGAGCCTGACGTGGCATGAGCTCCAGGATGTGCTTGATGTCTTTGTCTTTCACAAAACCTATCACCATGTGTAACCTTTTAGAAGAAAGGGATGAAAGTTGTTCCGACAAATATTGCCATCCGCCTGCGTTGTGACCTGTGTCGCATATCACACGTGGCTTTTCCCGCACCGTCATCCACCTACCTGCGAGCCCGGTGGTCTCATTTACTGTCTTGAATGCCTTGTGAATCGAGTCCTCGCTAATGGAAACCCCTGCAGCCTGTAGGTTGTCAAGTGCAGCCAATGCGGTTGCCGCATTGCGCACCTGATAGTTGCCGCATAACTCACATTCGATAGATCCATGACGGGATGACTCGAGCATTAGTCGTCCAGTCTCATGGCTATAATTTGTGATTTGTTCAGTATCTTGTGCAAATGAGATTGGGGCATTTTCGGCTTCTGCTTTGCTGGTGAACACATCCTTTACTTCGCCCTCGGCTTCTCCAATCACTACAGGGATTCCCGGTTTGATTATTCCGGCCTTTTCGGTGGCGATTTTTACAAGTGTGTCGCCAAGGAATTGTGTGTGGTCAAGCGAGATGTTGGTGATGACACTAAGCATCGGGGTGATGATATTGGTACTGTCAAGCCTTCCGCCAAGTCCTACCTCAATCACCGCGTAGTCCACTTTCTGTGCTTTGAAGTATTCAAAAGCCATAGTTGACGTGAGCTCAAAGAATGTGGGGTGTCCTTGATAATTACTCGAGATGTGGCGGTCAATAAAGTCGACCACATAATCTTTTGATATTTTTTTACCGTTCACCACAATACGTTCTCTGAAATCCACCAGATGCGGTGATGTGTAAAGCCCCACCTTGTAGCCGTTGTATTGCAATGTAGCAGCTATTAGACTTGATACTGATCCCTTGCCATTTGTCCCGGCTACATGAATGGTCTTGTAGGCTTTATGTGGGTTCCCTGCCATATTGTCGAGATCGATGCTTGTCCGCAGCCCCGGTTTGTAGGCGGTGGCTCCATTCCGCTCAAACATGGGTAGCTGTGAATATAGGAAGTCAATTGTCTGGTTATAGTTCATTGTTGAGTCTGTTTTAATTGGTTAAAAGACCACCAGCCCAGTGATGCCGGCAAGGACAATAACGAGGATTGGGTGGATGCGAGTGAAATACACTATGCAGAACGAGGCTATACAAATCACGATTGAAATTAGTCGCTCGCTTGTCACGTAACCAAAGTTCTCGCTGTTCATCAGCAACAGCGCGGCCGAGGCGATAAGCCCGACCACTACGGGGCGCAACCCCATAAAAGCGCCTTTGATGACAGCACTGTCGTTATGACGGCTTATGAAGTGGCTTGCGAGCAGCACAAGGATGAACGGAGGGATAATTACTGTAAGGGTAGCTACAATCGAACCAAGCACGCTGCCTGTAACCACGTAGCCTATATAGGTGGCGCTGTTAATTCCGATAGGCCCAGGGGTCATTTGTGAAATGGCAACTATGTCTGTGAACATTTGGTTGGAAATCCATCCAGAGCCCACAACCTCATTATGTATAAGAGAAAGCATGGCGTATCCGCCACCGAACCCGAAAAGCCCGATTTTAAAGTAAGCCCAAATCAGTTTTATGTATGTCTCTATCATTTCTTATCAGTCATTAAGCTTGCCAAATCGTTTGTTGAGTGTCTTGATGTAATACACATAGCCGCCTATGGCACCAAGTATTATATAGACTATGGGGTTTGAAATTATTGGGACGCCAGAGTAAATGGCCAGTGCCACGATTGCCGGAATGGCAACTGTTTTCAAGTTGATTCCTGCCGATTTTGCGGTAGTTAACACCGGCGCTACAATCAAAGCTACCACAGCAGGACGTATGCCTTTGAATATCTTACTGATTATTTCATTATTCTTGATCGTTTCGGGGGTCAGGAATATTGCTATGGCCAATATTATGAGGAACGACGGCAGAATGGTTCCCAATGCAGCAGTTATACTTCCCTTGAGTCCTTTCATACGGTCACCGGTCACCACCGAGATGTTGACTGCCAATATTCCAGGCATCGACTGAGCGATTGCAAGAAGGTCGAGGAATTCGGTCTGCTCAATCCATTTGTGCTTCTCTACGATTTCGCGTTGTATTATTGATATCATTGCCCATCCGCCGCCAAATGTGAAAGCTCCAATTTTAAAAAATGTGATGAATAGTTGTAGATAAATATTACCCATAAATAAATGTGACTTACGTCATTGTCAATTCTTTATTTGTTGCAAAATTACTGAAAAATTGGTGGCATTACAACCACAAGAGACACAGGTTTCCCATATGGAGTATGTTCGGGCACTTATATCACTGACGATAAAGCCTAATCGGGATCGTCGATGTCGTTGATCTTCAGTTGCATCCTTGACTTCAGAAAGCTAAGGATGTTGGCACTCTGACTGACAAACATGAAGTGATTTTCTTTCTTGCCAAAATACATCTCAGCATCTATGCCCATTGATTTCAGCATTGAGCAATATCCGGGAACATTAGCCGACGATGTGTCTTTGCCTCCCCCTATTAGGTTGACCTTGCCGGATATTTTGCAGGAATGTTGCGGAATTCCAGATATGGCAGTCATGCTCTTGAAGTCGTTGGCATGCGGCGACTTCATAGCGCTGCCTATGGCCGAGACTCCATTCGACAGACCGATCAGATGAATCTGGCCATGATCTATGTTGAATCCCATTTTTTCGAGTACAGGCATATAGAATGTGAAAATCTCATTGATGTCGGTAATATGGAAGATACCATCAATCCCATGGGTGGGAATGCTAAGGACTATGGCATTGTCAAATCCCTTAAGAACTCCTTGGTACATTCTGAGGTTGCCCAGATAACCATGGCAGAACACAATGAGCGGATATTCAAAACTGCTTGAGTGGGCAGTTGGCTTGCACAAATATGCCGCACGGTCATTGTCTCCGAAACAATCGTTGAAAACTTGCGCCCAAATACCCGACATCGGGTTGCTGGTACCCATAAAATACGGTTTGAGGAAATCACTTGTGTGACCGTCGTGTATTGTTCCGTTTGCTTGTTTCAGCAAGGTTGGGCTTATATGTAATGTTTTGTCGCCAATAATGGAAAATCTTATTCCCAATAGTCCGAAGTTGACCATTTCGTTTTCTGGCATGAGCACATTTAAGAGATATTGGCTCAATGGCGGATGTTTGATGTTGCCGGCATTGTCCATGTAAAGAAGCCGCACTCGGTCGGTGCAACCGGTGCGCCAGCGTGGCATTGCAACCCATAGCGAGATTAGCAATATGCACCAAATAGAGCGCTTAAACCAAGGACGGCGGTTTTGGGCGATGCGCGAAGCCAGTTTGTTGCGCCAAATGCCGAACAAGGTCATTAGTATTATGGTCTTGTAGAAAACCGAATTGAAAAGCAGCAGAAGCATGGCCAGCAACATGCTGACGGCAAGCTTGCAAAACGTGCGTCTTCTCAAGTTGGTCAAACGGCTATTGTCATTATTACTCATAGTTGACATCTTTAAAATAGCAATGCAAAATTACGGTAAAATGCTTGATGGGCAAAACGCAGCACCAAAGGGGCGTCGACAAATCAGTTGCTCTCGGGAATTTGACGCTTGCAGATGCTTGAAAAACGGCAGTGGCTGCATGGCTGATTGTGTGATGAGGGCGCTTGAGTGAATTTTGCCTCTTGGTCAAACAGAAACCGTAACTCACTTCCAAGTTCTTTGTAGAACTCTTCCAAAAGTGACGTTTTTGTTTCCGTGCTTACTTCTTTCAGCAATGTCAATGATATTTGTTTTTTGTTCTGTCTCATTGGCCCGAATTTCACTCCCGACTCGTCCATGTTTTGCAACTTATATATATATGGGAGGATGTCACCCTTATATGCAGGGTTGTCGATTTGCCAAGCCAGACAGTACAAGATAAGTTGCACTATCGCTTTGGGACGCTTAGACCCTTTGTTGCGATCGAAGAGTGATGCTACGCAGGAAAACGATGTGGCTTCTTCTTTGCCCGTCTTGTAGTCGACTATTCTTATCGGACCCTTGCCGCCAATGCGGTCAATTCTATCGGCGCGAAATTGGAATTTGAATTCAGTGCCGTTAGCATTTATCCTCACATTGTGGGTAGATTCACACTCGATTACTTCAATAAACGTCTCATTAGCCTCATCCAGTAGTTTTAAGTCGTAGTTTATGACATTCTCCACAAGTAATTGAATGGTAACTTTTTGTATTTTTGAATCACCTGTCAGTTCGGCATCGAGCTCACTATCGGGTAGATGCATGTATGTCTTGTTGATTTGACGGGTTATCACTTTGTCGAGATTGGATGAAAATGATTTTATCCTTTCCTTGTCAACCCGACATGAACCTTCTGTTCCATTTGGGTAATAAAGTTCTTGCAGTGTGTCATGAACGATTGTACCCATTGTGCCTGAATCCATGTAATCGCCTTTGTCGGTCTCGTCATTCAATCCATAGATGTGATGCAGCGCGAACTTCAAGGGGCAATTGATGTATTCATTGATAGAACTTGCTGAAAGGTAGCCGGTCTCGGTGTCATCTGATTGGTATTTCGCTATTTTCCGCATGCAATAATCATCCTTTGAAAGGTTAATCACATAGTCACAAGATGGCACTAGTTTACTGTTTACAGCAACGTGCTTGATAGGCAAGTTGTAGATTTTCTTGAGTTGTGCAATGTAGCGTGAAGGTTCGCTTGATCCAATACCTTGTTGCTGGGTGGAATAGAGCATATACACCCGTTGTGCCCTTGCGAGCAAGCGATAGAAGTAATAGCTGGTCATTGCTTCTTTGTGTTCGGTCGACGCCATGCCAAAGTGGTGGCGTAGGCTGTCGGCTATGAGCGAGCGTGAATGATATTTACGGGGGAATATGCGCTCGTTCATCGACAACAGAATCACGTTGTCAAAATCCAGACAGCGGGTCTCGAGCATTCCCATCACTTGCAGTCCGTTAAGTGGCTCGCCCTCAAATGGGATTGTGTAAGAGCCGGTAAGCCGGTCGGTGAGATAGAATATGGTTGACTCACACTGTGGAATGCCAAAGGTCTCTATGCAGTTTTTCACCTGCTGCATAATCAGCATATATTGGTTGATAAACGCACTTTGCAATGGAATGCTGGCTTCAGTAGCGTCTTCATCATTCTGGGAGGCTCCTCCCGATATTGAATTGGACAGATTACTTACAAACTCTATGAGTTTGTCGAGGTATGCGGACACTTCACCAACCGATGAGTTACTGCTTATTGTGTTGAATAAAGGCTTTAATGAGTTGTCGTTATCAATCAGATTTTCAGGCACAATAAAATCATTGATGTTATCGATTACTTGTGCTATTTTCAATGCATCGAGAGCAAAGGCCGACTTGACAATAGGGTGCGACAGAACCCCTCGCACATCTTCTCTGTAGAATCGCCACTGGTCGCCACAACGTGAAGCCTGACGGTGCATTTTAGCCACGGTGTGCATCAGCGAGACAATGTCGGCGCTCCTTAAGGGATAGCCAATTGTTACGTTCACGTTTCTCACCCTAGGACTTACTGAATTGATAAGTGGTGTAAAAAGATTCTCATCGGGGAGAACGATGGCTGTATTTATGGCATTGCCGGCATTTGTGTGTCCGTTTTTAATCAACTGGTCAACAATCGTGAATGCGTATTTGGCCTGTCCGAAATTTGATGGAATGGCAATTGTGCTGATTTCAGGCCACTCATTTGCTTCTAAATGATCAGATATGAAGTCATGTGGCTCTGGAAAGCGTTTTGAATAGAAACGGATAAATTTAGTCGCCAGGTTGTTGGTGTTGTCCATGGCTGGCCAGTCATGATCCCAAAAGAAATCGGCAATTTTGGCCTTGTGGAGAGAATTGAATATCGACAACTCGCAATTACTCAGCACATTGAATCCCACAAAGACGTAGCGCTTGTAGTTAAGCACGGATTCACCACCCTCAATGACGGCTTTTGCCGCATCACGGTAAGTTTTGCCGGTGTAGCTCAGTCCCGATTTTTCCAGTTCCAGGTTAAACGCCTCATAGAGCGGTAGCAGTTGTTGCCACAGCCTCATGTAGCTTTTCTTCACCTCGCCATTTTCATCATCGTCACTGTTCTCGCTGATATGCTTCCAAAAACGGTCGTTATCGTCGCTGTTGCTGTTGAAATTCAGATATCGGCTCAACTCCTGTTTCAGTTCCTTTGGAAGGAAGTCAGTGGATATTTCCCTGTAGTCTCGTATGTTGTTGAAAATCTCCTTCGGATCCACAAGATACATATCAACATCGTTGAAGTCGCTCAATACCACATTTCCCCAATAGACAAACTTGTCGAATGGGTAGTCCTCGTTTGGGTTGATCGACCGATATGCCTTATATAGAAGAAATAGTGATTGAATCACGTTGGGCGTGGTCTCGTTTGACAACTCAGACACAAAGTCGCTGATGGTAGTGATTGACGGTTGCATCACAACGGGTCGGTCGGCGTTGATCCGCATCTCGTCAAGATACATTGCAAAGAACTGCCCGCTGCGCCGATTGGGAAACACGAAACAATAGTCGGCCAATGATTCCGTGTCCTTATAGTAATTGGCCACTTGCTTCAGAAAAGGTGTGTGTCGCTTGCGCATAACATTAAGATTCATATAGGTTATACAATGAAGCTGTCCGGTTTTATCGTTTTATCAATATGGTTATTTTTATCGCCATGTCGAATAGAATTATCCGGGCGTTGCCATTGCTTTGAATGTGTTTTTTAGCCAGCTCGAATTGCGACATCATCTGCTCGGCGTTGTTGGTGTTGATGAATGGTGCAAACTTGCTGCTGAAGGCCTGCTCTGTGCGGTTCAGGTAGTTGAGCTGCGGCACGTGCAGGTTATAGATGAAATTCTCCCTAATCATTCTTGATGAGTATTCCAGAAATCGGCACGACTTCTCACGCATCATTCCCGCAATTCCCTCACTCCATTCCTTCAATGATTTCAAGTCACGCACGTAGGCCATTCGCATCAGTTTCACAAATTCTTCGTGAAACGTGTCCGACTCGCTGCCGCGTTGTAGGCTTTGCTCCGCCATTACCACATTGCCGTTGGCTGGTGCGGCTACTGCCATGGCGTCTTGCAAATCCATGCTATAGCGTTTCGACAGGTATTCGGCAATATCTTCGGTCGACGGCTTGTGCAGCTCTATGCGCTGAAGGCGCGATAGGATAGTGGGCAATATCTCTTTGATGTTGTCGCTGACTAATATGAATATACTGTCGGACGATGGCTCTTCTATTATTTTAAGCAGCTTATTGGCACATTCCTCATTCATCCTCTCGGGAAGCCACATAATCATCACCTTATAATCCGACGTGAAGGCAGCCATGCTCATCTTGTGAATAATGTTGTTGCTTTCCGTCACATATATTATAGGCTTGGAATTTTCGCTTTTTAATAGCTCCAGCCATTTCCCATAGTCCTCAACGGGACTTTCTGTGATAAACTGACGCCATTCTTCGATAAACACATCACTGGTTGAGTTCCCTTTTTTGACAATAGGGAACGAGAAATATGTGTCGGCGTGGTTGAATGTCTGGTGTTGTATGCACGACTGGCACGTTCCGCATGGTTCGCCGTCGGGGGTGCGATTGGTGCAGTGTATGTATTGTGCAGTGGCAAGAGCCAATGACAACTTGGGAACTCCTGGCTCACCATAGAGCAACAATGCGTGTGGCATTCTGCGCTCATCCACAAGATGCCTGATTCGTGATATGGCTTTTTTATTGCCAATTACATCGCTGAATTTCATTTAGATGTTCTCTTTTTCTTTTTTTACAAAATTAATGAAATTCAATGGCAATGCCAAGACATTCCATTGTCTAAAGAGTCCCATTCTCCACATAAGGACAGATAACCAGTCATGCGGCTTCCCGGAGCGCTTCAGCTACAAGAATGGTGGGTATTGCTTGGATTATTTCGGTTTTGCGAAGCACCGTTTTGGATTAAAATGTCTATCTTAGCAATAAATTTAATGAATATGGATGCAATGGAGTCTCAAATAAAACAACTGCGAGAACAGCTTGACAAGCATAATTACAATTATTATGTCCTTAACCAGCCCACAATAAGCGATCAAGACTTTGATGCCATGATGCGTAGGCTGCAACAGCTCGAGCATGACAATCCCCAATACTATGACCCGTATTCGCCTACGCAACGAGTGGGAAGTGACTTGAGCCAAGGTTTCAAGCAGGTTGCTCACGAGCGGCCGATGCAGTCGCTGTCAAATAGTTACAACATTGGCGAGGTTCAAGACTTCTTGCGGCGTGCAAAAGACGGGCTTGGAGGCGAACCGGTTGAAATTGTTGGAGAGATGAAATATGACGGGACATCAATCTCTGTCACCTATGAGAAAGGCAGACTCGTGCGGGCTGTTACTCGTGGCGACGGCACGCACGGTGATGATGTCACCGCCAATGTGATAACGATAAAAAGTGTGCCTCTGCAGTTGCAGCCCGGCAATTGGCCGCAACGTTTTGAGGTGCGCGGTGAGATTCTGCTTCCGTGGAAGAATTTTGACAAGCTCAACAAAGAGCGGCAATATAATGAAGAACCATTGTTTGCCAATCCTCGCAATGCTGCTGCAGGCACACTAAAGATGCAGAATAGTGCCGAAGTTGCTCGGCGTGGCCTGGATGCCTACTTCTATTTTCTGCTAGGCGACAATCTGCCCTACGAGACGCATGTGGAACGCATGGAGGCCGTAAGGTCATGGGGCTTCAAAACTGCACAACTGACGGTGTTGCCCTCAATAGATGCAGTACAGGATTTCATAGAATATTGGGATGAGAAACGAAACAGTCTACCAGTGGCGACCGACGGATTGGTGTTTAAGCTCAATTCCACTCGACAGTGGCTTAACTTGGGGTCAACAGCCAAGTCACCACGATGGGCTATTGCCTACAAATTTGCCCCTGAACGAGAGTGTACCAAATTGCAGTATGTGTCGTTTGAGGTGGGGCGCACTGGTGTGATAACGCCGGTTGCCAATCTAGATCCCGTTTTGCTCTCGGGTACAGTGGTGAAAAGGGCCTCATTACACAACGAAGACATAATCAGGTCGCTCGACATTCACGACGGCGACATGCTCTATGTGGAAAAAGGAGGGGAGATAATCCCCAAAATCGTAGGCGTTGACTTAAAGCAGCGAATCGCTGGGAGTGCGCCGGTAACCTTTGTTGATCATTGCCCCGTGTGTGGCACCGCTCTTGTGAGAGTTGAAGGGGAGTCGGCATGGGTTTGCCCCAACAAATATGGCTGTCATCCTCAAATAACGGGGAAAATTGAGCATTTTGTTGCCCGACATGCTATGAATATCGACGGAATCGGTGAGGAGGTTGCCGTGCAGCTGCATGACAGTGGCTTGGTGAAAAACGTCGCCGACCTTTACGATTTGACAGAATCCACCTTGATGTCACTTGATCGTTTTCAGAAAAAATCGGCACAGCGCATATTGCGTGGGTTGGAAGCATCGCGTAAAGTTCCGTTTGCCCGCGTGATTTTTGCCCTGTCAATCTCATACGTCGGCGAGACTATAGCCAAGGTGCTTGCACGCAATGTACACTCGATTGATCGCCTTATGGAGATGTCGGCACTTGAGCTATCGGCTATTCCTGAAATCGGTCCCAAAATTGCCGAGAGCATAGTGGAATATTTTTCCATCCCGTCGAATAGGGAAGTTATAAAGCGGTTAAGGGACGCAGGCTTGCAGTTTGAGGAATCGGCAGAGGAGTTGTCGGAGCATTCTGATAGACTTGTTGGTAAAAAAATTGTTATCAGCGGCGTGTTCAGCAAGCATTCACGTGATGAATACAAGGCGATGATTGAGCAAAACGGCGGTAAAAACGTTAGCTCAATATCCAAAGCCACAAGTTATGTGCTTGCTGGCGACAATATGGGCCCATCAAAACTAGAGAAGGCACAAAAGCTAGGTGTTCCAATAATTAATGAGGACGAATTCCTTGAAATGCTTAAGTGACGCAAGCAATTGCACCGATAAATGAGTAAGAGACACTGCTCATAGATGCTTGTCTCCTGTTTTCATGTTCCCTACTTCTAGCACTGCAACCATATCGAGTGTTTACCTCAAATTCACACTTGTCTTAATAAATGATTTTGGCAATGGCCCCACATGCCACCAAATGATAACCGGTTTTG
>CAVIEK010000021.1:0-12609 GCA_963641805.1 Bacteroides fragilis
ATGTTCTCATGTAGAAGCATTCTGGCCGATGCGCTTGCGGGCAGCATCACAGACCTGCAATAGCCACATAAAATATATAACAACAGGCGCTCAACAGCGCCCAACAGAAGTGTCTCGCACACACGCATCTTGCCAAAAGCTTGCCGTTGCTTGCGGTAGCGGCAGTTTTCACTATGAAAAAACTACGCAAAAGTATCACTTTTATTTTTATAAAACAACATAGGAATACGATTTTTCAGTCAAACCGTCATATTTTTTGAGCTATTTAAGCATATTGTAGCCAGTGCCTACAATTGTTGTGCACAAGTCCACAAAACGTGGTTGACGGCCGGCAGCGGACGAGCAAGTAGCACAGGTAGAGCAATCGTGGTGCGAAGATAGGCAGATTCGAGAAAAAGCGTTATCTTTGCAAAAGAGAATTACACACATTAGTAAATATAGGTTTTCTGAAAAACGTAAAGAAGATAATGGCAACCATCAAGCTAAAAAGAGGATACGACCTGAATTTGGCCGGCGGCTTAGCTCCCGACGCGCCCACGGTAGGTGCCCGCAGCAAATCGTATGCCATAGTTCCCGATGACTTTCACGGCATCATCCCACGCCTCGAGAAGAAAGAGGGCGATAAGGTGATAGCCGGTGAGGCGTTGTTTCACGACAAGGACACTGAGGCAATCAAAGTCACGTCGCCAGTGAGTGGCAAGGTGACCAAGATTGTGCGTGGTGAGCGCCGCAAGATACTCGCCATAGTCATTGAGCCGAACGGGCAAAACGAGAAGAAAAAGTTTGAGACTAATCCCGACAACCCGCTTGGGGCCTTGTTGGCCTCGGGATTGTGGGCGATGATAAGGCAACGCCCCTACGACGTGGTGCCGTCGCCCGAAGTGCGGCCACGCGACATCTTTGTCACCTGCTTCGACTCTGCCCCGCTGGCTCCGTCGCTCGGCAAGGTGGCAGGCGACGACATGGGTTACCTGCAAAAGGGGGTGGACGTACTCGGTAAGCTCACCGACGGCAAGGTGTACCTTGGCTGTAGGAAAGGAGAGATTGTCAATGTCGACGGAGCCGTTGTCAACGAGTTCGACGGTCCGCATCCGGCAGGCAACGCAGGTGTGCAGGCCGCCAATGTGAGCCCCGTAAACAAAGGTGACACAGTGTGGACACTCGACATTGTGACAGTAGCCCGCATCGGCCACTTGTTTTCCACCCAAGAGATGAACTATGCCACCATAGTGGCAGTCACTGGTTCGGAAGTGGCAGAGCCCCGATACGCGACAGCCACCATAGGCTGCGACATTGCGTCGCTCACCGAGGGCAACATCAAGAGCCGCGAGGGAATTGACACACGCATCATAAGCGGCAACGTGCTCACAGGTCATGCCGTAGGCTCTGGCGGATTTCTGCGCGCGCCCTATAGGCAGGTGACAGTAATACCCGAAGTGGCCCAAAAGGACGAATTCATGGGATGGGCATCACTTGACCCTAACAAGTTCAGCATCTACCGTGACTTCACCGGATGGCTTTTGCGCCGCAACAAGAGACCCGCCACGCTCGATGCCAGACTGAAAGGCGGTCAACGCGCAATAGTGATGTGCGGCGAATATGACCGGATGCTGCCGATGGACATCTACGCCGAGTTTTTGATAAAGGCCATCATCGCGTTCGACATCGACAAGATGGAGCAACTGGGTATCTACGAGGTGGCGCCAGAAGACTTTGCCCTGGCCGAATATGCCGACACGTCGAAGCTGGAGCTACAGCAACTTGTGCGCGACGGACTTGACCGCATGCGCAAAGAGATGTGCTGAGGCACAGCTTAAAAAAACAAACAGAAACTACACACAATAATTAAGATAAAGGTGAAAGCTTTAAGAAGACTTTTGGACAAAATCAAGCCCCAATTCCAGCCCGGAGGCAAGCTTGCCAAGCTGGAATCGGTCTACGACGGCTTTGAGACATTTTTGTTCACCCCCAACACCACTTCCCGCACAGGAGTCAACATCCATGATGCCAACGACATGAAGCGCACCATGATTATGGTGATTGTGGCACTGCTGCCAGCACTGCTGTTTGGCATGTACAACATTGGTCTCCAACACTACCTTGCCATCGGAGAGCCCGCGACAAGCTGGACCACGATGTGGATGTTCGGCTTCCTGTCGATGCTCCCGGTGATAGTGGTAAGCTATGTGGTGGGCCTTGGGATAGAGTTCATCTCGGCCCAGATACATCACAAAGAGATTCAAGAGGGATTTTTGGTGTCGGGCATACTCATACCGATGATTGTGCCCATCAACACACCGTTGTGGATGGTGGCTGTAGCTACCGCATTCGCAGTGATATTCGCTAAAGAAGTGTTTGGCGGAACCGGCATGAACATATTCAACGTGGCTCTTGTGACGCGTGCATTCCTGTTTTTTGCCTATCCGTCGAAGATGAGCGGTGATGCCGCATTTGTCAAGACCGATGCCATATTCGGTTTCGGCAGTGGCAATGTAGCCGACACATTTACCGGGGCGACCCCCCTCGGACAAGTGGCCACAACCACTAGCGACTCGTTGGCTCTGACCGGCGTAACCGGAGAGCCCATCAGCACCCTTGATGCATTTCTCGGTTTCATCCCAGGCTCACCGGGCGAGACATCGACCCTTTGCATACTGATAGGAGCAGCCATCTTGCTGGTAACCGGCATAGCCTCGTGGAGAGTAATGACATCGGTGTTTGCGGGCGGTCTGGCAATGGGCGCACTTGCCCATGCCCTGCCTAGCCTCACCTACCCCGCATCGTTGCTCAACCCTGTAGAGCAGTTGTGCTATGGCGGATTCGCTTTTGCGGCAGTGTTTATGGCAACCGACCCTGTGACAGGGGCGCGCACACGCACGGGACAATACATCTACGGGTTCCTGGTGGGCGTGTTTGCCATATTGATCCGCGTATACAACGGCGGCTACCCCGAAGGAGCCATGCTTGCGGTGCTGCTGATGAACGCATTCGCTCCGCTAATAGACCACTGTGTGGTATCGGCCAACATCAAGCGCCGGATGAACCGCACACGCAACGCCAACAATCAATCAAAGGAGGCATAGAGACATGAACAAGAACAGCAATACATATCAAATAACGTATTCAGCCATAATGGTAATGGTGGTTGGCGCTTTGCTTGCATTCGTGTATATGGCGCTCAAGCCACGGCAAGAGAAGAATATCGCCAACGACAAGCGCCAGCAGATACTGAGTGCGGTGCACGTGACACCGCCAAGTGACGACGCGGTTGAGAGCACTTATTATAAATATATTGTAGCCGACTACATTGTGAACAGCGACGGCACAGTCTCCGACTCGACCAAAGACGTGGCCTTCAACGTAGACATGAAGCAGAACTCCAAGCTCGCCGAGGACCAAAAGCGACTTCCGGTGTTTAAGTGCAAGACCGACGACGGATCGGTGAAATACATAATACCGGTATACGGAGCCGGCCTGTGGGGCCCCATTTGGGGCTATGTGGCCGTTGACTCCGACGGCAGCACGATATACGGAGCCTACTTTTCTCACGAGGGGGAAACCCCTGGACTGGGAGCCGAAATCGCGAGTGCGCCATTCCAAGAGCAATTCAAAGGGAAGGAGCTCTATAAAGACGGTGTGCTCAAGTCGATAGGAGTGATGAAAGCCGGCCAAAAGCCCACCGACGGCGAGGACTATGTGAACGCCATCAGTGGAGGCACCATCACCAGCCGCGGAGTGCAGTCGATGCTCAAAAACAGCATGACCGCCTACGACAGTTTTTTCAAGAAGCTTCAAAGCTCCAACAATTAACCACAACAAGTAAAAAAGCAAAATGGCATCAAATAAAAGCAAACAAGTATTATTCAATCCCATATCGAGGGACAATCCCGTGCTTGTGCAGATTCTCGGAATTTGCTCCACGCTGGCTGTCACAGCAAAGCTTGAGCCGGCATTGGTGATGGGCATATCAGTGACCGTGGTACTGGCCTTCAGCAACGTGATAATATCGATGATGCGCAAGACCATACCATCGACCATAAGAATCATAGTGCAACTGGTGGTGGTGGCCGCCCTCGTGATTATGGTGCAACAGTTCCTCATAGCCTTTGACTACGATGTGAGCAAGCAGTTGTCGGTGTTCATCGGTCTCATAATAACAAACTGCATACTGATGGGCCGACTTGAGGCCTTTGCCCTGAGCAACAAGCCGTGGCCGTCGTTCCTCGACGGTATAGGCAACGGACTCGGCTATACGCTGATACTGGCGGTTGTGGCATTTGTGCGCGAGCTGCTCGGGTCGGGCACGTTGCTCGGCTTCCATGTGATACCCCAATGCGTATACGATGCCGGCTACATGAACAACGGCTTAATGATACAGCCTCCGATGGCGCTGATTGCCGTGGCATGCATCATCTGGTTCCACCGCGCCCACAACAAAGATTTGCAAGAGAAAGACTAACCCCCAAATAATGAGTAAAGCAAAATGGAAGATTTGAATCTGTTTGTAAAGTCGATATTCATCGACAACATGATATTCGCCTACTTCTTGGGCATGTGCTCATTTCTGGCGGTATCGAAAAAAGTGTCGACGGCATTCGGCCTTGGCATAGCGGTAACCTTCATGCTTGTGGTGACGCTGCCCATCAACTACCTGCTCGACAAATATGTGCTGCAGGCCGGGGCCCTACAGTGGCTGAGTCCTGCGCTGAAAGACGTCGACCTCAGTTTTCTGGGTCTTATCATGTTTATCGCAGTCATCGCGTCGATGACGCAACTCGTGGAGATGGCCGTGGAGAAGTTCTCCCCATCACTCTACAACTCACTCGGCATATTTCTGCCGCTGATAGCCGTGAACTGCGCTATTCTGGGCGGTGCGATGTTCATGCAGCAACGCGACCTCGGGTCGTGCTTCACTGCCGCCGTCTACGGGGCCGGCTCTGGCTTGGGTTGGCTGCTGGCCATAGTGGGTCTGGCCGCCATCCGCGAGAAACTGGCCTACAGTAACGTTCCAGCTCCGCTAAAAGGCATAGGCATCACATTTATAATCACTGGTCTTATGGGAATCGCATTCATGAGTTTCCTGGGCATAAAACTATGACAAGAAAATGACACTATTAGATACCACAAACATTACCATAGTGACAAGCGCGACAGTGTTCCTTGTCATCACACTACTGTTTGTCGTCGTGCTGCTTGTGGCTCGCCACTATCTAGTGGCAAGCGGCAAGGTGCGCATCAACATCAACGACGGAAAAAAAGAGATTGACGTCGAGACAGGATCATCGTTGCTTAACACGCTGCACGACCACGGTGTGATGCTGAGCAGCGCATGCGGCGGCAAGGGAAGTTGCGGCCAGTGCCGTGTGCAAGTGCTTGATGGCGGAGGCGAGATTCTGCCTACCGAGACAGTGCATTTCTCCCGTAAAGAGCAGCAGGCACACTGGCGTCTTGGATGCCAGGTGAAAGTGAAAGACGACCTGAAAATCCAGGTGGCGGACTCGGTACTCTCTGTAAAAGAATATGAGTGTACCGTAGTGAGCAACAACAATGTGTCGTCGTTCATCAAAGAGTTGATAGTGGCATTGCCTGAGGGCGAGCACATGGACTTTATTCCCGGATCGTATGCCCAAATACGCATTCCAGAATATGAGATGGACTACAATGTGGACATCGACAAAGCCTCTATAGGCGATAAGTATCTGCCCATGTGGGAAAAATTCGGACTGTTCACCCTCAAATGCAAGAACACCGAGCCCACCGTTCGCGCCTATTCCATGGCCAACTACCCCGCCGAGGGCGACCGCTTCATGCTCACGGTGCGTATCGCCACCCCACCATTCAAGCCGAAGCCTCAAGTCGGATTCCAGGATGTGATGCCGGGCATATCATCTAGCTACATTTTCACCCTCAAACCCGGCGACAAGGTGATAATGAGTGGCCCTTACGGAGATTTCCACCCAATTTTCGACAGTAAGAAGGAAATGATATGGATTGGCGGCGGTGCCGGAATGGCTCCCCTGCGTGCCCAAATCATGCACATGACCAAGACCCTTCACACGACCGACCGCAAGATGTCATACTTCTACGGAGCCCGGTCGCTAAGTGAGGTCTTCTACTTGAATGATTTTCTTGATCTTGAAAAGGAATACCCCAATTTCTCGTTCCATCTTGCTCTTGACCGTCCCGATCCTGAGGCCGATGCGCTCGGTGTCAAGTATACCGCCGGTTTTGTGCATCAGGTGCTTTACGACACCTATCTCAAAGACCACGAGGCTCCCGAGGACTGCGAATATTACATGTGCGGTCCGGCAATGATGAGCAAGAGTGTAGAAAACATGCTCGACTCACTTGGTGTTGATCCGGAGTCGATACACTTCGACAACTTCGGATAGGCACACATTCAAGGTGACACACTGATAAAGCCGGGAGCGCCCTTGACTTGAAGTCTTGGGCGCTCCCGGTTTTATGCTCGCCACAGGCGAGCCTATGTGACTGCCATCACTTCATCTGACGGATGCGCACGTCATATCCCTTGAGCATCGACGGCAGGCGGCTCACCTGCGTGTCGTTGTAGTGGTATGGATAGACTACCTTGGGCGAAAACATCCTAACCGCATTGGCAAACTGGTCAAGCGTCATCGTGTAAGGCTGGTTACACGGCAAGAACGCCACATCTATGTTTTGCAGATTCTTGAGTTCAGGAATGTCTTCTGTGTCACCGGCAATGTAGATGCGAAATCCGTCAAGGGTGAGCACATAGCCATTGTCTCGGCCCTTGGGGTGAAACTTCGTGTGGGCGGGAGTAGTGTTGTATGCCGGGACAGCATCAATGGTGATGTCGCTCTGCAACTGCACACTGTTGCCGTTGTCAAGCGATGTGCCTCGGCGCAACATGGCCGCACAACGTCCGTTGAGCACCACAACGGTCGACTTTTTGCTCAGCGTGTCGATAGCGGCCTCGTCATAATGGTCATAGTGCTCATGCGTGATGAGGATGAGGTCGGCCTTGCTGAATTTTGAATAGTCGGTCTCTGGAGGAAGTTTCGACACGGGGTCGACCTGGATATGAACAGTGTCGTAAATAATCTCAAGGCTGCCGTGCTTTATGAAATTGAAAGCCACCGCCTTGCCGCTTTGTGTGTGGAACACGTCGCTTTGCGCGCTTTGCCCCGATGTGGAGCACGAGGCGGCAAGTAAAGTCAGTAAAGAGGCCATTATGGTGTGTAGTTTGTTCATTTTAGTTACAGTATCTCGTCTTCTGAAATTCTTGTACGATTTTCACATGCAGCATGAGCGGGTTGAAAAGTAAAACCGCCGACTGCGCATATTTTTTGTCACAAAGATGCAAAAAAAATCACACAAAAGCAGTAATTTAGTCGTTAAATAAATGTCAAAGAGAATACATATGAAAAAAATCATAGCCATATTGATTATCCTTGCCGCTCTTAGCCTAAGCGCCCAAGCAGCCAAGCGCAACACCGTGGTGCTACCGCTCCAGGTGGTGAAGGGCGAGGGGTTCACCCTACCCAACAAGACCGACTACATTGAGCTGAAGAAGGTGAGAATCGACGACGACGCATCACTCAACGGCTTCGGGGCATCACTTGCCGAAAAGCTGAAGGCGATTGACGACAATGGATCACTACACTATGTGCTGGCACTTGTAATCAAGCCTGAGGACGATGGCTCGGGCCAACTTAGAGTCGACATTTATGACTACGACATACTCAAGGGCAACGAGTTGACACGCCGTATGGCATATGGCGACCTGGAAGTGGGCAGAACGCATTTTCTGCTAATGATGAACCCAGACAATGCCGACTTTTTGAAGAGACACGTGAAAAACGCAGGAGGCTACACGCGGTTTGAAAGGGTATTTGAGTTCGTGGCAGAGGTCTTGCCCCAACAGCACACAATGCTACATGCCGTGTGGGACGGCAGCAAAATGAGCACCAACACATACATACTCGACGGTGAAGACCAACTGGGCAACGCCGAGCACCATTCAACCGGCGACGAAGAGGTGTTTGTGGGCATCCCGCTGATGCGCGTTGAAAACGACAACAAAAACAACGAGGTCGTCGACACCGCAGCCACGTCCACTGGCAATGCTGACAATGAGTTCATGACCAACCCCACAAGCGGATTGCGACTGAAGCAGCTTTCGCTGAGCGAAGAGGCCGCCGGCATGAGCATAGTTAAGGCTGCTGTCGGCAAGCTCAAGGTGATAGCCAATGCCGAAAAAGTGCACAACACACTGCTTCTCACAGTGAACATGCGTGGAGGCTACCCCACAGGATTTGAGGTTAACAGCGGCGATGTGATAAAGCTGAGTTCCACCACGCAATATGCCGGAGTAATAAAGATAGGCGGCATAAACTTCGTGCTCACCACCACTCCACTCACCGCCCCCACAATCGACCAGGCCGTAGAAGACGCGGGACCAACCATATGCTTCTCACACGTGCTTAAAATAGTGAGACAATTACCGGCGGCACGCAGCACCAACGTGAAGTGCGACTGGGACAAGGGAACATTTAAGACCTCACGGTCGGTCATCGACGGGCACTATATGAATCTTGAGCCGTAAGCCGACATCACAATGAAGACAACAAGAACTACAATCCACTATATAACACAAACAACACTATGACAGACAACATCAAATCAACCAAAGCTACATATGTGGTGACCGTAGGCCGTCAGTTTGGCAGCGGCGGCCGCGAGATAGGCAAGCTCATCGCACAAGGACTCGGTATCGACTACTACGACAAAGAGCTACTCACCGAGGCGGCAAAATCGAGCGGCGTAAACGCCGACTTCTTTGAGGCTGCCGATGAGCGCACACCATCGTTTTTCTCAAGCTTGTGGTCGTTCAACACAGGCTATAACAGCGGAGCCTATTTCATAGGTGACACACCACTTAGCGACGATAGCATCTACAAGGCACAAAGCGATGTGATGCGCATTTTGGCCGACCGTGGCCCATGCGTGATTGTGGGCCGCACTGCCGACTACATACTGCGCAACCACTGCAAGGTGGTGAGTGTGTTTCTCCACGCATCGATGCAGGCTCGTGTCAAACGCATAATCGAGCGCGGCGACTGCAAAGATGCCAAAGAGGCCGAGGCCATGGCTGAAAAAAAGAACAAGCTGAGGGCCGAATACTACAACTTCTACACCGACAAGAAATGGGGCGATGCGCAAAGCTACGACCTATCGATCGACTCATCGCTCTTCGGCGCACAAGAGACGGCCGACCTAATTATCGAATTCATTAAACGACGCATCGCAAAGTGAGACAGATATGCAACAATTGCGGGCAACCAATGCCCGACGGAGTGAAGTATTGCCCACACTGTGGCACCCCTACTCCACTTGCACCCATTGACGCTGAAAAAGGAAACTCGGCCACGCCGCCTCCGGTGCCACCAGCCAATGAGCCACAACCTGAGTCGCCAAGCGACAGTGCCACCCCACCGCCACACTATCACACTCCACACGATGTGCATGAAGGTCCGGCAGAAGTCATGCGCCATACCTCCCCTCACAAGGTGCATCGCCGACGCTTCACATGGGCCGTGGTGGCGGCAGGTGCGGCAGTAGCCATCATACTACTGATATTCATTGCGTTATACTTAAAGGAGCACACACAAGTAACCATAAAGCGCACCGTGAGCACGCAGTCAATTCCGATCAACGCCACTGGGCAGGCCGATGTCGACTCAATCTTTCAGATAATGATGCAGCAGAGCGACCAACAGCTTGCCATGATGGACAGTATGGAGCGTGCGTTCATGGGAGACATTGACATCGACACGCATCAATCTCCCACACAAGGAGCGAAACAACGCCAGTCGGGCTCTTTGGCCATGACCGGAACCATAGGTCAGCAAGAGTGCCTGTTGCACCTCAACATAGCCGATCCGCAAAACGTGAAAGGCTCGGCACGATTCGTGATGAAGGGCAAGCCAGGGATACCCATGAAGCTCATAGGATTGACCACTGGCGACGGCACTCTCACAGTATCCATTTACAAGGGAGAGGAAATCGCCGGGACACTTGTGGGCCGATGCGACGGGATGACTTATGAAGGCAGCTTCACATCAAGCTCTAGCAGCAAGGAAATTCCGTTCAGTTTCAAAGCCACACAATAAATTCCACGGCACATAAAGGCCGATAGCACAACAACCGCACCACTTGAACCCAAGCAATGATTCAAGCGGTGCGGTTGCCTATTATCCGCGTAGCCGGCGCTTGTTCTATCGCACCAAGTCGTTGATCACACGCAGCTCAAGTTTTTGGCTCATCTTGCGCCAGTCTTTTGTCGTCAAGTAGTCGGCTATCACGTGGGCATGGTTAATGTTGTGCATGTCACTGCCGAGCATGTCCACAAGGTTGTTGTTCACAAGCCATACTGCGGCATCACGAGCCCCATTGCCGAAATAGCCTGCCAGCGACAGTATGTTGACCTGGAATTTCACACCAGCCCCATGAAGTTTCTGATAGCGCTCATGGCGATGATAATAATAAGGATAGCGCTCGGGATGCGCAAGGATGGGCTTATAGCCCTTCACCTGAAGATCAAACATCATGTCGTCAATCTCAATAAGTTCTTGAATGAACGAATTCTCCACCAGAACATAATTGCCCGGCATGGGGAGCAGATGACCGGCAGCATATTCCTTGTTCCAATATTCATCCAGTCGGTATTCGGCCGAAGCATGAATCTCGACCGGCAGTCCAGCTTCGTCGACTGCGGCTTGAAGAACCTTGCCGGCAGTGGTAAGCGACTCAATGGTATTCTCAAAAGTCTCGGCAGTGACGTGGGATGTACACATCACGCGGTCGATGCCCATATCGAGCTCGGCCTGCAACATTTCGAGAGACTGCGGTACATCCTGCGAGCCATGATCCACTCCGGGGAGGATGTGGCTATGGACATCAGTATGATAGAACAACTTCACGTTGTCGCGCTTGCGATGAAAAAAGTCAAACATATTGTTGTAATCTTGCTGTTTTTCGCTTTTTTATAACAGTATAAAAATATAGGGTATGCCGCCCGCCGAAGCAAACAACTTACAAAGATAATGCAAATCGGAATCATATTCAATACCAGACAAAGACTTAAATTCCACGAAACCGGGGGCACCTGCGCTTTGAAGAGCCGTAAGCAAAAGAATGTGAATGCGTGCCGGCAGTTGATGATTAATTAGTAACTTTGGAGATTGAAGCAACAACCACATAACACAACATTACATACAAAATGAGACATTTTCGCTTTATTCTAATGATTGCTGCTATTGTGCTGATGGCCATTGACTCAATGGCTGCACAACGTACAGGCAGTATCAACGAGCAGTGGCAGAAGTGCATACTCAACGCAATCGATTCGTTCCCGCAACACGGAGGCTACTACACTGGAGGCCGTCCCAACAAGGACTTTCCGCGCACCACCATGCAGGCTCTGAATGAGGCTTACAAGATGCAGCTCGCCGACCAGCGCCCAGACTTCAACCCGATGAAGGCGCAGCCATCGTTCTGCTCAAGCGCTACCTATGCAGTGCTCATCAAGGCCCTGCTGATGTGGGATACCGACGGTAAAATCTCTCGGGCCGCATGGATCAACATGAAACCTTATGTGGGCATAGTTGACTATATCAACGAGAAAGGTATAGGAGAAGACGACGGTTTCGGATTCTGGGGACGCGCCAACGCCAACGGCCCTGGCGTGGCTGTGCTTGTACATGAGCTGAAAGCCGGCTACAGCGTCACAGCCTTTCGCGGCGCCAAGAGCGAGCGCAACAGGGAGAACCCCAAGGAACGTTACAAGACCGACGACGAATGGCGCGCCGACCCCGTGTGGCAACAAGCCGTGCCAGGCGACTTCATGAAGATATTTTGGGACCGCAACGAGACTAACGGAAGCGACAGCGGAGCGATAATCGGCTGCAACGATGTGAAGGACGACGACCAGGAACGCGGACACAGTGTGGTGTTTCTCGGCTATGACGACAACGGCGACATTCGCTACTGGAGCAGCAACGGTCCAGGCAAGAACAACAAAGAGCTTGGCTACAGCATAGGCACCTGCCCCCGCACCCGTGTGCAGCGAGTGGTGTTCACACGTATCACCACACCAGAGAATTTTGACAACGCCAAAAAGATGCCACCAACGAGCGAGAACAAATATCTGAGCGGACTCAACGGCAAGCGCCACAGCACCGCTGCAGAGATGAAAAAAATGATAGGAGCCAAATAGACAGACAACACCTGCATTATACAACATGGAAGACGAAAGGCATATAAAGGAGTTCGGCCGCACTTATTTTCTGACTGCTGCCGAGTGCAATGCGCAAGGCGAGATGCCACTCCAGCTCATTGTGGAGCGGGTGATTGAGATATCGACCCTGCATGCCAATGCCTGGGGTGTGGGGTATGCCTATCTCATAAAGCGAAATGAGGGGTGGGTGCTGTCGAGAGTGACGGTGGAGATGAAGCGATATCCACGCATCAATGATAGCTACACCATGACCACTTGGATTGAGGGCTACAACCGCTTCTTCTCGCAACGCAACGTGGCCATCACGGATGCCGACGGGCAAATCG
>CAVIEK010000021.1:12642-22426 GCA_963641805.1 Bacteroides fragilis
CAGCACACGTCAAGGAGTGGACATTTCGCAGTTGAGCTACATCAACGACAACGTGAGCAACCGCCGTTGCTCCATTGCTCCACAAGGACGCATTCACCGTGTGGACGGCGGACGAGAGGCGAGCCACACGTTCAAGTATGTGGACTGTGACTTCAACCGTCACGTCAACACGGTGCGCTACATTGAACTGCTGATGAACCAGTTTGACATGCCCACATATGATAGCCACATGCTGGCACGAATGGAGATTGCCTTTCTTAAAGAGACCCACTATGGCGATGTTGCCACCGTGCGCATCGACGACCGCGACCTCGCCGACTGCAAGATGAGCATCGACGTAAGCGGAGAGAGCCACTGCAAGGCCCGGTTCGTATTTACAAAAAGGGAAAACGACGAATAAGACAGCATCAAAGCACCGACGTGCCCGATATGGATGATATGCGAGATTTGAGGGTTGCCATGCGGTCGGCGTCACACTCAAGGGTCATCAGGCACACATTGTCGAATTGCTGGTCGACGACACGCACATCGCCCCCTTTCACAAGCTTCATCACATCGTTCATTGCCAGATAAGGAAAACTGAACGAGAGCCTCGCCTGCTCATGACACTCGAGAATCTCGCCAGCCTCTATTGCCTCGCGCGCAGCTTGGCGATAAGCGGAAATCAGACCCGACGTGCCCAATTTGATGCCGCCGAAATACCTGACCACGCAAATCACAACATTAGTCAGCTCAAATGAGTTGATTTGTCCAAGTATTGGCTTTCCGGCAGTTCCCGAAGGCTCGCCATTGTCACTTGAAAGATATTCGCTGCGGTCGGTGCCTATCATGTAGGCCCAGCAGCAGTGCCTTGCGTCGTGATACTTGTTTTGAGTGGCTTTTATCACATCCTTAGCCCCATCGGCCGAGGTCACAGGTACAGCAAACGAGAGAAACTTGCTCATTTTCTCCTTGTACAAGCCTTCCGATGGTGCTTTCAGCGTCTTGAAAAAATCACTCATTGCAAAAAACATATAAAAACACTCGCGCAAAGATAAGAATCAAATCAATGGCGTGCAAATGATGCGCATTTGGAAATGATTTATTAATTTTACACACAGTAAAGTCCCACATAGGCGGGCAACGCCTGAAAAGACAGGACTTACATATAAGAATCACACTAATTTTAACCACTCACACGACAACAATAATGATGAGCAACAGAATCACAGACCTATTCGGCATTGAGCGCCCAATCGTGGCCGGCGGAATGGTCTGGTGCAGCGGCTGGCGGCTGACATCAGCAGTAAGCAACGCCGGCGGTTTGGGACTTCTAGGGGCAGGATCGATGCACCCAGAGACACTTGAAGAGCACATTGTGAAGTGCAAGGCAGCCACCAACAAGCCTTTTGGCGTGAACGTGCCGCTGATGTATCCTGAAATAGAGAGGATTATGGACATTATCGTCAAGCACCAGGTGAACGTTGTATTCACCTCGGCCGGCAGTCCAAAGAAATGGACCGGCTGGCTTCACGATCACGGCGTGACGGTGGCTCATGTGGTATCGTCGTCGCTGTTTGCCCGCAAATGCGAAGATGCCGGAGTGGATGCTGTAGTGGCCGAAGGCTTTGAGGCAGGAGGACACAACGGAAGAGAGGAGACCACGACACTATGCCTAATACCGGCCGTGCGCCGTGCCACCACCCTGCCCCTTATAGCAGCAGGCGGCATAGCCACCGGTGATGCCATTCTTGCGGTAGAGGCTCTCGGCGCCGAGGGCGTACAAGTGGGCACACGGTTTGCACTCACGACCGAGAGTTCGGCAAGCGACGAGTTCAAGCAACTGTGCCTCAACCTGAACGAGGGCGATACCAAATTGCTGCTCAAAAAACTCGCTCCCACCCGGCTGGTGAAAAACGCATTCCGTGAAGCGGTGGAAAATGCCGAAAACGCAGGAGCATCGGCCGATGAATTGCGTGAGATAGTGGGTCGCGGCAAGGCAAAGCTCGGCATTTTCAACGGCGATATTGAGAATGGTGAGCTTGAAATCGGCCAAGTGACAGGCCTACTTAAAGGAACGGAAGTAATCACCGCAGGCGAAGCCATTGCACAAATGGTTGCAGAATATGAGGCCGCCAAGAAAAAGCTGCTCCAATAAATTGTCAAGACGGAGCCAGGGACAAAACTTTTTTGAGTAACTTTGCAGTCGGGTTTCAGTCGTTCACACACAACAGCGGCTACGCCGAACCCGAGGCGGCAAGAAACATTTTATTTACGAACACAAAAAACAGAATTGAATTATGCCACAATGGTTTGAGACTAAAGTAAAATATGACACTATCGACCTGAGCACCGGTGCTCCCAAAGCAGTAACAGAACCTTATCTGGTCGACGCATTATCGTTCACTGAGGCAGAGGCACGCATCACCGAGGAAATCCAGCCCTTTGTTAAAGGAGAATTCTCTGTTACCGCAGTGAAGAAAGTGCGTTACGACGACGTGTTCTACAACGACGGAGGTGACAGATGGTACAAGGTGAAGATTAATATGATCACCATCGATGAGAAAACGGGAGCTGAGAAAAAGACAGGCTCGTTTGCACTGGTTCAAGCCGCTGAATTCAAAGAGGCCCTTGAGACATTCCTTAACGGGATGAACGGTGTGATGTTTGACTACGAGATTGTCTCAATCACCGAAACCCAACTGATGGACGTGCTTCAAGCCGATCTGGGCGAGACACTGGCCGACCGCAGAGCAAAAAAAGACTCGCTCGACAAAGCACAGGCTGAAGCAGAAAAGGCTGAATAAGTCAACGAAAACGATGGGTATCATAGCTGAAAACATAGCATCGATAAAAGCACAACTGCCCAGCGGAGTGCAACTTGTGGCGGTATCGAAGTTTCATCCACTCGACGAGCTCAGCGAAGCATATGCGGCAGGGCAGGTAGCATTCGGCGAGAACCGGGCACAAGAGCTCGAAGCGAAAGCCAAGCAGATGCCCGGCGATGTGAGGTGGCATTTCATAGGACACCTGCAGACCAATAAAGTGCGCGGTATCATGCCGCATGTGTCGATGATACAAAGCATCGACAGTGTGAAACTGCTGCAGCTTGTGGGGAAAGAGGCCATGCGCATAGGCCGCACAGCCGATGTCCTGCTTCAGTTGCACGTGGCCCAAGAAGACACCAAGAGCGGATTCACCCCGCAAGAGGTGATTGAGGCCGCCGACAGCGGCTGCTTCGCCAATGTAGGCGGAGTGAGGATATGCGGAGTGATGACTATGGCCACCAACACCGACGACACAGGCCAAGTGGCGGCCGAGTTTTCCTTGGCAAGACACACATTCGAGCAACTGCGCGACGGAGCCTTTGCCGGGCAGGAGCAATTTGCCCAAGTGAGCATGGGCATGAGCCACGACTGGCCCATAGCCGTCGACCTCGGGGCCACAATAGTGCGCATAGGCACATCAATATTCGGGCCGCGGCAGTATTGACACTGACAACCTCGGCGGCAAAAGTTAGAGTAACAGAAAAAGACAGAAAGACTAAAAACAAGAATCAACTATAACAATTAATTTTTTATTAACCCAATAGACTGCAAAGCCGCGGCAGAACGCGCGGCGCCGCACTTGCAAATCAGCACAGTGAGCGCTGAGCCGGCCAAAGCCAAACAGACATTGGACAAACCTCAAAACAATAATGGAAGCAAAACAAAGTTCAAGTAACAAGTTGGCCATTGTCATTATGTTTGCACTCTTCTTTATGATTGCATTCGTAACCGGATACCAAAATCCGCTTGGCTCCGTCATCCAAAGTATGTCGAGCGACAACGCTTTAATGTCACAACTTGGCAATTTCGCCAACTTTATCGCCTATGCGGTTATGGGATATCCCGCCGGCCTTATTCTGAATAAATATGGCTACCGCATAACAGCCCTCTCGGCTGTAACCGTAGGTTTCGTGGGTGTGCTCATCACATTCCTTTCCGGTGTGGCCAACAATGTGGGCATCTACCTTATCGGCTCATTCGTGTCGGGATTCTCTATGTGTATGCTCAACACCGTGGTAAACCCTATGCTCAACGGCCTTGGCAAAGACGAGAACCAGGGCAACCAGTTGGTACAGTTTGGCGGTGCATGCAACTCAATCGGAGCCACACTTGCCCCTGTGATTGTGGGCTACCTTATTGGTGATGCAGCCGACAAAATCTCGACAGCCAACCCCGTGTTCTTCTTGGCAATGGGCATCTTCTTTGTAGCATTCCTCGTACTCTATTTCTCGAAACTCCCCGAATCACCAGAGCTTGGCAAAGAGCAAGAGAGCATCAATACCCTGGGCGCATTCAAGTATCGCCACTTCGTGCTCGGCATCCTTGCCATTTTCATGTATGTGGGCATCGAAGTGGGTATCCCCAATGTGCTCATGCAATACATCGGCCAGGACATAGACCCCGGAGACCTTAGCGGCCTCGACCTGGGATTTGACATTGCCGGTGCCATTGTGGGAGTTTACTGGCTGCTCATGCTTTTCGGCCGTCTCATCGGCGGTGCAATCGGTGCAAAAGTTTCAAGCCGCACCATGCTTGCCTCAGCAGGAACAATTGCCATTCTGCTCGTGGTTACAGCAATTATCCTGCCCAAAGACATACTCATTCACATGCCTGGATTCGAGAACTCCGACGGTCTGTGCTTCACAATGGCAGAAGTGCCAGTATCGGTGATGCTGTTTGTGCTGTGCGGCCTCTGCACATCAGTTATGTGGGGCGCAATCTTCAACCTCTCGGTATCGGGCCTCGGCAAATACACCCATGTGGCATCCGGTCTGTTCATGGTAATGGTGTGCGGCGGCGGCATACTCCCGCTCATACAGATTAATATCGCCGATGCTACCGACAACTACATCATCAGCTACTGGATGATTGCCGGCATGCTGACTTACCTCGTATTCTATGCACTGGTGGGCAGCCGCTACTCCAAGGACAAGCTGCCTAAATAATAGGCCATAGGATATAAGTCGGCCACAAGCCGCGACATCAATAAAAAGCCTCTTGGCACACAAGTGCCGAGAGGCTTTTCCATGTCACCACCGTCAGGTGACGGCGATGATGCCCACATGGGCGTTTAGGTTCAAATCCCCTTACCGGAAAACAAAATTTTCGGTCGGGGATTTGAACAAGCCATAAAAAAGGCTATATTTGCAACCATAACATTATCAGCTCGAAAAAATGGCAATCCACATCATCAGATCCATAAAAAAATCATTTGCCACAAGACTCAGTCTGCAAATAGTGACGTTTGCAGCCTTGATGCTGCTCGTGTCGAACAGTGTGATACGTATGTATTCGAGCGAGGCTGTGATTCAGGAGGCCGACGAGCAAGCCAATGACAAGTTGAAGATAGCGACATCGAAACTGAAAAACGCCATGTCGAAAATCGCTATAGAGACATATGACGATGTGTGGCCCGTGGTGAGAAACGCCAACGACACGGCAGCGTTAGCCAACGGGTTGAGAGAGCAACTGCGACTCACTCCCGAGGCATCGGGCTGCGCCATGATATTTGTGCCGGAACACAAGGGCGACACACAACTCTTCGCCTACTGCTACAGGGGGGCTAACGGAGTGAACACAGTCATCAGAAGCGGCGACTTCGACTTTACCACCAAACCGTGGTTCAAAAAGACAATTGAGAGCGGTGAGCAAAGCTGGACCGACCCGTACCTGAATCACCAATCGATGTGGAATAACATCAAAGAGGAGCATGTGATAACATATTACCTGCCGGTAAAATCGCGTAAAAGAGTGATAGGTGTGTTCACCATCGACATGCCCATACAGTGGTTCTCGCGCCTGGTCAACGAGGTTAAAGCCCCCAAGAACTGGCACATCATCCTCATAGCTTCCGACGGCACCATCATATCCCATCCCGATAAGGAGAACCTGCTGAAAAACATCAGCGAACTGACTGACAAACACACATACGGGATTCTGAAGTCAATCAAAAGGAAGGAATCCGGCAAATTCCAGACAAAATTCAACGGCGAGGACTACTGCGTATACTACAAGCGGCTCAAGAAAACAGGATGGGTGGTGACTGTGGTGTGCTCGGAACAAGACCTGATGCAAGAGCACACATTGCTGACCAGGAGAATCAACATCGTGATTGTCTCTTGCCTGATAATCATGCTCGTGTTCAGCATCTGGCTGATAAGGCGCAACGTGAAGCCGCTCACCGATCTGGCCAAGGCTGCCGAGAAAATAGCCGGCGGCGACTTTGACGCCACCACGCCTGAAATGGACCGAAGCGACGAGATGGGACAACTGTCGAAATCGTTTGCCAACATGCAGCGGTCGCTCAACAACCACATCGAAGAGTTGAAAAACCACACGGCGCAAGAAGCGCGCATCAACGGCGAGCTACAGGCAGCCCACGAGATTCAGCAGAGCATAATCAGAAAAAACCTGCCAGAGCACGACGGCATCGACGTGTGTGCCATTCTGCGCCCGGCCAAAGAGATTGGCGGCGACCTCTACGACTACATGACCGTCGGCAACAAACTGTATTTCGTGATTGCCGACGTGAGCGGCAAGGGAGTCCCTGCGGCCCTGGTCATGGCTATCACCATGGGCATGTTCAGGAGCCTGGCCCATAACGGGCTTTCACCGCAACAAATTGTATCGGGCATCAACGACACCATCGCCGAGAACAACGAGAGCAACATGTTTGTAACCATGTTTGTGGGCACAATCAGCCTAAACAACGGCAGCCTCACCTATTGCAACGCCGGCCACAATCCGCCCTACATGATTAGCGACAACGGAGCGACGGCATTGCCCGTTGAGCGCAACATGGCCATTGGCATCATGTCGGGATTGAATTTCAAGGAGCAGGAATGTGAATGCATAAAAGGGAAAACCCTGTTCACCTATACCGACGGCGTGACAGAGGCTGAGGACCACAATTGCAATCTGTTTGGCGAGCAACGTCTGGCCGACACCCTTGCCTTAACTGCCGGAAAGACAGCAAGCGACACCGTTGACCGCGTGTGCGAGGCCGTGGCGACGCACGTGAACGAAGCCCCGCAAAGCGACGACCTCACCATTTTATGCATAAAACTGCATGACGGTTGCAGCAATTGCACAACCGAGTCGAGGCACCTGCACATCACAAACAACGTGGCCGAGCTGCATAAGCTCAAGGACTTTGTTGACGACACGTGCCGTAGGGCAAACGCTGACAGCGGCACATGCGAGATTCTCAACCTCGCCATGGAGGAAGCCGTCTCCAATGTTGTGCTATATGCCTACCGGAAAGGCGTGACTGGAGACATCGACATATCGGCCGAAATCAAAGACAACAATGTGGAATTCACCATAACAGACAGTGGCGAGGAGTTTGACCCGACCGAGAAAGAAGATGCCGATGTGAGCCTGCCGCTGGAAGAGCGTCCCGTGGGAGGCCTCGGAATTTTCATCATGAAGAAAACGATGGACGATGTTGCATATACCCGCAACAACGACCAAAACGTGCTACGCCTCAGGAAACACATCGGCCACAAGCACTGACGGCGACAGACACGGCACAGCACAGGGCTAACTTGGCGCAAGAGGGTGTTGTGGCATTGCCCACAACAGTCATTACCATTTAGCTGCCAGACACTTACCCGACGAGCATAATGTCGCGCGACACAGGCCACGATCCAAAGAGGGAATAAAAGTAAACTTTTATTTGTGCGGGCCGGAAAAAATGAGTAATTTCGTAACAGTTAACACAAAAACGTAACACCGTCGGTTTTATGATTAATGAACGATTGATGAATAGAGCGGCCAACAACGTACGCATATTGGCCGCATCTATGGTAGAAAAGGCTAAATCGGGACATCCCGGAGGAGCAATGGGAGGTGCCGATTTCACCAATGTTTTATACTCAAGTTATCTTATAAACGACCCTGACGACCCGCAATGGTTTGCCCGCGACAGGTTTTTCCTCGACCCGGGACACATGTCGCCTATGCTTTACAGCATCCTGTTCTTGTGCGGCCGTTACACACTCAACGATATCAAGGCATTCCGCAGCCTGGGCAGCATTACGCCCGGACACCCCGAGCTCGACCCGGCACACGGCATAGAGAACACGTCAGGTCCCCTCGGGCAAGGTCAGGCCATGGCCGTGGGTTGCGCCATTGCCGAGCGATTCATAGCCACACACTTCAGCGAGGTGCTGGCACACAAGACCTATGCGTTCATCAGCGACGGCAGCGTCCAGGAAGGCATATCGCAAGAGGCAGCCCGCATAGCAGGACACCTGGGGCTGAGCAATCTGATAATGTTCTACGACAGCAATGAGGTGCAGCTCTCTACCGACTGCGACGAGGTGAGCAACGAAGACACCGCAATGAAATACAAAGCGTGGAACTGGAACGTGATTGAAGTGAACGGCAGCGATCCGCTCGCCATCGCCGATGCCATAGAGATGGCACAGGCCGAGACAAAGCGCCCCACGCTCATCATTGGCCACACAATCATGGGCCGCGGATGCGTCACCGCCGACGGCAAGAACTTTGAGGGCCAGTGCAGCACGCACGGCCAGCCGTTGAGCAAATCGGGCGCAAGCTATGAGAAGACCGTTGAGAACCTGGGCGGCTGCATTGACGATGTGTGGGCAGTGTTCCCCGAAGTGGCAGAGCTTTACAGCCAGCGGGCCGAAGAGTTGCGCAAGATTGTGGCACAACGCAAGGCACGCATTGCCGAATGGCAGAAAGCCAACCCCGAGCTCGCGCAGAAGTTGCAGGATTTCATCGACGGCAAAGTGCCCGAGGTGGACTATGCGTCGATACAACACAAGCCCGACATCGCCACACGCTCGGCCTCGGCCGACGTCCTCTCGGTATTGGGCGAGAAGGTAGGCAATATGATTGTGTCATCGGCCGACCTCGCCAACAGCGACAAGACCGACGCTTTCCTGAAGAAAGTGGGGGCCCTTGCCAATCACGACTTCAAGGGCGCATTCCTGCACGCAGGCGTGTCGGAACTCGCAATGACCTCAATAATCAACGGCATAGTGCTGCACGGCGCAATGCAAGCCGCATGCGCCACATTCTTCGTGTTCTCCGACTACATGAAACCAGCCATCCGCCTGTCGGCGCTGATGGAGCTTCCCGTGAAATTCGTATGGTCGCACGACGCATTCCGCGTGGGAGAGGACGGCCCCACTCACGAGCCGGTGGAGCAAGAGGCACAAATCAGGCTGCTTGAAGAGCTGAAGAACCACAGCGGCAAGAACAGCATGCTCGTGATTCGTCCCGCCGACAGCGCCGAGACGAGCGTGGCATGGAAAATGGCCATGGAGAACACCGAGACCCCCACGGCCCTCATTCTCTCACGCCAGACCGTCGACGATATCCACTCGCAAGTGTGTGACACCTATGAGCAACGCTATAAGGAAGCCTTGGGAGCACAACGCGGAGGCTACATTATTAATAAGGAAGACAACCCCGATGTGGTGCTCGTGGGCAACGGATCAGAGGTGTCGACCCTTGTAGCGGCTGCAAAAATCATCAAGGAAGAGAAAGGCCTGAAAGCACAGGTGGTGTCAATACCGTCGATAGGCCTATTCCTAAATCAAGACAAGGAATACCGCGATGAGGTGATACCGTCGGGAAAGGCACCCGTATTTGGACTCACGGCGGGATTGCCGTCGACCCTGCTCCGCGTGATTCCAGTGGGCAAGATCTATGGCCTCGACCACTTTGGAGCATCGGCGCCCTATAAAGTGCTCGAAGAGGAATTCGGATTCACACCAAGAAAC
>CAVIEK010000021.1:22436-24638 GCA_963641805.1 Bacteroides fragilis
GAATATAAATTTATTGTTTAACACAAATAGTTCAAAAAACGTAAGTCTATGAAAAAGATTACATTCTTAGCACTTGCATGTGCTATGTTCATGGGATCTTCTGTTGCTAGTGCACAGGAGGTTACTTATGTTGAAGATCCTGCTCAAGGCTACCTTTTCAACCGCTTCCAGGACAATTGGTTCATCGAGGCTGAAGGTGGTGCTGGCGTTATGATGTCGAAATTCGACGCAAAACAGGACTTCGGCAAGCGTATCGGTTGGAAAGCCAACCTGGCTGTAGGCAAATGGTTCTCTCCCCTGCTGGGTGTTCGCCTGGGCGCTGAGATCAACCAGATGAAGGGTGTTGCCGTTAGCTCTGCAGCACTTGGCTATCGTGTCAACGGCACAGCAGTTGAAGGCTATATGCCCCAGCAGTTCAACAACATCGGTGGCTTCGGCGACGTGATGTTGAACGTAACCAACTGGTGGTGTGGCTATCGTCCCGGCCGCGTTTACAACGCTATCGTATACGCCGGTTTGGGTGTACACTGGGTGTATGAGAGAGCCGATCAAGGCAAAGGTGACTGGAAATACTCACCCAACGCTGACCACTCTCGTAACTTCAGCGCACGCGCTGGTCTGCTCAACACATTTGCAGTGAGCAAGCACGTCAACATCCTGCTCGACCTCCGTTTCGACGAGCTTCAGGAGCATGTTGACGGTATGGGCGAAAGAACTTGGATTGAATATCCTTCAGTGCTCCTCGGTCTTTCTTACAAGTTCAACAAGACTGACTGGAAGGCTCCCACAGTGCCCGTATGCCCCACCTACAAGTACACCGATGCTGAAGGCGACGCTCTCGTAGCCCGTCTGCAGGCAGCTAACGACAAGATTGCCGACCTCGAGCAGCAGCTCCGCGACTGCCTCAACAAGAAGCCTGTTGAGCAGAAGGTTGTTGAAGGTCCTCTGGCCACTATCTACTATCCTATCGGCAAGTCTTACATCACTGGTGTTCAGAAGAAAGTTGTCAACGCCGTTTCTGAGGTTATGAAGAACGAGAACAGCAACTACGTGCTCACTGGTTGGGCCGACAACTACACCGGTAGCGACAAGATCAACACCAAGCTCCGCAAGGACCGTGTTGCAGGTGTCAAGAAAGCCCTCATCGCCAATGGTGTTGACGGCAGCCGCCTCGACGCTCAGATCAACGATGGCAACCTCACCAACTTCGGTGCTAAGTGCGCATCGCTCGACCGTGCCGTCACTATCAACCGCGCAAAATAATTCGGTATCCCTCAAGGATAACGTTTAGATAACGTATTGGAAATCCGCATCTCCCTCATGGGAAATGCGGATTTCTTTTGGGTATGCTTGGCATGAGCATTGTCTAACGGGTGAAAGTCCCGAGTAAGCCCTAATAGCGGGAATTACATAGCCAATAGCAAGGGTGTTCACCGTGAGGTGAAATCTGAAAGAAGCTGGCGTAAAACATCTGGCCTAACCAGAAACTTCATACAAGGCAAACGACCGTGAATGAGATTGTAAAACAAACCAAAGTTCCATAGTTCGGAATGGTTGGTGTAAATGAAGTAGGATTATGCCCTTATCCGAGGAGATTTCACGGACATGGCGATTAGTTGCCTTTACGAGAGCCATGGTGTAAAGCTAGCCGAAGAAGTCTGCAGACGCCATGGATCCAACATACGTGTTGTCTATAGTGAAGGGAAAAATCATACAGAGCAACAGTAAATAACTGCCACCTTGAGAGTATTTTGTAGTCAGATGCCCGAAAGGAGCTCTCTATTCATACGATAGACCAAATGCCGACAACAGAACAGAAGGAAGGCTGAAAACAACTTTGCCACACATCGCGAGATGTGAAAGAAGGAAACCACGGCCTGTCGAACAGCACGTATGGTGCGGTGTGGGAAGTCGGTAAATGTGAAAGTAGGAGGCAAAAGCCTTGTATAGTTAGCATTTGCCTCCTACCCGATTTGGCCAATTTCGGATGGTTAAATTTATTGTGGTTTTGTGGCTGTAATATCCCTATTATTAGTTGCAAGGCTCACGGTAACTTAATAATATCAGGTTCAATTGTTATGTGACATCTGGACCCACGCATTAGATTAGGGACATACACACATTTGTCCTCTTTTAGCCGTGTAAGGCAATGTTGTCCTAAATAATTTCAATAAAAAAACGAAAAAGGAAGTAAAGCTAAGG
>CAVIEK010000022.1:0-24108 GCA_963641805.1 Bacteroides fragilis
ACCGTCCTCCATGAGATGCTGCACGCGCTGGTGGATGGCCGCACGCGACACGCCGCACTCCACGGCCACGTCTTTCGATGGGATGCGGGCATTCTTCATAATGATTTTCAGTATCTTCTTGTCGAGATTGTCAATTTTCTCCATGCGACATGCTTATTAATGTTTATACTATTGCAAATGTAACTACATTTTTTGAAAAAATGTGCAAAACGACAAACAAACTGGCCGCTAATGGCTCAAATTGTTGCCATTGGCGGCCAGTAATGCCGTTGTAACACTGTCTGTGCTTTCCTTTTGCCAAAAACGGGCCTTGCCGGGGCTCACTTGCTGGTCAGCTTCACAATGGGCACAAGCATTTCTTCCATTGAGATGCCGCCGTGCTGGAATGTGTCGCGGTAATATTGCACATAATGGTTGTAATTGTTGGGATAGGCAAAGAAATCGCGGCTGGTGGTGAATATGTAGGCCGACGACACATTGGGCGCTGGCAAGCCATAGCGCTTGGGCTGCTTGATCTCAAACACTTGCTTGGGATTGTAACTCAGGTTGCGGCCCACTTTATAGCGCAGGTTGGTGTTGGTTCCCTTGTCACCTATCACCTTCACCGGGTTGTCGACGCGTGTGGTGCCGTGGTCGGTGGTGAGCACCACTTTCCATCCTTTCGATGCCATTTTCTTGAACAAATCGAATGCGTATGAGTTTTTGAACCACGATTCGGTGAGCGACCGGTAGGCGCTGTCGGTGTTGGCGAGCTCGCGAATCATTTTCGACTCTGTGCGTGCGTGTGAAAGTATGTCGACGAAGTTGAGCACAATCACGTTGAGGTCATAGTTGTCGAGGCTTGAGAAGTTCTGCAACAGCCGCTCGCCGGCTACCGAGTCGTTCATCTTGTTGTAGGAGAACTTGTAGTGCTTGCGGTAGCGGTCCATGATGGTCTGGATGAGTGGAGCCTCGTTCACGTTCTTGCCCTCGTCCTCATCTTCGTCGATCCATAAGTCGGGAAACATCTTCTCGATGTCGATGGGCATCAGTCCTGAGAAGATGGCATTGCGGGCATACTGTGTGGCGGTGGGCAGAATGGTGGTGTAGAGCTGCTCTTGCTCTACATTAAAGTAGTCGCCAAGCAGTGGACGCACGGTGCGCCATTGGTCGAGGCGGAAATTGTCGATGACCACGAAGCACACTTTCTCGCCTTTGTCGAGTAATGGAAAGATGTGGGTCTTGAACAACTCATGGCTCATAAGCGGATGGTCGGGGGTGGTGACCCATTTCTCGTAGTTGCGCTTCACGAATTTTGCGAAGGCGCTGTTGGCCTCCATCTTCTGCATGCGCAGCATCTCGTCCATGCGTGTCTCGGTGCTCGACAGTGTGATTTCCCATCTCACCAGCGTGGAGTAAATCTCATACCAGTCTTCGATTTTCCCGGCCGAGTTTATCATCTGGCTTATCTGCATGAACTGTTGTTGGTAGTCGTCGGTCACTTTCTGTGCCACCAGTGTGTCGCTATGCAGATTCTTCTTTATCGACAGTAGAATCTGCATGGGGTTCACTGGTTTTATCAGGTAGTCGGCAATCTCACTTCCTATAGCCTGATTCATGATGTTTTCCTCTTCGCTCTTGGTGATCATTATCACCGGAACGTTAGGTTGGGCTATCTTTATGTGCTGCAGAGCTTCAAGTCCGCTGATTCCCGGCATGTTCTCGTCGAGGATAATCAAGTCGAAATTCTGCCCGTTGAGCATGTCGAGCGCGTCGCGGCCATTGGTCGCTGTCACCACTTCATAACCCTTGCTTTTCAGAAACAGGATGTGCGGTTTCAGCAAGTCGATCTCATCGTCGGCCCACAGGATTGTTTCGTTGCTCATATCTGTAAGTGTGTTCGTTGTTTGTCACTTGGTTGTAAAATCACATTGTGCGTTGTGCCAGGATGTCATTTGCCTTTGGCTTTCTGCTCTTTCTGCCGTTTGCGCTCCTCGGCACGCTGCTTGGCCTGCTCGGCACGCTCTTTTTGCCGCTGCTTGTAGGCTTCCCTGCGTTCTTTTGCCTCTTGCTGCTTGCGCTTGAGCTCCTCTTTCTTTTTCTGCTCGCGCTCTTTTTGGCGCTGCTTGCGCGCCTCGGCGCGTTGCTTACGCTCTTCTTCGAGCTGTTTCTGCTTGAGTTTGCGCTCTTGCTCTTGCTGCTTTTGGGCTTGTTCCTTGGCTTGCTGCTCCTGCTTCAGGGAATCGGCCTTCTGCTTTTCGGCCAGTTTCAGAGCTTCGGCTTCTTGCCGCTTGGCTTGTTTCACCGAGTCGTCATGGGCTTTCTGTTGCTCCTGTTGCAGCCGTTTGGCCTCTTTTTCAGCCTCTTTCTGTTGCTTGACACGTGCTTTTTCGGCCTCTTTCTCGCGCTTGATGCGTTCTTTCTCCTCTTTTTCGCGTTGTTTCTGTTGACGCTCAAGCTCTATTTGCACGCTGTCCTTTTGCTTTTTGAGGCGTTTCACATTATCGGTGCTGCTGCCTGTATCGGCGGCATTGCTTGCAGTTGTCTTTGTTGTGTCCTGCTTGGTGGTGTCGGCTGCTTTTGGGGGGGCAGTGGCCTTTTCGTCGCTGTCCTGCATATTGGCACGGCTGTTTGTCGTTTGGGCAGATGCTGTGTCGGCAGGTGCGGTGGTTGTCGGCAGAGAAAGTTTGGCCGTGTCGGTGGGTGTCGCAGCCTTCGTCGCGGGAATTGTCTGTGCCTTTTGCGGGGCTTTGGTGTGTGCGGTGTCGGGCACGGCGGCGGGTTTGGACGCGGTCGTCTTGCTGCTTGAGTCCGTCGCTTGAGGCTGTTGCGCGGTTGCCGGCCGCACGCTTTTGCGCTTCGACTGCTTGGCGGCATCGTCGCGTGAGGCATCGTCGGTGGCTTTGGCGGGAATCTGCCGCTCTACTTTTGCTGTGTTTTGCTCCTCGAGATACTGGAAGTAGTCGGCAAATGAGCGTCCCTCGTTCACAAGTAGATCAAAGTTCTCTTGGCTGATGATCACTTGGTGGGCTTGTGGCGGTATCACTTTGGCCGTGTCGGCATCCATCACTTTGCGGTAGTGTGACACCTCGGCGTAGTTGGCAAATCCTTTGACCACAAGCAGGCCGAGTTCGCCGAATGTCATCTGCTCAAGCTCGAAGTCTTTGACCACAAACGATGTGAAGTTGTGCTTGGCGACCTCATATAGCAGTTGGTTGGCCGATACAGAATCGGTCGAGAACACGTAGATGAACAGCTGGGGCTTGTCCTTGCCCTCTTTGAACGGTGTAAACTTCTTCTCTGAGTTGGTGGCCGTGGAGTCGTTGCTCAGGCGCGTTGCCCAGAGCATGCCTCGTGCGTTGGACGAGCCGCCGTTGAGCTTACGACCCTTGTTGAGCTGTTTCATGATGCCTGATGCCGTGGGTGTTATGTCGGTCTCGGGATAGCGTTCGAGCATCTCTTTAAGGGTCGACTTGAATTTGTCGTAGTTCTTTTGCGTGACATAGCTAAGGGCATCGATAAACATGAACTTGGGCATGATTTTCGACAACGGATACTTGCGCATCATCTCGGCATAGGCCTCGTGTACCCCTTCGTTGTTGTTGCCGAGGTAATCGGCATAGGCTTGCTCATACATCAGTTCCTGTGCCTTCTCCATGTTCTTGAGATTGTCAAGGTAGTTGGGGTCCTTCATTGCCATGCCATATTTCGACTCGGCAAAGTTGGATAGAATGAGCTGGCGGTAGTGTTCGGCTGTGGCGGGCTTGCCGGTGCGCATGTACATCAGATACATGTTATAGTAGGTGTCGAGGCGGTATACGTTGTCGGGATACCTGCTGAGCAGCTCGTTGAACTGGTAGGCGGCCGAGTTGTAGTCCTCGAGTTTGTCCTTGAGGATGATGCCCATGTTGTAGAGGCCTTCCTGTATCACGTTGTTGGCCGTGAGAATCTCTTCTTCGGTCTTTGGAATCTGCTTCAGGTAGTATTCCTCGTAGTGGGGGTCTTCGGCCCGTTTCAGGGCCGTCTTGTCGAGTTTTGTCGAGTCGGCTGAACTGCCGGTTGAGTCGGCTTGTGCCGTGTCGTCGTTGTCGTTGTCCAACGAGAAGGTGTTCTTGTTGCGGCGGCGCCAGTCGTCTTCAAGTTTGCGGTTGCCCCACAGTTGCTGGAAGGCTGTCTTTCCGGCGTTTTTGGTGGCCGTGTTGTAGAAATACCACGAGTTGTCGTTGTTGATGGTGTAGGTTGCGGGTTGGTTGTTGCTTTTTATTGTACTGCCCTTGGCCGCCTGTTGCGCCAGGTATTCCTCTCGCTTGGCGTTCTCGGCATCTTCTTTCTCCTTTTTTTTCAGTGCGTCGATTATTTTCTTGATCACGGCTTTCTGCTCGTCGGGCGACAGTTTGGCGAGGCGCAGCAGCGAGTCTTGCAATGTCACGTTTTGGGAATAGACCGCCAACTCGTCGAGCACGTCGCTGCGTCGCTTGAGCATCTTGTAGTTGGGGTAGTCTTCGCTCAGTTGCGGAATGGCCTCGGCATAGCATGGTTGAGCCAGGTCGTATTTGTGTTGTGTGAAGTATATGCCGCCGAGTGTAATTTGGCTGATGGCCTTGTCGATGCCGTTGCGGGTGCTCTTTTTGGCGGCTTCCACATAGTTGGTCACTGCGTTTGCCGTGTCGCGGCGCGACAGGTAGATGTTGCCTATGGCATAGTAAATCTGGTCGAGGTATTCCTTGTTGCGGTCATATCGGGCCATCGACTTCAGCGAGCGTATCTCGCCGTTGATGTTGTCGCCCTGATACACGGCGCTCTGTCTGATGCGTGAGTTGAACTTGGTGCGGTAGGTGGAGCCACTGTGGCTGCCGGCGCGCTTGTAGGCCTCATAGGCGAGGTCGTTTTTGCCCTCGCCTTGGTACAATTGTCCGAGCAGGAAGTTGAGTCTCACGTTTTGGGCTCCTTTCTGCCCTTTCACAGCTTCGGCAAGATAGGGAATGGCCTCGGAGTTGCGCTTGCATTTGATGTAGTAGTCGGCAAAGGCAAGGTTGGCGAGTGAGCGCACCCGCTTGTCGGCTATCTTGTCGATATGCACGTGGGCCAGTATGTTGTCGGCCTCGGTAGTCCAACCCATGGCACAATAGCTGAGGGCTTCCCAAAGCTCCGACTCGGTCACCAGGTCGGGCTTCCACGTGAAGTGGCGCACTATGTAGTGGAATGTGGCCGCTGCGCTTGTGAAGTCGCCTTTCATGTATTGGGCCTTGCCCATTGTGAACCATGCGTTGTGAATGAACGGGTTATACTCGTCACGCTTCAGCCACTCTTTGTATTTCGGGTCGTTGCCCTTGCCGCTTTTGCGCTTGGGCTTCTTTTTGATTGAGTGCAGGGATATTGCTTTCTGCATCTTCTCTATGGTGCGGTCGAAGTTGGCTGATGGCTGCGGCGACTTGGGGTTGCTGTAGGCTTCGGCCGGGTGTATGAAGAGTTGCTGTGAGTAGTCGTCTTCGTAGTTGTTCTCGAGCTCGCGTATCTGCTCGTTGTAGTGGGTAATGCCGTTGTAGTACACGTTGTAGCGCGTGGTGAACGCCTGCCAAAAGCGCGACCCGGCAGTGTTCTTGCGGGCACTGCACGACTGCATGACGGCTATCAGCACTATCAATGCGATCGGTATGTGTTTTTTTAATGTTCTCTTCACTCTGTCGGTGTGGGTGTGTGGTTTTTTGCCCACCTTGGGCATTAATATATAACGATGTGACGGGCACTTTTATTGTTGTGCGGTGCCACTATGCTCGTTGTAGAGCATGATAAACTCGTCGTGGATGGCGTCGGGCATGGTTATGCCGCGGCGTTTGAGCGACCGTTGCCAGCCCATCAGGTCGGCCGGCAATAGGGTGTAGAGCACATCACGGAATCGGTCAATCTCATCGGGTGTGTAGCCGGATGAGCCTTTGCCGCGGTAGGCATCGAGCTCTTCGTCGTCGTAGTATGTGATTTCGCATTTTGTGCCCGTCTCGCCTTCGAGCAACATGTGGCTGGGACACACACTTTGCGAGTTGCAGCACGCCTCGTCGCAACCGGTGTCGGCTGTGCCGCTTTGCGCAATGCCGTTTCCCGTGTTGCCCTCAGTGTCGGCACTGTCTTTGCGCCCAGGTTTGTCGGCAATCCATAGCACCAGACCGGTCACGACAAGTAGAACCACGAGTGTGACAACGGCACTGAGCCCGTGGTGTGAGCTGGCCGGCGAGGCGGCGGCTGTGATGGCTGATATGAGTAAGAGTGTCATGATTGCTTGGCGTTAAGAGCATGCCGTTACACTTCCTCGACAGTGAAACCCGCGAGGCGCAGGTGCTGCCAGAATTCGGGGTAGGATTTTGCCACCACTTGTGCGTCTTCAATCACCATGCCCGGGTAGCGCGTGGCTGCCAACGCCATCGACATTGCCATGCGGTGGTCGTCGAATGTGCTGATTGTGGGGCAGTGGTCGGCCTCGGTCTGTGATCCGTCCCAAGCTATGAAGTCGTCGCCTCCGTCAAGGCGGTAGCCAAGCTTAAGCAACTGCGAGCGCAAAGCCTTTATGCGGTCGGTCTCCTTTATTTTGAGGGTGTGCAATCCGTTCAGCCTGTAGGGTATGCCTTTCAGGCACAGCCACACGGCGAGTGTCTGTGCAATGTCGGGAGTGTCGGCCAGGCTCTCAGTTATGGCGCGTGTCCTGGTGACGGTCGTCCGCAGATCGGTGCATATGCCGCACCTGCATGACTCCACTCCCAGCGCCCATGCTATGTCGGCAATGCGGCTGTCGCCCTGCACGCTTGGCATTGCCAATCCTTTCAGCGATATTCTTGACCCCGGCACGAGGTCTTGCAAGGCATACCAGTAACTGGCAGCGCTCCAATCGGCCTCAATCTCAATGTCGTGGGTGACATATCCGCCTTGCTTCACCACAATGCGGTTGCCGTCGAAATCCACGGTAGCGCCCCATAGTCTCATCATGCGCATGGTCATTTCCACGTAGGGGCGTGATGTGAGGGTGCCATTGATACACAGGGTGAGCCCGCCGTCGATTACAGGGGCTATCATCATCAGGGCGCTTATGTATTGTGAGCTCACACTACCATCGATGTTCAGCGTGCCTCCGTGCAGTTTGTTGCCGCTCACGCGTAGCGGCGGGTATCCTTTGCGGCCCTCCCACTCAATGCCGGCCCCGAGTTGTCGAAGAGCGTCGGCAAGCACTCCTATTGGACGGTTGCGCATGCGCTCGGTGCCGTCGATGGTCACCGTCTGCCCCTGCCGTGTGGCGAAATATGCGGTGAGAAACCGCATGGCCGTACCCGCCGCCCCTACGTCGATGCGCTCAGCCTCGTTTGCTTCAAGGGCATGTTGCACGGCAATGGTGTCGTCGCACGAGGCTAGTCGGCCGAGTGTGCCCCGCGACGGGCACAGGGCATCGATTATGAGAGCCCGGTTGCTGATGCTCTTGGATGCCGGCAGGTCGATCTCTCCAATGATGCGGTTTGGTGGTGTGATGCGGTAGTTCATGTGCTGTGATGGCTTTTTGTGACGGGGGTTAAAGTATCACTGTCTCGATGTCGTCGGGCACTACCACCTGGCCGGTGAAGTTGCGTCGGGCTTCGGCGGTGTAGGTCTCGCGCCGTGTGGTCAAGTGTGTGTCTTCGGTGTGGTAGATGAGCAGGTTTTTCACTCCTAACTCTTGGGCAAGCCTGCCTGCGTCGAGCGCGGTGCTGTGGTGCTTCTCGTAGGGGCGGAACTGCTCGCGGTCTTTATAGAGGCAGAAAGCCTCGCACAGCAGCCAGTCGCAGCCCCGCACCCACTTCTCGCTGCTTTCTTTGTAGGGCTCGTCGCCAAGGCATGTGAGCCGTCGGCCGTCGGGCAACAGGGCGGTGAAGCCATATTGCTTGGTTTTTGTCGAGCCTATGTCGATGAATGTGACATCCATGTCGTCAATCTTTATCTGCTCGCCGTCGGTCACCTCACGAATGATGATGGTATCGTCGATGGCACGGCATATTTTTGCCGGGATGAGCATCTGCACGATGGCTCGCAGCGTGCGGGCCACCTCGTCGTGGCAATATATGTATAGCTTCCCCACATAGCGGCCGTGGTTCATCATGGGCGATATCTTGCGTATCATCCATATCACGCCCAGAATGTGGTCGGTGTGTACATGGGTGACAAAGAGGTGGTGCACTTCCTCGAATGCGATTCCTGCCTTGTGAAGCTGGCGGAAAATGCCGTTCCCGCCGCCTGCATCCACCATCATGCCGCCGCCTGGCGTGCGCAGGTAGAAGCATGTGTTGTAGCAGCGGGTGCACATGGCGTTGCCGGTGCCTAGCATCGTGATTTGTATCTTGTGGTTTGTTGTGGGGGTCGTCATAACTGTATGGGTGAGTTAATTGTTCCTTTTTCGTCTTTTTTTGTGGGGCTAAGGATCCACTTTGGGAATTTCGATGGCAAAGGTCGTGCCCTTGCCTATCTCCGACTCCTTGACATAGATTTTGCCGCCGTGGTACTCTTCCACTATGCGCTTCACCAGAGTGAGCCCAAGGCCCCACCCACGCTTTTTGGTGGTGTAACCTGGTGTGAACACGTTCTTGAAGTTCTTGCGGGCAATCCCCTTGCCGCTGTCGCGCACCATAATCAATGCATGGCTGTCGTCACTGCTCACGGTGATGGTGAGGTTGCCCTCGCCGCTCATGGCGTCGACGGCATTCTTGGTGAGGTTCTCCATCACCCATTCAAAGAGTGGCTGGCATAGCATCACGCCGCAGTTGTGGGCGTCGTCGGCAATCACGTTGAGCAACACGCGTCGCGGGATGCGTGAACTCATGTATTCCAAGCTTTGGGCCACGGCCTCGTTGATGAAGGTGAGCTCTTTGTCGGGCATGGATCCTATTTTTGAGAACCTGTCGGCTATTACCGACAGCCGGTGCACGTCTTTGTCCATATCGGCTACCACATCGTGCTCCACACCCATCGAGTCGAGCATCTGTGTCCATGCCATCAGTGACGAAATGGGAGTGCCCAGTTGGTGGGCGGTCTCTTTCGACAGTCCCACCCACACTTTGTTCTGCTCGGCTTTTTTCACGCTTATCAGCGCAAAGTAGGCCACACCGAGAAATATCAGTAGCACGGCAAGCTGAATGTAGGGATAGTAGGCGAGCCTGCGCAGCACGGTGGAGTCCTCGTAGTAGAGCCATTGGGTGGTGGCGTCGTCGATTTTTATCTCAATCTTGTTGGGCGTGGTCTTGAGGTGGCTGAGGCGGTCTTTAAGAAACTCCATGTTACGCGGCGAAATCTGGTATGGCGACAGGCTATCGACCGGCTCCGGAAGCCTGAAGTTGCGGTTGAGCAGGATGCTGTCGTTCTGGTCGACAAGCAGCACAGGTATGTTGTGGTTGCGCTCGATGATGTTGAGCAGAAAGTCGACGTCGGTCTGCACGATGGGTGCTGTCGAGTCGGTAGCGGCCTCGTTGCCCATCGATGCTAGCTCCTTGGTGGCGTTTGCCCATATCTCCATGCGGTCGCGCTCCTGTTGTGCCAGGTCTTTGACCAGGCTGTTGGATATGTAGATAAACACCCCCATAAGCAAGGCCGCCACAGCCAGAAGCACGACCTTCCAGATGCGTCGTGAGTCATAGATATTGCGTGTGGTGACCACTTTCCTCATAATTCAATCCTGCTGATGGTTGTGTTGCAAGTCTGCCATGATCCAACGCGCCACGCTGTCGGTGTCGTTGGTTCCTATAATTTCGTCGGCGGCCCCTTTCACTTCGGCTATGGCATTGCCCACGGCCACACTGTGGTTGGCGCTGCGCATCATGGCCAGATCGTTGCCGTTGTCGCCGAACACCACTGTGCGGTCGGCTCCCACCCGTGCCGCCAGTCGTGCTATTGCCGAAGCCTTGGTGCAGCCGGCCTTGTATATCTCAAGCAACCCTGCATTGCGGTCGAAGATGTCGCGGTAATACATCACCGAGCAGTCGGTGCTGGATGTCACTTCTCTGTATACTTCCTCAAGGCGGTCATAGTCCTGCATCGAGAACAAGAGCAGGGCTTCTCCGTCGGCAGGGTCACGGTAGCTTTGCTCGTCGTCGTCGAGCATGAATCTTTTCAGGCTTAGGCCAGTGCGTTCGTCGACAAACTTCTGTTCCTGTGCCGACAACGGACCGCAGTGGTGCGCATGCAGCATCGAGCCGTGACGGCGGTAGATGAGCGGATGCATCCCGTGGCGCTCGAATGTGTCGGCAATGCAGTTCACTGTGTCGGGGTCGATTGCCTGCACATCGGTGTAGCGATTGGAGGCGTTGTCCCACATGGCGGCTCCCGCAAGCACAATCAGCGGCAGACGGGTGTTGACTTGCGCCATGAGCCGCGTTACTGTGGCTGGAGTGCGTGCGGTGGCGCAGGTAAAGGCTGCCCCATAGTCACTTATGGCTTGGTTGAGCAGCCGCACCGTGGTGTCGCTAAGGCACGAGTCGCTGTTGAGCAGTGTGCCGTCGAGATCGCTCACGTAAAGTGTCTTTGTGAATTTCTTGCCGTTGTTATCCATATGTCAGCAAAATTAGTGAAAATCGCGTGCAGAGCCAAATAATGTGTTGTGCCAATTGGCACGCTGCCCTCGTGGATGGGCTGGGGTGTGGTACTGCCGCAGCCGGTTTATTGCCCATGAGCCGGAATTTATGTAAATTTGCAATCACAATTCACCAACAGTCAATCCAAAGTACCCATTAGGATAATGAAGAAGATATTATCTCTTGCCGTGGCGGCCATGTGCGCTACGGCAATGATAGCCGGAAGCAGAATCAAGGCTCCGGCATTTTTGAGACCTGGCGACAAGATTGCCGTCATCAGCCCCGCCAGCGCGGTCGACACAGCCTCTGTCGAGACAGGCGTCGGCATACTCAAGCTGTGGGGATTCAACCCCGTTAAGGGCAAATATGTGCTTGAGCGCATCAGTACTGGGTTTGCCGGTACCAAGGCTCAGCGGAAGGCCGATCTGCTGTGGGCTCTGCGCGACCCGTCGATAAAGGCCATCCTATGTTCGCGTGGCGGTTACGGCTCGGTGCAACTGCTCTGTGAGATACCCGTCGAGGAGTTTACCAAGCATCCCAAGTGGATTATAGGATATAGCGACATCACAGCCCTGCACAGTGCCGAAGTGCGTGCCGGCAACATGAGCATCCACGCCAATATGGCTGGACCGCTTGGCTACGACGGCGGCAACGACACCACTTGTCGTGCGCTTCACAATCTGCTCTTGGGCAAGCTCCCGTCCTACAGTGTCAAGCCCCACCGGTTCAACCATGAGGGTACGGCTCACGGCATTATCGTAGGCGGCAACATGAGTGTGTATGGCGGTCTTGCCGAGAGCGACTACGACTTTCTCACTCGCGACTTCCTCAAGACCCACGATGTGATACTGTTTATCGAAGACGTGGGCGAACGCTACGACAGTGTCGACCGCATGTTGCACTTGCTCAAGATAAGGGGTGTGCTCGGCCGCATCAAGGGTCTGATTGTGGGAAAGTTTACCAATTATAGCGCTGTCAAGGGCTACGACGACATGTATGACATGATTCACAGCCACATTGCCGACCTCGACATCCCTGTGTGCTACGATTTCCCGGTAGGCCACATAGGCCATGAGAATTTTCCGATGATTGAAGGGTGTGATGCCACTCTCGATGTGAATGCGCAGGGGGCTACTCTCAAATTCAGCATCAAGTAATCAACTTGGCCGACGGCTATACAGCAGAAAAATTATGAAAACGGCCCTCATTGTTGCCTCAGTACTGATATTCGCGATTTTGCTGCCTTTGCCCGAAGGTGTCGACCGGCTTGCCTGCCTTGTGCTTGCGGCAATATTCGGCTATGCCTCCTATGTGGGGTTCCACCGTGGAAGGCATGTGGTGGCATATCCTTTTTTGGCTATGTTGGTCATATATCAGCCGTTCTTCCCGTTCTCGGTGGGGCAGTGGGCGTGCGTCGTCATTAACGTTGTGGCTTTGGCCTTCATGCTGTTGCTCTTGTTGCCGCCGAGACTCACCGGGTGGCTGCCAGCCACGGTGCAGAGAGTGCTTGCCTCGATAGTCCGCACGCTATTCTGAGACTTGCGAAAAACCGGTAAACACAAAACGACACACGTCGAGGGCGCTTTGGCCCCGGGCACAACCGGGCTCAAGGAGCCCTCGATTGTGTTTTGCCGTTTTCAGACTTTCGGCCTCGCTCCCGTTAAAGGCATTGATGTGCAAGTTGTTGCAAAAAACGGTGATTTGTGCTAAAAAACTCGCAATAATGCAGTATTTTTGCAAACCACGTGTTATAAAAATAAGAGAGCGTGGTTTCCTGCAAATGACCGAGATGGAAATGCTGGATGGATGTCTCAAGGGTGATGCCACAAGTCAGCGCAAGCTGTTTGAGTCGCATAGCCCCCGCGTCTATTCATTGATATTGCGATACGTAGCCCAGGAGGATGCCGCTGCCGACGTTCTTCAGGAAACGTTTTTGCGCGTTTTCAATTCGGTCGACCGTTTCACGTGGCGTGGAAACGGGTCGTTGCGGGCATGGATCGATCGCATAGCGGTCAATATGGCGCTCAACTACATGCGCGACAAGCGTAATATGGCCACAACCGCGCAGCAACCGGTGGATTCGTTGGGCGACGATGAGCCTTACGAGCCCGAGCCGTCGATGGTCGACAAGATCGACGCCGACACTCTTATGGGTTTCATTGCCGAGCTGCCCGACGGATACCGCACGGTGTTCAATATGTATTGCATCGACGGATTCTCGCACAAGCAGATTGCCGAAAAGCTTGGAATCAACGAGAAAAGCTCATCGTCGCAACTGGCAAGGGCCAAAGCGCTATTGGCAAGGCGCATTAAAGACTATTTGAACGAGCAATATGAATAACAACGATACACATATGAAATCGGACTGGACCGAGGCTGTGCGCCGCAAGGCACAGTCGGCCACCAAGCAACCGCCAGCAGGGAGTTGGGAGGCCATGGCTGCACGTCTGACCAAAAAACAAGAGCCTGCGCCCCCAAAGAGGGCACATGTGCTTCCTCAACGGCGCTGGCTGCTGACCGCAGCGGCTGCCGCAGCAGTGGCTCTGGTTATGAGTATCGGGATAAAACTTGCGCAACAGGCCGACGTGTCCCATATGTCTGTGTCGCCGTCGCAAGAGATGCCGTCGTCAGGGATGCAAACAGTGGCGCAAACATCGGCTTCGACCGAATCCGGCAAGGCCGCAAGGCGTCTTAGGCGTCTGCACCGCCGTTATCGCAAGGTGGTGACGGCAACCGAGGAATGTGACGATTCGGTAAACCTCGGTGCGTTGTATGCCTCGGCAACCGGTGGTCCCGGTGTACCTAACCGCCCGATGGGGCAAGGCGATGAGGACGAGGCTCCATCATCGTCACTCAATCCGTGGCAAAACTATAGTGACCACGAATATAATGCATATCGTCAAATGGAGGACAATGCGCGCACGCTCGGTGATGCCGGCAGTCTGCCCGATGCATTGGCAGTAGGCCCTCACCGGTGGGCGTTGGGCGTCAACGTGTCGGGGCTAAGCGTAGCCGACCGTAATCAATCCATTACTGCAGCCGATGGCTCGACGCTCAGTTATCGGCACAAGATGCCGCTTGCCATAGGCCTGGATGTAAGCCGTGATTTTGCCCGCGGTGCCGTCACGGCAACAGTGGGGCTGACCTACACGTTGCTCCGCACCCAGGTGTCGTCGGCCGCTGCTGATGTGACCAAGAGCATGTCGACCCTGTCTTTGCCCATAGGGGTAAGGTGGAATGCGTTGCGTAAAACCCGTTTCCGTGCCTATGTGGGTGCAGAGGTGGCTCCGGGCTTAGTGGTGTGCTTGCCTTCTGGCGTCACCTGCTCAGACCGTTTCAAGCTGCTTGGGGCAAGCGGAGTGCTGGGTGCGCAATATTTTGTGTCACCGAGAGTGAGTCTGTATGCTGAGCCACGGGTGGTTTTCCGTACGGCCACTTTACCCATGCCCACAGTGCAGGGCGTGAACGATGTGGACTTCAACTTGCAACTTGGCCTCAAATGGCACTTTTAGCCTTGTGGCTATTAGTTGGTAGGTCCGTTGTCATGGGAAAAAAAGAAAAAAAGTCGGTCTGCGCGCAATAATCGCCGTAGGCCGATGTTTAGTATATGTAATCACAAGGATATAAAAATAACAACAGAAAACAGATAATCGTGAAATTATGAAGAAAACATCAGTATCTCTGGTAGTGTTGATGATGATTGCTCTGCTCGCGGCATTCACATCATGCAACAAAGACAATGACGGTGGCATCCAGTATTATGGCTATGCCACGCTGCACTCTGACGATCCGAGCAACTTTTGGTTTGAGGCCGACAGCAGTCTGCAGCTCATCCCGAATCACAACAGCGACTACAGCAAATTCAAGGTGAGCGCATCCGACAACGGCAAGCGTGCCATAATTTATTTCAAAAACTTGGCCCAGGGCACACTGGCAAATGTGCGCACGCTCGACCTGCTCGGCATAAATGTGATATTAACAAAAAATGCATTTGTGGCAACCACTCGGGCTCAGCTCGACAGTGTGGGCGATGATGCGATATACGCTAATCAAATGCACTTGTCGCTCGACGGCAAGTATCTTGACACCTACCTGTCGACTCCGGCTGTCAGTGGCGATAATGTATCGTATGAGGTATCGCTTATAGAGAACACCCTTGTCAATCACGAGTCAGGTTACGTGAATCTGGAAGTGCGTCTGAAGCGCAAAGGTTCAGGCACGGCTACCGGTTCTCGGGTCAACGATTACATTTCATTCCGCCTCCCCGATGAACTTAACCCAGTGGCCGCAAAACTCAAAGGCCTATACGTGCGTGTGAAAGGTGAAAAGCAAATCAACTATCTGAAAGTGACTACCACAACCACCACAGTGGCGCGCACTGAAACCATCTCGGAATAAGAGAATAAGCTAACTTGTTTGAATAATTAATCAGCCTGGCCGGGTGGCATTGCCCTTGGTCAGGTTTTTTTGTGGGGTTGAGCCGTTGCCGGAATGGCGGTGAATTGCTAAATTTGCGTGGTGGCTGACTGCTTACGGCCACATGCGTTGAATAAAACATTCAATTAGATAATAACGAACAACAGATTCTGCCGTGAAACGTCGACACATAGTGCTTGCTGTGGCTTGCGGCCTTGCCGCCGTGGCCTATCTTGCATTGCGCGACATCAATTCCCTCTCGTTTTCAGGCATCAGGCTCTCGGGATGCACCGTGGTTGGCTTGTTGCTTGCTGTGGCGCTCTTTGCCGGGCAGAACTTCTGCCTCATGTGGCGCTATCACCATCTTGCATGCGGCAGCATATCGTGGAGGCAGGCATTTAGGGTAGATGCCCTGTGCGAGTTCACCTCGGCAGTGACACCGAGCGCCGTGGGTGGAAGCAGCTTGATATTCTGGTTTTTGCACCGTGAGGGGATGAATGCCGGACGCAGTACGGCTGTGATGATGTCGACACTGATGATGGACGAGTTGTTTCTCTCCATAGGTTGCTTGGCAGTAATGGTGTTGATACCTGGCCATGTGCTGTTTGGCGAGGCTCAACTGGTGAACGCCGGAGTACAATGGCTTTTTGTGGGTGTGCTTGTGGCCGTGGCGGTGTGGACGGCAGTGCTCTATGTGGCTTTGTTTCATAAGCCACAGTGGGTGGGGCGTGTGCTTGTGGCGATATTCTCGCTGCCGGTGCTCCGCCGGTGGAAGCCGTCGATTGAGGCTGTGGCACACGACATCTGTGTGAGCTCTGGTGAGATGCGCCGTCACGGCTTTGGCTTCTGGATCAAGACGTTCGGCATAACCGTGGGTGCGTGGACGTGCCGCTATGCCGTGGTCAATGCCGTGCTTTTCGCTTTTACGTCGGGCGGTGACCACTTGCTTGCCTTTTCCCGCCAGTTTGTGTTGTGGATAATAGCAATGATAAGCCCCACGCCAGGTGGCAGTGGGTTGAATGAATACATGTTCAGCGTGTATTACAGTGATTTTGTGGCCGATGCCGGCACGCTGCTTGTGGCTGTGCTTGCCTGGAGGCTCATCACCTATTATTCATATCTTGTGGTGGGTGCCTTTGTGATACCGTCGTGGTTCTCGCACCGCAACGCAGGTGGCGCATCGGAATCGTCACATTCTTAGTGACCGGTGTTGAACCGCAGTCCAACAAGCAGGTTGAAGCATGTGGGCGAATCCTTATAGAAGCTTTTCATGTTGCTGCCGTTGTCGAAATAGTGCCCTATGCCAGGCTCGGCATATATGGATATTGCGGGAGAGATGTTGAAGGCAATGCCGGCAGCGCCCTTGATTGACCATTGCAGCCCGCCTTCCTTAAGGCTGATGCTATTGTTGTAGCCTTTGGTTTGCGTGTATGTGGCTTTGAATCGTCCGCTCACGAGTTTTTCAGCCATGCCGCCCCCGGTGAGATAAACGTTCACTCTGCGATTGCTGTAGAGATTGAAATTAACCTTCACTGGAATTCCCAGATAGTGCAGACGCTGTTCGCAGTTCACTTGGCTGTTGGAGTAGTCGGAGTTGAGATAAGTGTAGGTCAAGCCGGTCTCCACGCTCCAATGGCGGTCTATGTTATAGCGCACCGATGCGCCTACACTCACGGGTTGCTTGTGGTGTAACTCTATGTCGGCCACGCCTATCGATGGCGCTACTGCGTTGGTCGAACCTATTGTGGGTTTCTCGCTTGCCCCGTCGGCCGACGTAAAGCAGATATCGCCACCGTTGCTGCCGATTTTTGCAGGACTGTTGAAAGCAAACAGACCCACATCCCATTTTTCACCATCATCATTTTTCGCAATCTCAAAGGGCGTGCTGCTTACGTCGTAAGCCCATGTTTTGCTTTGTGTGGCTTTGGACTGCTTGCTGTCGCCGGCCGAAGGCGTGGCGGCCTTCCCGGTAGCTGATGTGCCTTCCTGCGATGCCGATGCAGGATGTGTCGCAACTTGGGCTTCTTGGCCGACGCCCTCTGTTGAGGCTACTGCTTGTGTTGTTGCCGGCTCTGATTTGTCGCTGGTGGTTTGGGCGAGTAGCATGGGATGGGCCGTTGCGGAATGGCGGGCGGCAATGACCGTTGCTTTCGGTGTGGAACCGGCAACTGCGGCCTGAGGAGTGTCGCTTTCGGCTTTTGCGATGCCTTGAGGAATGGCCGTTGAGGCATTGTCGACTTTGGTTTGAGTGATGTCGGCAGCGGGCATCCACATCAGTGCAGCCACTATTGCGGCAGCTGCCGCAACCGCAGCGACTGAGCGTCGTAGCCATGCGGCATGTGCCCTTTTGCGCTTTTGGGCTGCTTGGGCCTCTTTGACTGCGGCCTCAATGTCGGGCCACATGTCGCTAAATCCGTCAAGACGGTGCTCGTCCATGCGTTTGCCTATGTTGTTGGTCCAATCATTACTCATATTGTGGCTCCTTTTCATTGTTTGTCAATTGTCATGCGTTTTCAAGTATTCAGTTATTTGTTTGGCCAGTAGGGCTTTTGCCCGGTGTAGTTGCGAGGCTGATGTCTCTCGCTTTATTCCCAGCGCTTCAGCTATCTCAATGTGGCTGCAGTGGTCGATCACGCTCATGTTGAACACAGTGCGGTAGCCGTCGGGCAGTTGCCTGATCATGCGGTGCAGCACGTCGAGTGGCACTTTGTCGGCTTCTATGTTGTCGTCGGGCACATCTGGGATTTGTCCTCCCACTTCGATGCCGCTAAGCCGTTGAGCTTTCTTCAGGCTGTTGATGGCTTTGTTGGTCACAATGCGTGTCATCCATGCCCTTAGTGAACCGGCACCCTTGTACTTAAAACGGTCCATAGATGTGAAGATGGCTACAAAACTGTCTTGCAGCACGTCTTTCACGTCGTCGTCATCGGTAATGTATCGTGCACACGCCGACGCGAGATTGGGCGCATAGCGCTCATACAGGAGCCTCATGGCTCTTGCGTCGCCTCGCACTACTTGCTCTGCCAGTGCCTGTTCGCCGTCGGTCGCTATACCAGTCATATTTGTTCCATATAGTAATCAACCGCATATGGCATACATTGCATGCCATATGCAATATTTTGTCACAAATTTAGTCAAAAAAACATCTACAAGGCTCATCTTGCCCTTTTTTGTGCATTTACGGGCACCTGTGCCGATTTTTACGTAACTTTGAAGAAATAATCACTACTCAGTTATGCTAAATTTCACTCCAATTATGCGCGCTCTCATGGCGAGCCGCCTGCAGCAGCAAGTGCGCTATATCGACCATGCCGACAGTGTGCAGCAGGAACAGCTCGTGAAGCTTATCGAGCGGGCCTCGCTCACCGAGATTGGCCGCAAATATGATTTCTCGAGCATACGCACTTACCGCCAGTTTGCATCCACTGTGCCGCTTTACCGCTATGAGGATCTCAGGCCGCAAATAATGCGCATGGTGAATGGGGAGAAGGACGTGCTATGGCCTGGCTTGACTCTCAACTTTGCACAGTCGTCGGGAACGAGCGATGGCAAGAGCAAGTACATACCCATTACTGCCGACTCGCTGCGCAACAATCACTACCGCGGCTCGGCCGATGTTGTGGCACATTATCTGAACCTGAATCCTGCGAGCCGAATATTTTCGGGCAAGGGTTTCATTTTGGGCGGCAGTTTTGCCAATGAGCTCAATTTGCGCCCTGGCGTGCGGGTTGGCGACTTGTCGGCCAATCTGATAAGCAATATCAATCCCGTGGTTAATATGTTTCGTGTGCCCGACAAGCGCACGGCTCTCATGGAAGACTGGAACAGCAAACTTCCGGCTCTTGTCGAGGCAAGTATTCACGAGAATGTGACCAACATATCGGGCGTGCCGTCGTGGTTTCTCACGGTGCTCAGAAGGGTGCTTGAGCGAACAGGATCAAGCTGCATCCACGATGTGTGGCCCAATCTTGAGGTGTTCTTCCATGGAGGAATTGCGTTTGCCCCCTATCGTGAGCAGTATGAGCAGATTTGTGACATGGACCGGATGCACTTTCTCGACACCTACAATGCAAGTGAGGGCTTTTTTGCCGTGCAGACGTCGTGGGAGACAACGGCTATGATGCTGCTGCTCGATGCGGGCGTGTTCTTTGAGTTTCTGCCTGTGGAGCAGAGTCACAGTGCTGAGCCCGAGGTCTACCCAGTTTGGGAAGTGGAGCCAGAACGCACTTATGAGCTTGTGATAACAGCCTGCAACGGGTTGTGGCGGTACCGGATAGGCGACACGGTGACTGTGACGCAAGTGTCGCCGGTGAAGATCAAAATTGCCGGTCGCACACGCAGCTTCATCAATGCTTTCGGTGAGGAACTGATGGTCTACAATGCCGACCATGCGGTAGCAGCGGCGCAGGCCGACACTGGAGCCCGGGTGCTCAACTACACGGTGGCTCCGGTCTATGCCAGTGGTGATCACCATGGCCGGCATCAATGGCTTGTGGAGTTTGCCGTAAAGCCCCGCGATATGGAGCGGTTTGTCCTCTCGCTCGACAGTCATTTGCGTGAGGTCAACAGCGACTACGATGCCAAGCGCAGTGGCGACATTTTCCTTGATGCCCCTGAGGTCGTGACTGCGCGTGCCGGCCTTTTCGACGACTGGCTCTCACAGAGCGGAAAGTTGGGAGGACAGCGTAAAATACCGAGGCTTAGCAACGACCGCCTGATCATGGAATCGATGCTTAAAATCAACGGTTGACGCTGTAGGCTTTTGCTTTGGGGTGGTGGCGCTGAAAAAGCGACACAAGCCTAACCAGTCGCGGTCGGGCTTGTGCCTCGTGTCATTTTTTGTCTACTTTTAATACTTGGGTGAACGAAAAAGTCAGTTTTTCGAATTGTTGGAGTCTGTTTCTGTATGGGCTGAGAGTCCTCGTGGCTTGGCCGGGTGTCAGAACTTGTAGTCGACACCCACGCCAAACACCTTGTTGGTGCGCGTGTACACATCGGTGCCGGCCAGGGTGGTGCCGTTGTAGCCGCCTGTGGCCGAAGCTGCCACCGTTTTTGTGTATTTGTCATACATCGACCAGAAGTAGCCCACGTTGAGCTTCAGTTTCTTCGAGAGATTGACGGCTGCTCCCAGACCCACGCTCCAACTGCTGCATGAGAATGCGGTGTTGGTCTGGAATCCGTCGCTCAGTCCATACTCGGTGCGTTGCGCGCCGGCGCTCACGGTGAGCACTCGGTCGATGTCGAACTCGGCGCCTGCCAAAAACTCGTGTGTGCCGTGTTTGAGAGCCTTCTCCTTGCCTTCGGTGCCGCCGTCGACGTGTGCCATGCCTGCATGCTTGTCGTCATAGAAATGATATTCTACGGTGGCGCGCAGACGCGGGGTGAAGTTGTAGCCCACGGCTACCGACAGCAGCGACGGAATGTCGCTTGGGGTGTTCACGCCGTCTTTGAAGTCGGCGAGCGCACCTTCGGGGTCGCTGTTCTTCTTTGTCTTATTCTCTATGTTGAGGCTTGTCTTGAACTCGTATTTGGCTGCAAGTGTGAGGTTGTTGACCTTGTAGTTCACACCGATTATCGGGGTAAGTCCCCATCCGCTCTGGTCGCAGTCGAGCTCGAGGTTGATTAGGGTCTGGTCGGCCGACTTGAGCTTTGCTTGCACAAATCCGTTGTAGTTGCCCGAGAAGTAGTTCATGCGGCCTCCGGCATACGCGCCAAAGTGCTTGTTGATGCGATAGGTGAAGCCAAGCTGTGCACCATATATGTATTGGCGGCCCGACACGGCTGTGTTGATGTCGTACATGGCCGGAGTGATGGTGCCTTTGCTTTGTGAGTACAGGCTGGCCATCACTTTTGAGTCAAACATTGGAAGACCGTCGTCAAACGAGGCCTTGCCTCCGCCTCCCACCACACCGAAGAAGCCGCTGATGCCCCACGCCCCTTTGCGGTATAGGGCATAGGCGCTCGGGATGATTGGCGCCGATGCCTTCCCCTTGTATTTGCGCGTGCCTTCGGGATAGAGTGCAAACGTCGATTCGATGTTGCGTGTCTGGTATGCGCTCTGTCCGGTCAGCGACAGGTACCAGCCGTCGGTCATATATGCCGTGCCGGCAGGGTTGGAATACACTGCATCAATTTCTTGTGAGGCGCCGCGGGCCACCATGCGCAGGAAGGCTGCGCTCTGGTTGGTGTTGGTGAGTATGCCGCCGGCATTGGCTGCTATGGCAAAAAGTGCTGCCGCGGCAATGGTCTTTAATCGTTTGTCCATTGATTCTATATATATGAGATTGTAAATGTCTTTTTCGTTGTTGTCTCTCACAAGCCTTTCGGTGTGCGATGGTGCAAAGTTAGTCCAACAAAGTGCCAACTGTCTTAAAAGGGATGAAAAATGGTGAATGTGTCGCTTTTTGTTAACATTGAGGCTTTGTTTGTGCTGAAAATGACAAATTTGTTACACTTTTTTACAATTAAAATTTGTTAAAATTATTCATTGCTGCCATTCTGCCGTTAGGGGTGGCGTTGTTGGGTAATTGGGAACACTCATCAAGTGACCCCAAATGATAAAATGAAGAACCGGTCGTGTGTGGAATAACACGACCGGTTCTTAGGCCGTTAAAGTCGTCTTTTGTGGTCAGCGCTGGCTACCATTGCGGTAGTCGTTGTATTTGTTACCGCTGTAGGCGTTGCGTCCGAAACTTGAGTTGTTGAATTCATCCTCCTCCTCTTCCTCGTTGGTCTTCTTCTTGTTGTCGGTCTTGTTGAGCGGGTTGTTGCGCGTCTCGGGCTTGTTTCGGCGCACACTCTCGGGCTTCTGCTTGTCGAGCGGCAGGGCATAGATGTCCCATGCCTGCTCCACATCCCAGTTGCGGCGCAGTTTCAGTTGTTTTGGGAAGTAATAAACCTCTTCGGGTTGCAGGTGACGGTTATAGTTGCCTGTGTCCCATATGCCGTTGCCGTTTGCGTCAATCACGAGTCGGGCATAGTAGGTGCCGGGCGTCACATTCTCGAATGCGGATTCTCCGTCGGCCTCGACCGACGATCTCATCACGGGTTTGTCACTGCTGTTGAGCAACTCCACAAAGGCCTTCTTGCCGCCAAGATTGCTTACCTTGAAGTAAAGGTTGGCATATTCTTCGAGGTTTTTCACCTTGAGGGTTTGCTCGAGTGTCTTGTTGGTGATGTTGTAAATTGAGTAGAATGCGGTAGAGTCGACAGTCAGCTTGTATTCGCCGCCTGGTGTGAGCCGCATCGGTATCACGTAACGCATCTCGCTGTACTCATTGGCTCTGGCCACAGGCTCAAGGGTCACGTCGGCCCATGTGCTGTCGGCCTGCATCTGTCTGAGGTGGATACGCTTGTTGTAGATGGTGTCGATGGGCACGTCGAACTTGAAGGCAATGGAGTCGGTGACGCCTATGTCGGTCGATTCAAGTGTCATGTTCAGTACCGGAACTTCGGCTTCTTGCTCCTTGCGCAGGGCTGCCAGGTCGAGCTCCATCTCGGTCACGTCTTTGCCGGCAGCTGCGGCCTTGTCGCGTTTTTCTATGAGCTGGCTTATCTCTTTGTCGCGTTTCTCGCGCTCTTTGCGCAGTTGCTCCTGTTGCTTGAGCTGTGAGGCACTGCGGCGTAGCGCAAACTGCAGCGTGTCGGTGGCGGCCACCAGCGTGTCGATGCCGCTTTGTGGTGTGCGCATGTAGCTTACCTCAATGGCAATGCTGTCGCTCTTTATGAGGCTCGAGTCGGTGAGCCAGTAGATGAGCGAGTCGCCTGCCATGCTGCGCTCGAGGCGGCACCAATCGGCATTGTGGCTCTCGGGCTTCAGTATGCGCAGTCTTGGAAGCTCTTTCGACGGAGCCCCTAATCCTATGTAGAGGCGGTTGTCGCCAAGTCGTTTGAATGTCTTCAGATATTGCTGCTTGTAATTCTCGTTAAACATGCACAACAGCACGTTGTTGGGCCGGTATTCGCTATGGGTGGCTGTGACTATGGTGTCGACTCGGCGGTCGAAGGTGAACACGGTGTCTTGCGACGTGTGGCTCGTGACCGACGGCACTATCACGCTGTCGCAGAATGCCATGTCTTCGGTGCGTGCCATGAGGTAGTTGCCGTCCATGTCGTTGAGGGCAAACACGTGGTATCTTCCAGGCTTGAGGTTGCGCATTGTGAACTGGCCTAGGTCGTTTGTGCGGCAAATGCGCTCAAATGGTGTGGTGGCAAATGCGGAGTCGCTCAAGTTGCTGTGGATGCCCACCAACACGTGCTGCATTGGCTCAAGGTCGCTTGCTCTAAGCACCATTCCCGATATTTGCATCGAGTCAATCTCGCTGCCGGTCGAGAAGGCGTAGCTATAGCCGTCGAGCACGTTTCCCTCGTTGTTGTCTTCGATTGAATTGGTGAAGTCGATCACATATGTGGTGTTGGGCTTGAGCGTGTCGCGGAACTCAATTGTGATTTTGCTCCCTGTGTTCCTTATTGTAGGCTGGCTCTTTTGGGCCGGCGATACCACCACTTTCGATTGCTGGTCTTTCAGTTGCACAATCTCGTCGAAGGTGATCACCACCTTGTTGCCATTGAAGTTTACGGTGCCGTTCATGGGCGATGTCTTCATCACACGAGGCGGGATGTAGTCGCGCGGACCGCCCTCAGGCGTGCCTATGTTGGCACAGGCCGAAAGCATGATTGCGACCATGGCTATTGCAGCCAGTGTCCATGAGCTGCGGTTGATGGCTATAGCGATTCGATTCATTTTACTCGGTTGTGAAAAGAAGTGTGTGGCGTTGTGACTTGCTTTCTGCGTTGTGCTTTTGAGCTGGCACTGCGCCCAATATGTGCAAAGTTAGTAAAAAATCGCTCAGCGCGAAACTCTTGCCGCCACATTGCCACGGGCTCTTTGCTCCTGGGGCGGCTCATCGTGGCCACCAGGCAACACGGTGGCAGTGGCTTGAATGACATGTTGTGTGGCAGCCAAGAAGGATTCCGTCTGAAATATTGGGCGGCATTATGGGTTGGACGCAAAAAAAATGAGCAATCGGCTTGCGCTCAATTGCTCAATTTTTCTCTCTCCATTGCGGTGCGTACGGGACTCGAACCCGTGACCCCATGCGTGACAGGCATGTATTCTAACCAGCTGAACTAACGCACC
>CAVIEK010000023.1:0-8275 GCA_963641805.1 Bacteroides fragilis
TTTTGACACAATATTGCCCTGCTGGTGTAATCAATGTATTGTTGTGAAAATACCGCAAAATGCAAGCGTTTTTTCGACAGAAGGGCAGTGTGTCGTCACCGCGAGGGTGGATGCTGCCGGGTGGGGTTGTGGGATAAGGCGCAAATCGCTACTTTTGCAATCTTGATTACTAAAATTGTTGAATGAAATGAAGGAAAAGGTGATTTTAGACGTGATGAGCAAGCGTATGGGCATTACGGAACTGAATGATTTGCAGCGGGCTGTACTCCAGACATGGCCGGAGGGTGGCGACTTGGTGGTGTATTCCCCCACAGGATCGGGCAAGACGATTGCATATGCCATACCGGTTCTTAAGGCCGTCAATCCAGTGCCGGGCAGGTTGCAGGTCGTGGTGATAGTGCCGTCGCGTGAGCTAGCCGTGCAGTCGTGTTCGGTGATTAGGTCGATGGCTATCGGGCTTAAGGTGACGCTTTGCTGCGGTGGGCACGATGTGGCCGATGAGAGGCAGTCGCTGAGTGTGGTTCCCGAAATAGTGGTGGCCACCCCAGGCCGATTGCTCGACCATGCCTCTCGTGGCAATATCGATTTGCGCAATGTGCGTTTACTCGTGCTCGACGAGTTCGACAAGTCGCTTGAGCTTGGTTTCGATGATGAGATGAGCCGCCTTCTCTCTCGCATGCCCAATTTGTCACGCCGCATCCTCACTTCGGCCACAGTGCTTCATGAATTCCCCGATTACCTCACACTCAACCATCTGCATGAAGTCAATTTTCTTGACAGGGAGGAAGAGCTAAGCCAAAGGCTCACGTCGTGGACAGTGCACTCGCCAGAGCGTGACAAACTTGCCACGCTGCGCCATTTGTTGCTCGATTTACCCGACGGTAAGGCAATCGTTTTTGTCAACTATCGTGATGCCGCGCAGCGGGTGGGGCAGTATCTGGCCGGCTGCGGCATCTCGGCTGGTGTATATAATGGGGCTCTCACGCAGATTGAGCGCGAGAAGGCTGTGGCGCTTTTCAACAATGGCTCATATTGTGTGATGGTTACAACCGATCTTGGGGCGCGCGGTCTCGACATCGATGGTGTGCAATACATTGTGCACTATCACTTGCCGTCGACTGAGCAGGTTCTCAAGCACCGCAACGGACGCACTGCCCGTGTCGACCGTCACGGTGAGGTGTTTGTCATTCTTGGTCCTGAGGAACAACTGCCTGGCTTTGTCCCGGTAGATGCCGAGAAGACACTCACTGCATCGCCTCAGCGCCAGTGCATCAAGCCGTCGATGGCTACGCTTTACTTTATGGCAGGTCGCAAGGAGAAAATATCACGTGGCGACTTGGTGGGCTTCATAGCCAACAACAGCAGTGTCACTGCTGCTGAGGTCGGGCATATTGATGTGAAAGACCATTATGCGCTTGTGGCTGTTCCGGCTGCGAAGGCCGCAGCTTCGTTGTGTGAGCTGTCGTCGTTGAAGATCAAGGGCAAGAGGGTGCGCATATCGCTTGCTCGCGTCGGTTGCTGATGTCACAGGGGGTCAGCTCACTGGCATTTATGGCATGCTGTGTTGCTATGTGTGCCTTGTCATAGCAATGCGTTGATGGTCTGTTCCAGCTCCGCTTTCGACTTTAGCCCAACACTTATTTCCTTTTTCCCGTTTGTCGACTCAAACACCAGGGTAGGCACGGCTTCCACTCCATATTGTCCCGCCTTTTGTGGCTCTAGGTCAACGTCCACACGCACCAGTCTCACTCGTCCGCCATATTCCTTCTCGATGTTGCTGAGGATGGGGGCTATCTGTTTGCACGGGCCACACCATGTGGCATAGAAGTCTATAATGGTCACCACCGTTGCTCCGTTTGCCGTGGAACTGTCGGCGGCCACAGTGACCGTCAACGTGGTATCGGCCTGTTCTGCCTTTGTGGTTGGGGCTTTGCGTTGGCATGATGAGGCTGCCCAAAGCATCATAATGCTTGCGGTGGCAATAAGTATATGCGTCTTTTTCATAATAAGGGTTATTTTTTGTCTGTCTATATCCTCTTTTGTCGGGATTATATGAGTTCCCCTTTGCCTTCACGCGTTATCTCAATCTCACGGCCGGTGCAGTCTATTATTGTCGATGGCACGGTGTCGCCTCGTCCGCCGTCAACCACAATGTCCACCTGGTTGCCATATTGCTCTGCAATCAGCTCGGGCTCGCATGTGTAGTCGGCATCACGTCCTTCGACCGATGTGGTGAGTATGGGACGCCCCAAAGCCTTTTCTATTGCGAGGGCTATGGGATTCTGTGGAATTCTGATTCCCACAGTGCGCCTTCCCTTGAATGCCTTTGGCAGCTTCGACAGCGCCGGCAGGATGAAGGTGAATGGCCCGGGCAGATTCTCTTTCATGATGCGGAAATGCTCGTTGCTCACTTTGGCATAATGCGCCACCTCCGACAGGTCGCTGCATATTATCGACAGATTGGTCTTTGCCGACTTCATCGACTTTAGTGTGCAGATGCGCTCTATTGCTTGTTGAGAGCGTCGCAGCCAATCGCATAAATGGTGTCGGTGGGATATATGATTATACCGCCGTCGGCCAGTGTGTCGACAATTTCGCTTATGTGCTTGTTGTTGATGTTGTCTTCTAAAATACTCAGTAGTCTCATTGGTGGTATCAATATGTTTGACGAAAATATGAATAATGAAATAAAGCAAGGGTAGAACATGCCACCTTAGCATAGGGAACCACATCTTTTACTTCCTATGGCAAATATAACACTTTTCACATAAGCAATCGGCAGACTTCCGAAATAAAGTGCTAGAAAAGCATGGCATAGCGGTTGATGATTTATATGGCCCCTTTGGGAAGATTTAATATTAGTCGATGTTGACTTTTGTTTTATAAAGCTGATCTCTCCTTTTGTTACAGAATTTAAATAGGAAAGCATACATTAAAGGTGGGTCATAATAAGGTGGCGGAGCCGCTTTTTGGTGCCGGCTCCGCCACTTTATATATGGATTATTTTAATCAGGGCTCACCCCGATTGATGTTACTTCACGATAAACTTTTGGCCACCGGCCACATACACGCCCTGCGGGAGAGCTATGGTTTGGCTGCCATTCAGATTGAATGATGCCACTTGCTGGCCAAGCACATTATAAACGCGAACCATCTGCTCAGCATTGCTTGTAAACGTGGCACTACCTTGCTTGCCTACTATCAGCAGCCCGTTGGCTGCCTTCGTCACGTCAATGCCTGTCTTACTAGCGTTAGGATTAATAGGATGTTCCACCTTAAAGATATAGTCCTTGCCATCAACAAGGTTCTTGATGCTTGGTAATGTGTTCTTGTTAACAATAAAGAACACCACATTATAGATTGGCGTTTCAGTGCTGGTCTTATCAATGACGTCCTTGAACACCATAGTGTCGGAAACAGCGGGGAGCACAGTGTTGCGTTCCTTAGAGCACCAACTGTGAACGCCTTGCGAATTCTTGGCAATCACACCATCGCTGCTAAACGGCTGGGCATAACCATTGACCACATAGTAGTAATAGTTCGACATGACGCTTGCTTTTGCAGGAGCCTTTAGGACATTGGCATTAGCTATGGCATTTTTCGAAAAGTCGGTTTCGGTCATATAGTCATCACCACGCTTCACCATTACAATCGCATTATACTGGTTCACGGTGGATGTGTCGCTCATAATGCGGGCTGTGAGGTCGAGGCCATATACTTTATAAGATTTCGACTCGCCGGTAGGGTAATACAGTTCTTCGGCCTTAGCATCCATCACTTCGCCATCGGCAAAGCTCAACTCGCTAAGCTCTGTGCCTTCAACAAATGACGGGAACTGAGGCTTGCCTACACCGGCAGGAGCCTTTATGTCGGTTCCTCCCCAGTCATATGTGTTTATGTAGTTTGTATTTTTGCACCAATCTGTGAACTCGTATTTGTGAATCAACGTTAGTTTGCCGTCAATCCATTGTGCGTCGTCGGCTTCGCTGTTGTAGTAATTGGTGTTGACACGCGTCTTCACACCTATTGCAGGTGACTTATACCATGCGTAGAAGGTGATCTCCTCGCCTGTATACTCCGAACCGATTGTAACCGTATACTGGTTATTGGTAACTTTAGTGGGATTGAATCGCTTATCAAATGTTGATTTGTCGGTTGAATCTGTACTGAAGCACTCAAAGTGGAACGGTTCGTTGCCATATCCGCCATAGAGGGTGATTGTCTCTCCCTCACCCACCACGAGCCAGGTGTCTTTCTCGGCACTACTTCCTACGATTGAGATAGTGGGGTCACCGCTATTGGCAAATGGCATTGCCACAATCTTCACCTTGTGCGTCGGGTGCTTGAAGTAGTAGATTTGCGAAGTGGCAGTTGATGGTGAGCTGTATTTATCCAGTTTGTCCTGATTGGCATAGCACTTGGCGTTTACACGCACCGAGTAGCCGGCGGCAAGCATTTCTTTAACTTCTGCCAATATGTTGCCGTCCCATGTCAAAACTAAGCTGTCTTCGCTGAACGTGCAGTTCTCGGTGATTTCTTTCACCAATTTGTTGTTTGCGCCAAACACCTGAATGTTGTAGTTTGTGCTCGACACACCAGTGGGGTTCGGGTTCTTGATGGTGATGTCGCCCCAAGTGTCTGCCGCATTCACGTCATAGGTCTGTGACACAGGCGTGATTATAGGAGGCAGCAGGCTTTCCTTTTCGATGGGCGTTGCGTCGGGCAGAATGTCCTCAATGCGCAGATTCATGTAACGACTGCGAAGAAGATAGTCTCCCGACCTTAAGCAAATGTTTGTGCCATTAATTTTGCCCATATCGCCTGGTTCTACACGAATAACCTGTGGGTAGTCCTCTAACAAAATGCCAATGGTGCCGTCTTGCTGGACTGTGATTGAGCTATATTGTGCAGTCTCGTCAAGATCGTCATCGGGGTCGCTTATGCAAAGGCTTTTGTCCCATTTAAACCCTTTTTTAACATCCTCAGTCTTTACGGTATATACGCAAAGACCTGAGCGAGTGGTGTTATTGGCACCGTTAGTAGCCTGTGCCTGTGTGGTGGGGACAGTGTGAATCAAGTATTTAGTTTCCGCATTGTCAAGCATTGCGGTGTACTCGCATATTGCACCATTGGCTTTTTCCTTTAACACCATACCACAATTGTCGAGTGCGGTTGGCGTGTAATACACACTGCTATTGTTGCCTTGTTTCAAGGTGATGATGGCAAATTCACGTTGATACGTTCCATCCGAACGTATTGACATCAAGAAAGTGTTTTCTCCAATTTCAATCAGCTGAGCCTCATCGTCAGTTCCATTTCCGCTTGCTGCTGAATTTTGATAGAAGAAGTACCTGTCAATGTATTGATTACTATACGAATATTGTTGATTGGCATTTCTTGACAAAATATTCCAATAGTCTTCACTGGGATCATAGGTTACAAAATAATTGCCTTTATGGCTGGTGCCCCCAGTCGTACTAACAGTTCTGTAGCAAGCAATCACTTTACCTGCCAATAGGCCACTCTTGACAACGCACATATTGCCTGGAGCAATATTGCCGCGATACGCAGTGAGAAGTTTGAGTTTGTTGCCGTCCTTGTCGCACATATATTTGGATTCACCCCAAGTTTGGCCGTTGTCACGGCTTACCACATAGCTGTTATCTGAAAGTTGGCTTTCTTTATTTGTCTCAAATCCATAGCCGTGGATGAATGCGCAAAGCAAATCGCCGTTTGGTAGTGCGGCGAGCGATGCGTCACCGTAGCCAGTGGAATTTGCACAGTCAATTATGCTCACGCCACCAATCGTCTTCGTAGCTGAATCGCCTTTGGCGATTGTGATGGGGCTGCTCCAGGTTTGGCCATTGTCATTGGAACGGCGCGAGAGCATATCGATATCGTTGGTGATGTCGTGGATGTGCTGCTTGCGTGCGTCACTCACTGCCACAAGTGAGCCGTCGGAAGCGGTGACAATAGCCGGAATGCGGTAATACTTCGAGTAGTAATCACCAGGGGCATACATCGTTTTCAGTTGGGGCACAAGCACACGCAGGCCATTATCATTGGCCTTGCCATTTTCGGCACAATATTTCTGAGTTAATGTAGCTTTCCCGCTACCAGAACTCATTTCGGTAATTTGCGCACCGATTCTGGTGAAATTGTTAGAACTACCCTTAATGGCTGGAAGTTCGCTGACTTTGTTGGCGATGTCAGCGGCCACATAAAACACATACTGCGTTTCTGCAGTAAGGCCGCTGCCGGTGAGCGTGATTTCGTCACCTGTGATTGTAGTAGTCTGGGACAATAGCACGGCACCAGTGTTGCCAATTGGGTCACGGTAGTCCCATAGCTGCTCAAACGTCTTTGCGATTTGGCTGCTGTTAGATGTCGTTGATTCGTCGTACTTACGCGCATATAGGCAAACGCGATTCACGAATTTGGCGTACTCTCCTTGCAACTTGAATTTCACCGTCACCTCGGTAGAAGCTGGAGTATACTCGCCGAACGCAAGCAACTCATTCTGGTTGCCAAGACCCGCATAACCTGCAGCTTGCCACCAGTTGCCACTTGTGTGGCCGGTGACGCTGGCAGCATTGACCATAATGAAATTCAAAAGAACCAAGCAACTTAGCAAAGCTCTTTTTAGGTAATTGTTTTTCATTTATTAAAGCCTTTTATGTGCCATAAACTCCTAATGGCATCAAATTATTAACGCTAAAAGTATGCGGGAGTTTATCTGAATTATTACACAAGCCACACAAGCCCATCTCAAGCAGGGATTGCCATTATTTCGCTACAGATTGTAAAGTTCTCTTGAAACAAATTACTATTTTCCCAAAAGTCCGTATGACAAAATGTTTAATGGAATCGGCCTTTTAATTTTGTTGCTTACTCGCATAAAGTCAGCACATCCTTACTATTTTCTTTAAGACAAAATTACAGAAATTATTCAACAAGACAAACAATTATATAGAAAAAAACCAATAGTATAAAAATATTCAACAATAAGGTCTTGCGAACAACGTCACATATATGCGCTTGCACACACGGTGAACCCCACAGAGCGGCATTTAACGATAGGTGCGAAGCGAGGGATAAAAGGCGTTGGGATAGTATTCCAGCCTGAATCCTGACAACGGGTTGCCCACAAGGATAATCACATCATATTGCACAGCCATCTGCAACTTGTAGTATTGCATGTATCCGTTGGCCGCGCACACGAGGTTGCGCTGCTTCTGTCGCGTGACCGACCGCATGGGGTCGAAATGGGCATCGGTCGAGCGCGTCTTGACCTCGACGATGTGAAGCACTTGACCGGGTGACTGTGCCACGATGTCGATTTCAAGGCGGTTGAGCCGCCAGTTGGTTTCCCTTATGGTAAGCCCCTGCTTGATTAGAAACTCCTTGGCCGCGGTTTCTCCCGCCGAGCCCAACTGATTGTGAAAAGCCATTGTAAGAATGTGGACGTTAAAAAATTTGTGTGCTGCAAATATAGGTATATTTCAGTTGCCCGCACCACCAGTGGAGCATAAAACCGCCACCGCCACCGCAAAATGCAGAAGCATTGACAGAAGAATAATGGCAAAGCGGCCGCAACATATTGATATTTTTTGTAATTTAGCAATGTGAATGTGTCCCCATGCACGCACAAGGGGCAACTCACGACAACGTTTATTTAACAACAAATATTATGGCTAACAAAAGACAACTGAAAAAGGCTATCCGCTATGCATGCGGTGAAATGGCAGGAGAATGCATCTTTGCCAGCGAGACTATTGAAGGAACCGAAATCGAGAAGTGGGACAACATCATTCTTGACATAGCCATGCTACAAGAAGAGGCAGTGAACAGCATCGCTGCAAAATTCGACAAGAAGCCCAAAGACTTTGAAACCGCCAAGGCCTACAAAGATGCCCGTCGCGCTTATTTCAAGAAAGCCGAGAAGGAACTGTCGGAATATATGCATAAAGAGACCGAGAAAATAGTAGAGGCTATGAATGCCCTTGTCCCCAAGACAAAGAACGCATAACGCCAACCACTTGCTGAAAAGGACGCCAAAACTACCCTAAAATTGAATCTTGCAGGACTGATATTAAAATCCCGCGGTTGGAAATTCACTAACAATGTGCAGCTGCCGCCAAAGTGCATAATATGCGTGGCGCCACACACGAGCAACTGGGATTTCATTCTGGGAGAACTTTGCATACGCTCAAAGGGAATGAAGGCCGGATTTCTGATGAAAGACACATGGTTTTTCTTCCCCTTGGGCTTTTTT
>CAVIEK010000023.1:8426-23801 GCA_963641805.1 Bacteroides fragilis
TTTGTCTTCCCCTTGGGCTTTTTTTTGAGAAAAATAGGCGGAGTGCCCGTAGCACAGCACCGGCACACCAACGTCAGCGCCACCGTGACCGAGTCGTTCAACACACATCGGCAACTTGCCATTGCGGTCACACCCGAAGGCACACGAAGCCTTAACGCAAAATGGCACAAGGGATTCCTGTATATCGCCAAAGAGGCCAACGTGCCTGTAATACTGGCTTATGTTGACTATCCTAACCGCACTGTGTGCATCGACTGCGAGTATAAGCCATCAGGCGACATTGATGCCGACTTGGAACAAATAAAGCTATATTACAAGAATCACGGGTGCGCCAAATTCCCCGAAAAGTTCTCAACAGGGCTTTAACTTAAATAGCGATAATGAAATGCTTACACGAAACTTAAGGGTCACTCTGATAGAGCACAATGTGGCTTGGGCCGACAAAGCAGCCAACATGGACTGCGTGGAGAGCTATTTTTCCAATCTGCCCGACGGAACTGATGTGGTGGTACTACCCGAGATGTTCTCGACCGGGCTAGTTGACAATGGTGACATGGCCTCACAACTCGCCGAAAAGAATACCGGTGACACCATTCACCGCCTGCAACAGATTGCCGACAGACACAGCGTGGCTATTGCCGGCAGTTTTCTTGCACACACGGCAAGCCTGCTCTACAACAGAGGGTTCTTTATTGAGCCACACGACGATGAGACCTTTTATGACAAAAGCCACCTATTCGCCTTTGGCGGCGAGGACAAGGTATACGCCAGTGGACGTGATGCCGCACCGATTGTGAGGTTTCGTGGAATGAACATTAAGCTCATCGTGTGCTACGACTTGAGGTTTCCCGTGTTTTGCCGCAATGTGGACAATGCCTACGATGTGCTGCTTGTGGTGGCCAACTGGCCCATGGCGCGCATTAACGCCTGGCGCACACTTCTTGCCGCACGCGCCATCGAAAACGAGTGTTACGTGTGTGGCGTGAACCGATGCGGTATTGATGCCAACGGAATCAATTACGCCAACGGCACATCGATGGTGTTTGACTACAAGGGAAAATGCATAGCGCAAAGCAGCGACCGGTCGCCATTTGCGGTCGCCGATCTGTCGCCCGCCGAAATAGAGAAATTCAGGACAAAATTCCCCGCATGGCGAGATGCCGACAAATTCACATTGACGCCGCCCCCCGTCATTTAGGGACACATCATTTCATTTATCATTTTTTTCTCAGCACCAACTGCATCTCGCATTTGGCGCAGTTGCACACCACTTCCATCACAGTGCCTCCACAGCGAAGCATCAGTCTGGAAGGCAACGCCTTGCGTGATTTACCTTGAAGACATGCGCCAAGTTCGCGCCTGAGGCAATAGCGTGTGTGCATCACAGTGTGCCCAATGGCATCAGCCCTGTCAGGCCACGTTTCCATTGCCGGCTCAACCTCCACCGCACCATGCTCAAGATAGAATTCCCGAGCCAAACGGTTGGCCACATTATCAGCATAGTCAAGTTTCGGCCGATATGTGCCCTCGGGTCTTTCCTTTCCTGCCTTCGGCCACACGCGGCTCATGACTTGCGCATGGTCGAGCAAATCGAGTAAATCACGGCGGAAAGAGGCAAGAGCAGAATTTGGTATGAACACATGGTCGAGAGCCGACACATGACGCATGGCATATATGGTACCTCCTGTTTTAGACAACACCGAAACCTGCCTTTCGGACTGCGGAGTAAGCGCTGCCGATGACTCGACACAAGCCGAATGCGTGACAGTGTTGCCACGCTCATCGGTACAGTCGGCCACAAGCATGCCATCGACCATCCTTAAATTTACATCAACCGCAATCTTCCTAACCGATGACGGCCGTGAGAGAACATCGTCGAAACTTTTATTGAAGGTGCGGTAAATCATTGTCCCGTGACCGACAGACACCTTGTCGCGAAGCAGTACGCGGTCATGATCAACCCTATTGACACGCATTCCCACCATCTCTCCATTGGCATCAATAAAACTTAGCCCGTCGCCATTCGAAAGGGATTTGTCGGTGTTGATTTTCAGTTCAATTCCGCGACTATATGTGGCCTGACCCAAAGGCTCACCAATCGACTTGGGCGAATCGGGGCATGCCATGGAATGGCCATCGGGATGGTGGCGGCAGTTTAGGAAATAGTCGGTGAAGCCACGATTGAAAGCCACCTGCAAATCAGGAGTGAACGTCAAATCACACGATCCGGCCGACGACCTCTGGAGTGTGTTGTCGTCGGCTATGACGGCATCCAACGCCCGACGATAATGAGCAACCACATTTTTCACATAAGAAGCATCCTTAAGGCGTCCCTCGATCTTGAATGACCTTACCCCGGCATCAATCATGCGGCGCAAATTACGGCTTTGGTTGTTGTCACGAAGCGAAAGCAAGTGTTTGCCTTTCAGCAAAACGTTGCCGTCGGCATCGGTCAAATCATACTTTAACCGGCATATCTGAGCGCATTCGCCCCTATTGGCACTTCGCCCACATATCGCATAACTGGCTTGGCAACGGCCACTGTAGCTCACACACAATGCCCCGTGCACAAAAGCTTCGAGAGGAGCCTTCACCTCGTGCGCAATAGCGGATATCTCATCGAGCGTGAGCTCGCGGGCAAGCACAAGTTGCGTAAATCCAACCGACTTAAGGAACCGGGCCTTCTCAGGAGTGCGCAAATCACATTGAGTGCTCGCATGAAGGGCCACTGGCGGCAGATTAAGCCTCAAGATGCCCATGTCCTGCACAATAAGTGCATCCACACCAGCATGGTAAAGTTGCCATAGCAGAGCCTCAACACCGTCAAGCTCGTCATCGTAGATTATTGTGTTGACCGTGACGTATACCCTCACATTGAAGCGATGGGCATAGGCACACACCTCGGCAATGTCGGCCACAGAATTTCCCGCTGCCGATCTTGCGCCAAAGCGTCCCGCACCCATATACACGGCATCGGCGCCATGGTTGATGGCCTCGAATGCCACAGCCTTGTCACGGGCTGGTGCCAAAAGTTCTATTTGTCGCTTCTTCATCATTGTAGCAACCGTAGGCCTGCAGAGCCGGGAACAAGAGCCTCCGTCACTAAGGCCAAGTATATATAAATCGTCATGAATGTAGAGTCCAACAGCAAGTGCAAAATTAAGTAAAATGCTGGAAAAAGCGTTTGAGAGTGCAATCAAAATCGAGTTTGCGCCGAGGCCGTCGGCTTTGTTTCGGATGGTTGCGTCTCTAGAGGACGAGTTCCGAAGTAATCCGTGAAAACCAGGGTGATTTGCCCGAAAGTATCAAGGGCGGTGGCACGGGCCAACGGCCGTTATTTTGTAGAGCCGTAGTTTTTCCGGCGGAAGATGAAGTTGCGTCCCAAGTATTTTTCCCTGACGATGGGATTCACCGCGAGTTCTTCACTTGTACCCTGAAAGAGGATTTTTCCCTCAAACAGCAAGTAGGCCCTGTCGGTGATGCTTAAGGTCTCTTGCGCATTGTGGTCGGTAATGAGGATGCCTATGTTTTTTGATTTAAGGCTATATACGATGCTTTGTATGTCTTCCACAGCGATAGGGTCGACACCGGCAAATGGCTCGTCAAGCATTATGAATCGCGGATTGATAGCAAGGCATCGTGCTATTTCGGTGCGCCGCCGTTCTCCACCCGAAAGCCGGTCGCCTAAGTTGTGGCGTACCTTTTGCAGGTTGAATTCTGCAATCAGTTCTTCCAGTTTGTCGCGCTGGTATTCAGGCGTGGTGTCGGTCATCTCAAGAATTGTGCGGATGTTGTTCTCCACCGTGAGTTTCCTGAATACTGACGCCTCTTGTGGCAAGTATCCGATTCCGAGCTTTGCACGCTTGTATACGGGAAGTTTCGTGATGTCGACATCATTAAGGTATACATGGCCCTCATTAGGGGTGATAAGCCCGGTTGTCATGTAGAATGTGGTAGTCTTGCCGGCACCGTTTGGACCGAGCAATCCCACAATCTCACCTTGGTGCACTTCAATCGACACGTGGTTGGCAACAGTTCGTTGGCTGTACTTCTTTACCAGGTTTTCGGTACTCAGCACCATTTCTCCCGCATCACCCAATTGGTTAAGACGAACAACGTCTTCCTCGGTCTCGACATGCTTTGTTGTGCTCGACTTAGCTGTTCCCGACTTTCCCTTCATGCCTATTCTGCTTAGAATCTTATTGGCTGCAGGTGTGTGCAGGTGCGGAAGTTGTAATTTCATAATCGGATTTTTTCAGAAATTTGGATGTCCTGTGTGTTATTTCTTTTTCCCGCTCAAGAGCCTGCCTTTAATATAGTCGGTCAGCAGGTTGATGGCCACCTCGTTGTGGCCGCCTTCGGGCACGATTAGGTCGGCATAGCGTTTTGCCGGCTCAATGTGCTGCATGTGCATGGGCTTGAGCACACGTTCATATCGCTCTATCACCATTTGTGGGGTTCGTCCCCTTTCGATGCAGTCGCGGGTTATTACCCTCACGAGCCTGTCGTCGGCATCTGCATCGACAAACACCTTTATGTCCATCATCTTGCGCAGGCGCGGGTCGCTGAGAACCAGAATGCCCTCGATCAAAACCACTTCATGCGGGTCGATGTGCTCCGTCTCTTTCTGGCGGGTGCAAGTAAGATAGGAATAGGTGGGCATCTCTACCGGCATCCCGCTTTTAAGCATTTTTAGGTGCTTGAGTAAAAGATCCCAATCAAAGGCTTTGGGCTCGTCGAAATTGATTTTTTGCCGGTCCTCAACGGGTACGTGACTTGAGTCTTTGTAATAGGAGTCTTGAGAGATTATTCCGACTTCTCCCTTGGGGAGTCGCTCCATGATTTTGCGTACCACTGTGGTCTTGCCTGAGCCAGTGCCGCCCGCTATACCTATGATTAACATTTATGTAGATGTTGTTGATATGAATTGTTTGAAATTTCTGTATGTTGTGTGCCGTCTCTATTTGTGGCGGTAGCGCAAAACACGTTGTGCAAAGATAGGGAAATCGCCTCCAACCGGAAAGAGAAATTGAATAAAAGTCAGGTTAGTCGAGTTTCAGCACTGCCAGGAATGCCTTTTGGGGCACTTGCACCGTGCCTATCTGCTTCATTCGCTTCTTGCCTGCCTTTTGCTTTTCGAGCAGTTTGCGCTTACGGCTCACATCGCCTCCATAGCATTTTGCGGTCACATCCTTGCGCACGGCCTTCACCGTTTCTCGTGCTATGATTTTTGCGCCGATTGCTGCCTGGATGGCAATGTCGAATTGCTGGCGAGGAATAAGCTCCTTGAGCTTTTCGCACATTCGTCGGCCAAGAGTCACGGCATTGTCGACGTGGGTGAGTGAGCTTAATGCATCGACCGGTTGACCGTTGAGCAGTATGTCGAGCTTGATGAGCTTGGCTTCGCGGTATGAGCTTATGTAGTAGTCAAACGAGGCATATCCCTTTGATATGCTCTTGAGTTTGTCATAGAAGTCAATCACAATCTCGCCAAGTGGGATGTCGAAGTGCAGTTCCATACGGTTGCCCGAAATGTATTCTTGCTTGGTGAGTATGCCTCTTTTGCTTAGGCAGAGTGTGATTATGGGACCCATGTAGTCGGCCAGTGTGATAATCGAGGCGTTGATATAAGGCTCCTCGATGCTTTCGATAATGGTGGGGTCGGGCAGTCCGGCCGGATTGTGCACCTCGGTCATGTTGCCTTTTTTGTCATATACCTTATACGACACGTTGGGAACGGTGGTTATCACCTCCATGTTGAACTCCCTGCTGAGCCTCTCTTGCACGATTTCCATGTGCAGCAGACCAAGGAAACCGCATCTGAATCCGAATCCCAGCGCGAGCGACGACTCAGGCGTGAATGTCAATGCAGCATCGTTGAGCTGCAGTTTTTCGAGCGAGGCTCGCAGATTCTCGAAATCTTCGGGGTCGATGGGATATACACCGGCAAACACCATAGGCTTCACTTCTTGGAACCCCTCGATGGCCGAGCCGCAAGGGTTTTCCACATGGGTGATTGTATCACCCACACGCACCTCGACCGAGTTTTTGATGCCCGAGATTATGTATCCCACATTGCCTGCACTGATTTCATTGCGTGGCGACAAGTGGAGCTTGAGCACACCCACCTCGTCGGCGTTATATTCCTTGCCGGTGTTGACAAACTTCACCAGGTCGCCCTTATGGAGAGTGCCGTTGATGATTTTGAAATATACGATGATGCCCCTGAACGGATTGAAAACCGAGTCGAATATAAGAGCCTCAAGGGGTGCCTCGGTGTTGCCTTGGGGAGCCGGCAGCCTGTTGACGATTGCATCAAGAATCTCTTGTATGCCTTCTCCTGTCTTGGCGCTTGCGCGGATTATGTCGGCGGGGTCGCATCCTATGAGCTCCACGATTTCGTCTTCAACCTCATCGGGGTGCGCACTGTCCATGTCGATTTTGTTGATTACCGGGATAATCTCCAAATCATGCTCAAGGGCCATATACAAGTTTGAGATAGTCTGGGCCTGCACTCCTTGAGTGGCGTCGACCACAAGCAGAGCGCCCTCGCATGCGGCGATTGACCGCGACACTTCGTAGCTGAAGTCGACGTGTCCCGGGGTGTCAATCAGGTTGAGTGTATAGTTCTCGCCGTTGTGAGGGTAATCCATCTGTATTGCATGGCTCTTTATCGTTATTCCGCGCTCGCGTTCAAGCTCCATGTCGTCGAGGACCTGATTCTGCATTTCCTTGCCCCCAACCGTTTTTGTGTACTCAAGAAGGCGGTCGGCAAGGGTGCTCTTGCCATGGTCGATATGGGCAATGATGCAAAAGTTTCTTATATTCTTCATTATAAACTGAAATCGGTGTTTAGTGTTTCTTTTGCAAATTTACGATTTTGCCGACTAACTGCCAAAAAAGCCCGTCGTTTGTTTGTGATGGGTGACGGCTGCAAGACGGGAAACGGCCGGCTCTCCAGTCAATGGTGAAGCCGGCCGTTTAGCCCTTATGCCGTGTCGTTTCACATTATTCCACGCTCACGCAGTCTCTTTTGCCAGTTCCAGGCGCTGAGCATCGTGTCGGCCAGAGTTGCCTCTGCTTGCCATCCCAAAACCGTGTTGGCCTTTGTGGGATCGGCCCATATTTGCACGATGTCACCTTCGCGGCGGCCTACAATCTTATAGGGCAGCTTCACTCCTGTTGCCTTTTGAAACACATCAATCAACTCAAGCACCGATACTCCTTTGCCGGTGCCGATGTTGAATACCTCAAGAGGCTCGTTACTGTTATCGTTGAGCATGCGCTCTATTGCTTTGACATGAGCTTTTGCCAGGTCGACAATGTTGATGAAATCTCTTATGCACGAACCGTCGGGAGTGGGGTAGTCGTCTCCGAACACGCTGAGCTCTTTGCGGATGCCGATAGCTGTTTGTGTGATGTAAGGAACGAGGTTTTGCGGTACGCCATTAGGCAATTCGCCTATTTCGGCGCTCGGGTGGGCTCCGATGGGGTTGAAATATCTTAAAAGGACGGCTTTTATAGGCGCGCCCGATGTGATGACGTCTTTGATTATGTCTTCCGAAATCTGCTTTGTGGCACCATAAGGCGATGTCGCCTTTTTAGTGGGGGCTGACTCTGTAATAGGATTAGTGTCGGGCTCTCCATATACTGTGCACGACGAAGAGAACACAAGTCCTTTCACATTATGCTTTGGCATCAAGTCGAGTAGATTCAAGAGAATGTTGAGATTGTTGCGATAGTATAATATGGGCTTGTGCACCGATTCATTTACGGCTTTGCTTGCAGCAAAATCGATAATGCCATTGATGCCGGGATTTTCGTCAAACAGTTTGTTCATAGTGTCAAGGTCACAACAGTCGCCTTCGATGAAAACCGGACGCTTGCCGGTGATGCTCTCAATGCCGTTGAGCACGTCGGTGTTGCTGTTCGACAAATTGTCGATAATAACGACATCGTAACCAGCGTTTTGAAGCTCAACTGTGGTATGCGAGCCAATAAACCCTGTGCCACCAGCCACTAAAATTTTACCTTTCATAATGCTAAAGTTTTTGATTTATGAAAACGTGCGGTGCGTCAGTGTGTGCACCGCCTGAAAAACAATCAATATAAAATAAACGAGAATCTTGGCTTATTTAGTATTACAAGCCCATTAAAAAAATTGGTGGCACCTTGCGAGTCGCACTTCAGAAAGGGAACCTCTTGCGCCTTAGACTTTTCATTGCATTGCGATCGCGAACAAGAAACGCATTGTGCAATACCACCCGTATTGGGCCCCATCTGTGAAGAAAGCGCGGTTATTAAGGCAAACAATATCCTTTGGATTCTAAGCAGAAACATATGGCCGAAACAAAAGGCAATGGTTGTGACATTGAGTCGGTCAGCCATTGCCTTAATATTAAACTAATTGTTTATCTATCTAATTTTACTTCACTTTATGACAGGTATATATAAAAAACTGTCATATTTACCTCCGGTCAGAATAGAATGTCGTCCATTGTTGTGGGGCATAGGTGATTGTACCACTTCAGCCGGGTCGTCTACTTGGTCGGCATTGCCTCCGAGTGTGACTAATTCCACGGCAGAGTCGGTAGGATCATAAGTCATTCCTTCTGCTGGGATGGTTATCTTAGCGCTACCGAATTTCAATGGCGGAACCGGAGGCTCATAGGCTCCAACGGTCAGTTGTAAATATTCACCTTTTTCGAAAATCATTCCCATGGGCCACAACTGAATTTCTACCGGATAAGCCTTTCCCGGCTCGAGCTTCTGCTCGGCTTCTTTGGTAAACAAATAATATGGCTCTGATTCGCTTGACCTTGCGGGATCTAATTTGCGCATCGACACCCTCATAAATCCTGTTGCCGCTACCGAAGAGCCAGTCATGCCTATGATTGGCTGTCCATTATGGTCTAGTTTCTCGACTCTCACTTGTAGGTCCATGTCGTTGAAGTCTTCGGCTGCAACCCAAAGATGCAGTTTCATGTAGCCGGTGATCTCAACTGTTTTTGTCATTTTTATGCGATACTGCAATGAGTTGCGCCCAACACTGTCGGCATTATAACTTTGCCGTATTTCCTTCGTAGGTTTGCGTTTCTGCAGTTCACCCACCTTACCGTTTAACCATAGACGCTCGTAAGATGTGCGTTTCAATGGCCATTCATTTTCAACACGGTCAACCACATCTTTCCCTCCTGGATTTAATACACTCAGTCGCACTTTAGGGGTCTGTTCCCAATCGTTGTCTACGCCCTTGAGGTAATGGTCAAAGAATTTGAGTAGGTCGTCTTGATGCGTGTAGAAATCAAGCCATTCGTTGGTGTTGTGAACCCTCAGCCACTTGGGACCGTTCAGTCTGCGGTAGGCGTCGAAAGTGCCATGAGTGTGCACATCGTTGGTGTAACTTGCTACCACATAGGCGGGAATATTGATATTTTCAATGTTGGGAGCCTTGTCTTTCCAATAGTTACACCAATAAGGTTGCGAGGCAAGCATGGCGGGTTGGTCCTCAAGTAAGCCATATTGCGAAGAGAACGTCTCAGCTATCATCTCGGCAAATTCTGGCATGGGAATGCCGCCGCGGTTTGAGTCACGGAAAAGATCAGAGAAGCCTTCCCACGGGGCTATTGCTGAAAGATATTTCGGACGTTCGCTGGCAATGAACCACTGCGATGCGGTAAGCCATGAGTTGCCCGCCATACCCACCTTTTGATTGTTCCACGTTTGGTGGCCGATCCAGTCAATAAGGTCAACGGCATCGAGAGCATCGTCATGCCCCCAATACAACAGGTTGCCCTCCGACAGGTAAGCTCCGCGCTTGTCGGGATTCACTACCACATAGCCTCGAGCACACCAATAGGCCGGATCAGGTCCCTCAAACTTCTCAAGGCCAGAAGTCATGTTTTGAAACACCCCAGAACGGTGGGGAACGTCGTCAAGCATCTGTCCCCCAACTTCTTTCCCGTATGGACTCCAAGCCATTATTGCTGGATAGCGCCCATCTTGCGCAGGGAGAAATACATCGGTGTATATGGTCACACCGTCACGCAATTTCACTGCCACATCCCGAAGCATTCTTATGTCGCACTGCAGGGGCAGGCTCCCTGCTCTGCGGACTGTACCTTTCTTAAGCAACAATGTATCGGGGTGAAAACCTGGATATCTCACTCTAGAGGCCGAAACCGGAAGGGTTCGCCTCAATTTTACATTAAAACTGCTGCCATCGGCGCCATGAAGCGTGATTTTCTGCGCTGAAGAGCATATTATGGCACATGTTGCCAATATCAACAAAAATAACTTTCTCATATTGTTAACCTTATTTATTCGTTTGCAAAATTAAGCACATTTGGCCTCTGTATTATGGAAAATATGCAGTCATTGTTTGTCAAAACCAAAACTGCTTGGTAAATTTGCGAAAACATTCTTAAGCTAATGGTCTCACACTCCTATTTCTGCAAGCTATTAGACCCCGGACGAGGGCAATGGTCGGAGATAAACACATTTACGATTAACTGCGACAATCTGCTTAATACAAATTTAGGCACGCCATATTTCGGTTTTTTCTCATTTATATCGGTTGTAAGCGGAAGTGTCGACTATATGATCAACAGTCAACCCCACATAATAGAGACTGGCGACATACTTGCCTTGTCGCCACGGCAATTAACTGAGGTTGCACACGTTTCAGAAGACTTCCGGGCAATTTACATAACCGTTGACATTGATTTGCTAGAAAAGTTACTCACAGATAACCCATCGTGCAAGGTGATTGCCGATTGGTTTATAACAAACATGGTTCCCATTTTGAAAGCGGCAAACTGTGACACAGGTACTATAATAAAAGAGTTACAACTGTTAACCGACATTGACCAGTCGCATTTGAGCAATAAGGAAGAAATAAAGACGCATCTGATGCAAGCAACGGCAATGAATATCAGCGACCTGTTAAGCCAGCACAACAACCATGGCACCGCAAGCCATCAAGAAACAATATACCGCAATTTCATAGCCATGGTAGCCAAACATTACCATAATGAGCACTCAACCAGGTTTTATGCCAACGGGCTTGGCATCACACCAGTGTATTTGGCACGCATCGTCAGGCGATTTGCCCTAAAGACGGTAAAGGAATTCATTCACGGGTTGCTGCTTCGTGATGCTATTGACTTGCTTAAATACAGTGACGCCCAAGTCTCGGAGATTGCATATACGCTGGGGTTCCCCGACATAGAGACATTCAGCAAATTCTTCAAGAATAAATGTGGCCACTCCCCGTCACAAATAAGGAAAAACGGATTCAAACAGGCAGGATTGCACCGCAACTGACCCCTGGCCAGCCTTTGCTTGTTTCTCTCTCAACTTCTCAACTTCAACATTTAATGTTGCCAATATTTGCTCACAATCGCCATATTTAGGTTATTATTTCGTAAATTTGCAGAAATAAACTAATCGCAAAAGCATGGCATTCGGAATTTTTAACAAATTCTTCTCGAAAGAGAAAAAAGAAACGCTCGACAAGGGCCTTAACAAGACCAAACAAGGAGTGTTTGCAAAACTGGCACACGCTGTGGCTGGTAAGGCGACCATCGACGACGACGTTCTTGATAACCTGGAGGAGGTGTTTATCACAAGTGATGTGGGCGTGAACACCACCCTAAAGATTCTTGACCGCATTCAAAGTCGTGTGGCTCGTGACAAATATGTAGGCACAAGCGAGCTTAACGAGTTGTTGTGCGATGAGATTACCAAACTACTTGCCGATAACGACAACGCCAACCGAGAAGACTTTACCATTGCTTCCGACAAGAAACCATATGTGATTATGGTTGTTGGAGTGAATGGTGTGGGCAAGACCACAACCATAGGTAAATTGGCCTACCAATTTAAAAAAGCCGGCAATAAGGTGGTGCTTGGTGCGGCCGATACCTATCGTGCGGCTGCTGACGAGCAGTTGGAGATATGGGGACAACGCGTGGATGTGCCTGTAATAAAGCACAAGATGGGAACAGACCCAGCGTCGGTAGCTTACGATGCCGTATCGAGCGCCAAAGCTCAAGGAGCAGATGTGGTGATAATAGATACTGCAGGCCGTCTTCACAACAACGTAGGTCTCATGAACGAATTGACAAAGATAAAAAATGTGATGCGCAAAGTGCTGCCCGAAGCCCCTAATGAAGTTCTGCTGGTGCTTGACGGGTCAACAGGGCAAAATGCCTTTGAGCAAGCGAAACAGTTTGTCGCTGCCACAGAAGTCAACGCTCTTGCCATAACCAAGCTCGATGGTACAGCCAAAGGCGGCGTGGTAATAGGCATCAGCGACCAATTTAAGATTCCGGTGAAATATATAGGACTGGGTGAAGGCATGGAAGACCTTCAGATATTCCGCAAAGAGGAATTCGTGAAGTCGTTGTTCGGAAAATAACCACCAAAGCATATAACTTAATGCGTAAAAACAAAGTTGACATCATATCGCTTGGATGTTCAAAAAACCTGGTAGACTCTGAGCATCTTATCAGGCAGTTCCAAGCCAACGGATACACCGTAGAGCACAATCCGTCAAGAGTGAACGGTGAAATAGTGGTGGTTAACACATGCGGATTTATCCGTGATGCCCAAGAGGAATCAATCAACACGATTCTTGAATTGTGCGAAGCCAAAAAACAAGGGAAAATCAATAAACTGTTTGTGATGGGCTGCCTTGCTGAGCGGTTCATGCACGACTTGATGGAGGAAATTCCTGAAGTTGATAAATTCTACGGCAAATTCAATTGGAAAGAGATGCTTGCAGACTTAGGCAAGTCGTATCACGACGACATCGCATCGGAACGCCACCTCACCACCCCCAAGCACTACGCCTACTTGAAGATATCAGAAGGCTGCAACCGCTTTTGCGCCTTTTGTGCCATTCCGCTCATCACTGGGCGCTACAAGTCGGTACCCCTCGATGACTTGTTGGCTGAGGTGAGGAGTCTTGTGGCCAAGGGCGTAAAGGAATTCAATGTGATAGCCCAAGACCTGTCGTCGTATGGTCTTGACCTGTATGGTAAAATGATGCTACCCGAGCTTATCGACAGGATGGCTAAGATTGACGGGGTGGAATGGATTAGACTGCACTATGCCTATCCCGCACAATTCCCATATGAGGTGCTTCCTGTGATGGCTCACAATCCCAATGTGTGCAAATATCTCGACATAGCCCTGCAACATATAAGCGATAGGGTTCTCACCAATATGCGCCGGCACATCGGCAAAGAAGATACTCTTGCGCTAATCAGGCGTATAAGGAAGGAAGTACCAGGCATTCACCTGCGCACAACATTAATGGTTGGATTTCCGGGTGAAGGAGAAGAGGAATTTGCCGAACTTGAGAACTTTGTAAGAGAGGCTCGATTTGAGCGCATGGGGGCATTTGCCTATAGCGAAGAAGCAGGCACCTATGCAGCAAAGAATCTGGACGATAGCATTCTTCAGACGGTTAAAGATGAGCGGCTACAACGCATAATGGATCTACAAGAGTCTATTTCGCAAGAGATTCAAGACGGGAAAGTGGGCAAAACGCTTCGTGTGATTATAGACCGCGAAGACGATGACTACTATATAGGCCGCACTCAGTATGACTCCCCAGAGGTTGACCCTGAGGTGCTTATCGGCAAAGATAAACCGCTGTCGGTGGGCGAATTCTATAATGTGACAATAACCGAAGCCTTGCCATTCGAGTTAATGGGAAAGGTTGCGGAATAAACCCCACACATCACCGCATAAAAAACGGACGCTTTTGTTGTTTGTCTTATTTATTAATGAGCGCTATCGTGATGTTCAATTTTCGTCGTGTTGTTGGCATTGTTTTCAGATTTCTCATAGGCAGAATCATAATGCGCATATTGCTCATTTTCGCGCTTTTGACGCAACCGTTGCTTATAACGCAGCGACAAATATAGAAGCATTATCACAAGAAGGCTTCCGCCCACCACGCCGTAGAATAGCAGATATTCACCGGCATAAAGATGCGGCAACCCCTTATACACTACGATTACCGCCAGATACACAAGTAACATAGCCGGCAACCATATCGGATTATTCTTGCTGAGTTTCTTCATCGTTAACTATAAAAGGTGAGGTTTCGGGATTAAAACACCCCTCGGTGAGATAGCGATAGATGCGGATGCACGTCCATGCGTCAATGGCGGCATATTGCTGTTGCGCGTCGGTCAATGTATCGGCCTCCCAATTGGTAAGACGTTGTCCCTTTGATATTTTTTGCTGAAAAAGTATTGCATAAATCTTTTGCAGACTGATGTCGGTAATGCCATAATTGCCCACTATATTCTGCAAGTCGACAAACCCTGATGGCTTGACTTCGCTCAATTTATGGATTTGGTTGAAATCGTCGTGAATGGACAGCCCTATTTTCAGGCATGACTCATCGGCCAGATATTCGGCCAGTTTTAGCGGTATGCCTATTTTGTTGGTGCGAAAAAGGAAGCATTCATCCTCAGTTGAAAGTTGAATTAAAGCCACCTTGTGGGGATGCCCTTTGCGGAACGATGGCCGCGTTTCGCTGTCAAACCCCACAATTGTGCTTTTGCGAAGCACTGCCACAGCCGCATTCACCTTGAGCATACTGTCGATCACATACACTTGTCCGGGAAATGTGACACGAGGCATATCATTAATTTTAGCCTTGTCGATAGCTATTTTTAGCATAAGTAAATCACATGTTTTTCAGCCCAACGTTGGCCAAAATATTCATTGGCACCTACCGTTGTGCCTAATTCGGTAATGAAAATGACGGTTGCATAAAGGCCAGTCATTCACAAAATCAACTACAAATTTAAGAAAATCCGTTCAAAGGGCGAAGGCCATTTGCGCGTAATTTGCACATACCATCAAAAAAAACGGCTTTGGACATCATATCAGTCCAAAGCCATTATTATATCTTGAATGCGAATTTGCCTTTATTATTTCAGCAATTCGTCTACCTTGTCGTTAGGTACCATTTTCTCTTCGAACACATAAGCACCGGTCTTGGGTGAACGCACCATCTTAATGACCTTGCTAAATGTACGTCCTTCACCAGTTTGAAGGGTTGCGACTGTTTTCTTTGCCATAGTTCAAAAATATTATTTTATTTCCTTGTGTACGGTGATACGTTTCAAATATGGATTGTATTTCTTCAACTCCAGACGGTCGGGAGTGTTCTTGCGGTTTTTAGTGGTTATATAACGTGACATTCCGGGCACACCGCTGGCCTTTTGCTCAGTGCATTCGAGAATAACCTGAACGCGATCACCTTTTGCTTTCTTTGACATAATCTAATTTTACTTTGCTAATGTTTTAATTTCAGTTAAATGACCCTCTTTGGCGGCTTTCTTCAAG
>CAVIEK010000024.1:0-14794 GCA_963641805.1 Bacteroides fragilis
GTTATATACCTTGGCCTGGCCTTGGAGTGCCAGGATAGCTATGGCCAAAAGTGTAGAGATTTTCTTCATCGTTTTCTTCCTTTTTTGAATAAAAAAATTCTATAGTTGTTTTTTCCTTTTTGTCGTGATTAATCCTTTTTCTTGTCGTGGCTGTGGATGCTGTAGGTGATGCCCACCACGCCAAAAATGGGGTAGAGCCTTTGCTCGATGGTCTTGAAGTAGCTCTTGTGGATGCTCGAGAGCCCCCACTCCAGGTCGGCATACACGCCGAACCGCTTGGTGAGCTTTACGTCGGCACCCACCATGATGCCGTATTGCATGCGGCGCATATCGTTGCTGAAGTCGTAGTCGCCGCGTTGTCCTTCCTCATTGCCGAGCTCCACCTTTGTGCCTGTGGGGTCGCCCACGCGCAGATAACCGTCGTAGGCATAGCCGCTGAACTCATTCGACGAGATGAACGACACGTAAGGGCCTGCCTTCACACGCACGCGGCTGCCGAGGTCGCAAGCCGCAAGCACCGGTACTGTGAACATCCACTCGCGCACTTTGGTCACCACTTTGCCGGTGAACACACCGCTCAGTGTCTCACTGCCGCGGGTAATCTCCATCTTGTAGTTCTTGACTGTGGCATCGGTCTCCATGCCCTTGTTCTCGAGTTGCACGCCTATGATTGCGCCCCAACGGCCCTCGATGGGCTTGTAGGCGCTGAATCCGGCCGACAGGTTGGGCTTGAGCTTGTAGCTGTTGAGCGAGCGTATTGAGGCCGGCATTCCTAATGGGGCCGTCCCGCCTATGGCGTAGCCTAAGTGTCCGCTGAACTGCACATCGTCGAGGCCCAGTTGGGCCCACGATGTGGCTGTGGCCATCGCCGCAGCCGCTGATATGATGAGTCTTCTTATTGCTGACATCTTTGTCTTCATTGTGTGCTGGTTTGCGATAATGATTGTCGTTGTCGTCTCTCGGTTGATTTGCTATTCCTCAGTGGCGCAGATGACCCTCACTTTATCCACTAAGAGCTCACTGTTGACGGCGCCTTCAAATGTGGCGCCCTCGCTGCTCGACGAGAATACCACGGCCAGGCTGTAGCCGCGGTTGGCAAGCAGGGTGTTGTCGATGCCCTCGTGGTAGTCAAACGGGATCTCAAAGCGGGTCCACCCGTCGGTGGTTGTCACGTCAGGCACTTGTGCCAGGGCCACTATTTGGCTGCTGGTGAGCACGTCGCTGCCGTTGAGCATCACGACGTTGCCCTGCGAGTCGTGGTTGCGGTAGAGCACGGCATATATCGATCCCTTGTCGACCCGGCCGGCCACTTCCTTGCCGGAACGATCCTGGAATTTCTCGCCTGGCTTGTATTGGAAATATCCGGTGAACGTGATGGGCTTCTTGTCGAATATCACACCGAAGCGTGTGGCCTTCATCGCATCGTGAAGGGCATAGCTGAGGTCGAACGTGCCCAAGAAGAAGTTGCCTGCGGCGAGGCGCATATTGGCCATTATGCCGAATGGGCCTGTGTCGCGTGTCACGAGCTTTATGGCTGCGCCGTCGTAGCCTGCTGCCAGTGGCATGGTGGGGTATTCGTCGGGCTTTGCCGAACTGCGGCTTATTTGGAATCCTGGGTTGCCGGTTGACCAGTCGTTGCCCAGCGAGCCGTCGGGCAGCACGTTGTGCCAAATGTAATAGGCGCCGCTCTTCGGCTCAAGTTCATAGTGCTCGAAGTCGTATTTTATGGTGTCACTCACGGTGTGTGTCACCGGAACGAACTTTATGGTGTAGTTTCGGCTCCAGTTGCCGTCTTGCGATGTGATGCGGTAGCGCACGCTCTTGCCCACTTCCAGGCCGCTGCCGTCGGTCACGGTCACGGTGGCACCGGCGGTGGTGGTGACCCGCAGTGAGGCTTTGCTCATGTCGGCATTGCTGCGCACGCTGAATGTGACCACACTGTCGGCACTCAGCACATTCTGCATAGTGTCGGTGAGGTTGAAGAACACGTTCTCGGGATTGGGGCAGTGCACCGTCACGGTCTCGATGTCGCACTCGGCGTTCAGTGGCTCGTCTTTGAAGCACGACGTGAGTGTCATGGCGCATGATGTGCACAATGCAAGGGCTATTATGTGAAGTCTGTTTCTCATATCAAGAAAAGTCGGCAATAAGTTTTGTGGGCTTTGAGCGTGTGGCGGCTTGAATGTGTACATTTTTTGTCGCTGCGGCTTGGGTGCTATCGGTCGAACTGCGGTGGTCTGGAGCTCGGCATATAGCTTGTTGCTCTTTGAGTCACAATGCGCTACCGCCTTTGTGCTTGGTTGCGGCTCGGCCAATAACTATAAGCCCAATTATGTGCAAAATTATCAAAAAATATTTCATTGCACCAATTTTAGGGCGTTTTATTGGCTCTAATAAGTAAAAACAGATAATAATGCACATATTGCCACGATTATTGTACATGCCTATGGCTGCCCACATCGGTTCTTGCTTTTTGCAGTATAGCCCTCTCTCGGACTCTTGGCCGTGAAATGTTTCGCAAATTTTCGGTGAGAACTTGTTTTTTCCCTGTGTTTGTGCTATTTTTGTCGTTAACTTTGATTTGAGTACTCACTTACTTGACGCGAAAATGGCTGGCTGGCGATGGTTGGGTATACACAACCCGTTGCTTTACAATGCGTAATGGCGATTATGCCGTTGGTTTTGCCATGTCATGCGGAATATGGATTGGAGCAAGTCTCATCTTGGATAATTATATCTTGATTTTAGTTGAACCCCTATAGAGATGGGCTTGATTGCCCGGCAGAACCGGAGTTTCTATATGTGCTACTATTGGGTGACAGGTAATATTTGTGGTCAAGAAGAAAACATTACTTCATTAAAACGTGATTATGCCAAAGACAAAATGTATGAATAAAAAGCCGCGTGCCAGGAGGGCGCAAGTGTGACAATGGCGAATTGTGATGCACGTGGTATAAAGGCTTCGGGAAACACCGTGAATGTGGGAACATCGGTGTCGCTTGGGCGCATTAACGCTGAATAATAACATGAATGAAATTTTTGTGAAATTTGTCGACCGTATAAAAGGTCATAGGCTCGTCAGAGCTTTCCGCGACCACACAGCGCCGCGGTGGATTATACTGCTTATAGACATGCTGATTGTGGTGGCATGCGCTGCCTCGATGTCGCTCGGGACAATTTACTCGAGCCATCAGGTTGAGCCTTTGCTGCACCTTTTCTCGGGTTGGGCTGTTGTGGCGCTCGTGTTTCTTGGAGCGTCGGTCTATTTCAAGAGCTATGCGTGCGTGATTCGCCTGTCGGTAGTCGAGGACATAAGTCGGTTGCTATCGGTCGAACTTGTGTCGCTTGTGGTGCTGCTTGCAGGCAACGCGGTTTTTCTCAGTTGCACGGGTATAAGGTTGATTCCGTTCCGCAGCATCGTCATGGTGTGCGCGCTGTCGTTCTTCGTGATGATGGTAGAGCGCATCATGATAAAGCATTTCTACACACTGCTCACCGCCCGCACCGCCAATCGCAAGCGTGTGATGGTGCTTGGCACCTCGCTCAACTCCATTAACCTTGCCAATGCCATCAAGAGCGAGCTCAACGGCAAATATGAGCCGGTGGGACTGATCAATGTGGATGCGCCCGGAACTGCCAAAAAGAAGATCAACGGCTTCCCGGTGTATGACTTCAACCGCGAGACGCTCGCCAATGTGTTTGTCGAGAATGCCGTCTATGCCGTCCTCTTCAACTCAAAACATTCCGATTGGATGCGCGACAATGGTGCTGCCGACTACTTTATGTCGCACCACATCACCATGCTGTCGGTCAACAGGGTGGAGGAGTTTGACAACACCGAGACCACCGAGAGCGCCACAGCCGACCTCTCGGAGCATATCAAGCCGATTCAAATCGAGGAACTCCTCGGGCGCAAGCCCATCGTGCTCAACAACACTCGCGTGCGCGACTGCATACACGGCTCGTGCGTGCTTGTGAGCGGGGCTTGCGGCTCGATAGGTAGCGAGATAGTGCGCCAGCTTGTTGCCTACAAGGCATCGCGCATTGTGCTTGTCGACCAAGCCGAGACTCCCATGCACGACATATCGCTTGAGCTGAAATCGCTCATGCCCGATGCCGATGTGGTGCTCTATATGGGGGATGTTACCAACCACGACCGTATGGAGCTGGCATTCAGCACCTACAGGCCCGACTATGTGTTCCATGCCGCCGCCTACAAGCACGTACCTATGATGGAGATCAATCCTACCGAGGCCGTCATGGTCAACGTGCAGGGCACGCGCAACATGGCTGACCTCGCGCTCAAGTATGGCGTGCGCAAGTTTGTGATGATATCCACTGACAAGGCCGTCAACCCGTCGAATGTGATGGGATGCACCAAGCGCATAGCCGAGATTTATGTGCAGTCGCTATGCCTCCATTCCCGTCCCCAGGGCCACGCCACACAGTTCATTACCACCCGTTTCGGCAACGTGCTGGGCAGCAACGGCTCGGTGATTCCGCTCTTCCGCCGCCAGATCGAGGCTGGCGGTCCTGTCACAGTGACCCACCGCGACATCATCCGTTACTTCATGACCATTCCCGAGGCATGCTCGCTGGTGCTTGAGGCCGGATGCATGGGCCATGGCGGCGAGATTTACATCTTCGACATGGGCGAGCCGGTGAGAATCTATGACTTGGCTCAGCGCATGATATCGCTTGCCGGATTGCGTCCCAACATCGACATCATGATCAAGGAAGTGGGCCTTCGTCCGGGCGAGAAACTATATGAGGAGCTGCTCAACGACAAGGAGAAGACGACATCGACATCCAACGACAAGATAATGATTGCCAAGGTGCGCACCTATGGCGATTTCGGCGAGGTGTGCCGCAGCATCGACAGCATTGTTGGCTTCGCGCAAAAAGGACAGGTGCACGACATGATTTATGCCATGAAGCGGTTTGTCCCCGAATACAAGAGCATGCACTCGTGCTTCGAGGAAGTCGACAGCGAGATAGAATCCAGCATGGTCGAATCCAGCACGGTCGAGGCCGAGCCGGTGGTCGCCGAGGCTTAAGTGGTCTTCGCCGTGCCCGAATGGGTGCGGCTTGCGGCAGATTTTGCTTTTAATATAATGTGAGGAATGAAATAATTGGCTAAATTTGCACGTTTTAATAAATGCGCCGTCTCTCTTTCCCGCACCGCCAGTGAAAGCACGGCATAAGCCTGGCTCACCCACGGGGAGCGTGTCACCCGACACGGGCTTAGGCTCCAAAGCGGGGTAGGGCGAAATCAATCAAGACATATCGGAAACTTACAGGAAACTAATCTTTTTCTTAAAATATCGCATAGAAAATGCAAGAGAAATCAGAATCTAAACGACAGGAACGCAAGAAGTCGTCGACCACCATACCGCTTAGGTCGTATCTTGCCGCCTGCGCACGCAATTGGTATTGGTTTGTGATATCGGTCATAGCCTGCGGATGCTTGGCATTCCTCTATGGCAAAACGCAGACGCAAGTCTATAGCTCAGATGCCTATATTCTGGTCAATACCGAAGAGAGCCAGGCCACAGGCAGCCAGTCGCATGTGTTCTCCGACCTCGGTGTCAACACCGGTGTCAACGGTATCCCCGATGAGATGTTCAAGCTACGCTCCACCAAACTGATGGAGTCGGTGGTGGCGCATTTGGGGCTTAACGTGCAATACTACGGCCACGTGTATCTGCGCGATGTCAACATCTACAAGTCGGCTCCTGTGCAGGTGACCCCGCTCAACGACATTCAAGAAGACTTCACCGTGACCGTGCAGCCCAAGAGCACCACCGAATTCGAGTTCCAAATCAACGGCGGTCAGTGGAAAAAAGCTCATTTCGGCAACAAGGTGAGCACTCCCTATGGTCCGCTGGCAATCACAAAGACACAAAAGCTTGCCAATGCCGACAACCTGGCCGAACTCCTGACCATCGTGCGCATCTACACCACTCACTCCATTGCCAAGCGGCTTGTGGCCAACCTCACGGCCGAGAAAGCCGACAAGGCATCCAATGTGGTGCATCTGTCGCTCACCTGTGACAACCACGACTTGAGCCTCGATGTGCTCAACGCCCTCATCGTAGCCTACAACCAGGAGGCAATCAGCGACAAGAACCGCGTGGCACGCAGCACTGAGAACTTTATTGCCGACCGCATCGAGGCTCTGTCGAAAGACCTTAGCGGCGTCGACAGCCGCATTGCTGAACTTAAAGTGGCCGGGGCGGGTGCAACCATGTTTGCCGACCCGTCGACTGGCGTGAAATATGTGGAAAACGTGTCGGATGCCGACATGCAACTGCGCCTCGCCACCTACATCCGCGACCACCTGGCTTCGATGCACGGTACCGACCTCATCCCAAGCAACACCGGCCTTGAGAACAGCGGTATCGAGAGCCAAATCAACCAGTATAACGAAGCCATGCTGCGCTACCAGAAAATAGCCGCCACCTCGAGCAAGGAAAATCCCGTGATGGTGGAGCTCAACAACTCGCTCAGCGCGATGAAGAGCAACATCATGCGCACCATCAACGGCTACATACGCACCCTGAGCATGAAGCAGTCGAGGGCCGTGACCGAGAGCAACCGCGCCATCGGCGGCATGCAGGCCGTGCCGTCGCAGGAGAAGGCCATTACCGAGGTTACCCGACAGCAGAAAATCAAGGAGCAACTCTATCTCTACCTGCTCAACAAGCGCGAGGAGAACGCGCTGCAGCTCGCTATCACCGAGCCCAACGCCAAGGTGGTGGAGAATGCCACCGGCGCCTCGTCGCCCATTGCCCCCAACGAGATGAAAATCATGCTTATGGGGCTGCTTGCCGGCTTGTGCCTGCCAGCTTTCATCATCTTCCTCATCTTCTGGATCTACTCGCTCGACACTGCGGTGCACTCGCGCCACGACATTGAGGACAACTGCGACATACCCATCATTGGCGAGCTCCCCGCCAAGACACGCGACCAGACCAAGCGGGAAATCGTGGTCACCGAAGACGGACGCGACCGCATCTCGGAGGCTTTCCGCATAATACGCAGCAACCTCGACTATATGGTGGCTCCACGACAGGGGCATGGTGTGGTCATGCAGCTCACTTCCACTATGGCAGGCGAGGGCAAGAGCTTTATCGCCATCAACCTGGCTCTCATCTGTGCCCACATCGGCAAGAGGGTGATAGCCGTCGATGTCGACCTGCGCAAGGGCCGCTTCTCGGAATATGTGGGCGTCGAGAACTCGGGTGTAGGGCTCAGTGCCTACCTCTCGGGTGCCGTCGACGACATACACCGGGTGATAAACCGCGGCGTGCTGCACGACAACCTCGACTTCATCAGTATCGGTGCCATACCGCCTAATCCCACCAATCTGCTTATGAGCGACCGCTTCAGCCAGATGATAGAGACGCTTAAGAGCGAGTATGACTATGTGCTGCTCGATACCGTGCCTTTCGGTATCATCGCCGATGCCTCGCTCATCAACCGTTATGCCGACCTCACCATCTATATCGTGCGCGACGGACGCATCGACCGCCGCTATCTTGAGGAACTTGACAAGATGAGCAAGGAGCAGAAGATAAAGAATCTAACCATTTTGCTCAACGACATCAAGTTGGGCTCAAAACGCTATGGCTATGGTTATGGCGGTTACGGATATGGTTATGGATACGGTTACGGATATGGTTATGGATACGGTTACGGATACGGCGAAGAGGATGGCAAGAATGGCCACAAGAAGAAACGACTGCTGCGCCGCCGCCGTCACTGATATCGCCCGGTTGCCCCGTCGATGACTTTGGCGGGGTAACGGATTTTACATTCAAACTCTATTCACACACACACGACAACAACAATGAAAATAGCAATAGTAGGAACTGGATATGTGGGCCTGGTGAGCGGCACTTGCTTCGCCGAGACGGGCATCGATGTGACTTGTGTCGACGTCGACGCAAGCAAGATCGAGCGACTCAGGCAGTGCATCATGCCCATCTATGAGCCTGGGCTCGAGGAAATGGTCGACCGCAACGTCAAGGAGGGTCGTCTGCATTTCACCACCGACCTCACCGAGGTGCTCGACGACGTGGAAATCGTGTTCACGGCCGTGGGGACACCAGCCGACGAGGACGGCAGTGCCGACCTCCACTATGTGCTCGAGGTGGCACGCACCATCGGGCGCAATATGCACAATTATGTGCTTGTGGTAACCAAAAGCACTGTGCCTGTGGGCACTGCGCAGAAGGTGCGGCGCGCCATCGACCGCGAGCTTGCCGAGCGTGGTGTTGACATCGCCTTCGACGTGGCGTCGAATCCCGAATTCCTTAAGGAGGGTGCGGCGCTTAAAGACTTCATGAGTCCCGACCGTGTGGTGGTGGGCACCGACTCCCCACGCGCACGAGCCTTGATGGAGCGGCTATACAAGCCGTTTATGCTCAATAGTTTCCGCGTGATTTTTATGGATGTGCCCAGCGCCGAGATGACCAAATATGCAGCCAACGCAATGCTTGCCACACGCATCAGCTTTATGAACGACATAGCCAACCTGTGCGAGCGCGTGGGTGCCGACGTGGGCATGGTGCGTGCCGGCATTACAAGCGATACGCGCATCGGCTCCAAGTTCATGTACCCCGGCTGCGGCTACGGTGGCTCGTGTTTCCCGAAAGACGTGAAGGCTCTCATCCACACCGGGCGCGAAAACGGATGTCAGATGCACGTGGTCGAGGCCGTCGAGGCCGTAAACGACCGCCAGAAGCACACTCTATTCCAGAAGTTGGTGGCACATTTCGGTTCGGCTGAGGCTCTCAAGGGCAAGCGCATTGCCGTGTGGGGGCTCTCGTTCAAGCCTGAGACCGACGACATGCGCGAGGCTCCGTCGCTCATCCTCATCCACTCGCTGCTTGAGGCTGGCTGCACGGTCACCGCGTTCGACCCCATAGCCATATCCGAGGCCAAGCGCCGCCTTGGTGACAACTCCAACATCGAATATGCCACCGACAAGTATGCCGCTGTCAACGATGCCGACGCACTTGTGGTGGTCACCGAGTGGAAAACGTTCCGCGTGCCGTCGTGGCCCGTTGTGGCAAAGGCCATGCGTGGCAACGTGGTGATAGACGGGCGCAACATCTATGACGCGCAGGAAATCAACGCCGCCGGCCTTAACTATTACAGCATAGGCCGCCGTCCCAACTTGCTCCCCGCTTGACCCCGGTATCGCAAAGCAAAGCTCCCCGGCACCGCAAAAGAAACAGCGACGGCCGGCTGCCCCGAAAAGCAGCCGGCCGTCGCCGGTTTACCCACGTCTTGTTTTGCCGAAGCCTTTTAGATTAGGTTTTGCTTGATGTTGTCGACTATGTAGCGCACATCGTCGTCGGTCACGCATGGACCGCTTGGCAAACACAAGCCGCAACGGAACAGACTCTCGCTCACCCCGTTCACATATCTCGGGTTGGCGGCATACACCGGCTGGCAGTGCATGGGCTTCCATAACGGGCGGCTCTCGATTTGAGCTGCGTCAAGGGCAAGGCGCATGGCCTCCACGTTGGCGTTGGGTTCAAGGCTTGTGTGGCTGTCGGTCACTGCATGGGTCACTCCTGCCGCGCCACCCACTGCGCCTTGCACGGTGTGGCTGTAGGCGTTCTCTTGTCCTTTTACTTTCAGCGCGGAGTCGAGTGTGACGGTGCATAGCCAGAAGTTGCTGTCGTAGCGGTCGCTCGGATTCTCGTGTAGTGTGATTCCGTCAATATCGCCCAACAGCTCACGGTATAGTCCCTGCACATGTTTATGGTGGGCTATATGCTCGTTGGCCACGGTCATCTGGCCACGGCCGATGCCGGCGCACACGTTGCTCAGACGATAATTGTAGCCTATGTGCTCGTGCTGGTAATATGGGTATGCCTCACGGGCTTGTGTGGCATAGAACATGACTTCGCTCTTGGCTGCCGCATCGGGGCAGATGAGTGCGCCGCCACCGCTTGTGGTGATCATTTTGTTGCCGTTAAACGACATCACCCCATATTTGCCGTATGTGCCGAGCACGCGGCCGTCGAAGCGTGAGCCGAATCCCTCGGCTGCATCCTCAATCACGGGAATACCATGGCGGTCGGCCACTTTCAATATCTCATCGATGCGGTAGGGCATGCCGTAGAGGGCAACCGGCACTATTGCCTTGGGTTTTTTGCCGGTCTTTGCTATGCGGTCGGCGATAGCCTCGTCGAGCAGCTTGGGATCGATGTTCCATGAGTCTTTTTCCGAGTCGACAAACACCGGTGTCGCTCCCAGGTAGGTGGCGGGATGGCTCGAGGCGCAGAATGTGAATGATTGCACCATCACCTCGTCGCCCTTGCCCACACCGCAGGCAAGCATTGCCAGGTGCAGGGCGGCTGTGCCGGCCGAGAGAGCCACCACTTCCTTTTCTCCGCCGGTGAACTGCTTCAAATCGTCCTCAAAACCGTTTACGTTCGGTCCCAACGGCACCACCCAGTTGGTGTCGAATGCCTCTTGTATATACTTCATTTCGTTGCCGCTCATGTGAGCCAGGCACAAGTAAATTCGCTTTCGCATTCCAGTATCTGTTTTTTAAATATATTCTCCGTTATACAGCATTTTTTTGCCAAGCACTGTGCATATTATCATCTTGATGTCGGCAACAAACGAGTAGTGGTGCAGATAATATCTGTTGATTCTCACTTTGTCGGGGAATATCACCTTGTCGTTATACTCCAAGGGACTATCCACTTTAGCCAGCAACTCTTCCTCGTTGCGGTATTTAAGGCTCGATGGCCCGGTGATGCCGGGCTTAAGCAGCAGCATTTCCCTGTCGTCGCCTTGCAGCCTGTCGGCATAGCCCGGCACATCGGGACGTGGACCAACGAAACTCATGTCGCCCTTGAGCACATTCCACAGCTCGGGCAACTCGTCGATCTTATATTTGCGTAACTTAGCTCCAAGTGGCGTGATGCGGTTTTGCTCATAGGCCGCCACCGACACCCCTTGCCGTGGCTTGCTGTCCATGGTGCGGAATTTATAGATGGTGAACAGATGCCCGTGTTGCCCCACACGTCTCTGCTTGAATATGACCGGACCATTGGGCATACGCATCTTTATCAGCACAGCCACAGTGAGCATTACCGGGCTGAGTGCGATCAATCCTAATGCTGAAAACAATTTATCGAATAGATATTTCATGATTGTTGTTTGGGCCGGTATTCCACATAATAGTCGCCATTTGCAAGTGTGGAGATTATCTTGATGTCGTTTACTGCCTTAGCCGATGCCATTGAGGCTGTGTTGAGTGGTGATATCGAGCCATACATGGGTATGCCCAGCGCTGTTGCAATATCGGTTGAGCACAATCCCATAATGCGGTTTATGCCCGTGCGGCGGTGGCCGATGTCGGTCATATAGCCTCTGAAGCACTTGCCCGTGAATGAGCATCGCAAGAAGAAGTAGCCTACGGCTTCATTGCCGTCGGTAACAAGAAAGGCAAGGAATGCCTTGTCACGGCAGAGTCCAAGCATGGTGTCACTGTCAAATGCGTGTGGTCTGAAGAATTCGTAGCACGACTCTGGTTGAGACTCAAACATGCGGACGGCCTTGTCGATGTTGGCTGACGAGAGGGACTCGATTGTGCGGTGGGCACAACTGTTTTTCTCGATGATGTGCGGCACCTGTTTAAGGCGTTGGGCATACCTTAGGGCAAACAGTAGGCTGTTTGCCTTGTTCAGCCACGACCACAGGAATGGGCATCGGTCTCTGATTATGTGTGCAGCCTTATAAAGCATTATACATTTCGGTTAGTGCGTTCCACAAGTCGGTCTGCTCATAACGGCTTTTAATCAGTAGGCGTGCTTGGCATCCCATTTCTGCAATTTCGTTGGGATGAGAGGCATACCACTCCATAGCGCGTGTGAGGGCTTCGGAATCGTGTGGCTCGATGATGTTGCCGTTCTTGCCGTCGATTATAATCTCGTTGCAACCGTTGATGTTGGTGACGATGCTCGCCTTACACATGGCACCTGCTTGCATGGGCACATTGGGAAAACCTTCCCTGTATGACGGAAACACGAGCGCGTCGGCGGCTTTCAGGTAGGGGCGCACATCATCGTGCCAACCCACCATGGCAACTTGCGGCGATGTGTCCAAATATTTGCGGTCGGCTGCATCAATCGGGTCGGTTTCGTCGTGACTGCCTACCATTATCAGCCTCACGTCGGGCAGGCTCTTCATGGCTGTCACCAACTCATGAACGCCTTTGTCGCGGGCTATGCGGCCAACGAACACAAAGGTGCATGCGTGGCGGCGGTCATCGTCCCACGGTAGGCTTGGTGTGGCAATCTCGGTATTGTCGGGGGCAAACCGTGTGGTGTCGATGCCATTGATGTTGCCGTGGTATATCACCTTTAGTGGCTTTGATGTGATGTGGTCGGCGATAAGGGTCTTTTTGACTCCCTCGCCCTCAGGAATCACGCGGGTGGCGCAAAAGCATGCCAGCCGCTCCATTGTCATCAGCAGTGTGCGCAATGGACCGGTCGCTCCTTGGTAGCGGAGTCCGGTTACGGTATATAGCCGGTGCTTCACTCCGGCGAGCCGGGCGGCCATAAGTCCCAGCAGGCTTCCCTTGGGCGTGTTGCAGTGCACTATCAGCGGGCGCTCCCGGTGCATTAGGCTATATAGGCTCCAAAGGCTGCGAATGTCGTGCAACGGCGCAATGTTGCGCTTCATGGGCACGTTGATCACCCTTATGCCCTCACGGTCGGCCACTTTTTGCAGCAAACCAGTGTCGCTTGCTACCGCAGTCACATCAAAGGTTGAATTGAGGTGCCGCAACTGTCCCTCGAGCAATTTGTCGAGCGACAGGTCGATGGTAGTCAGCCTGAAAAGTTTTTTTCTCATCTCAATGATGTGTGGGGGGTGAGGAGGTTTTGGTAAAGGGCAAGGTAGTTGCGGGCCATCACGCTGATGTCATACTGGCGGGCTTTGCGCTGGCACGCCTCGGCCACAGCGCGGTAGCGCGCAGGGGCGGTGCACAGGCCGCTGATGGCGTGGGCGAAGCCGTCGGCATCTCCCTCAGCCACCAGCACGCCGTGGCCACCCACTATCTCGCGCAGGCCGTCGACGTCGCTCGCCACAAATGGCCGGCCGCTCGCCATGCCTTCGATGCTCGACAGGCTCAGCCCCTCCCAGTGGCTCGACAGCGCCACCACGTCGCTTTCGCGCAGCAGCCGCGGCACATCGGTGCACACGCCCGTCATCTCCACCCTGTGGGCTACGCCAAGGCTCTCGGCAAGTGCCGCAATATCGGCTCGGCGCGGGCCGTCGCCCACCAGCCGCAGCCGGTAGCCCTCGGGCAGCTTGGCAATGGCTCGCACCAGCGTGTCCTGGTCTTTGGCGGCACTCATGCTTGCCACCATTGTCACCAGATACTGGCTGTTGTGGGAGATATTGTTGACGGGGTTTATGAATTTTGATGTGTCGACCCCGTTGTATATCGTGGTTATGCTCGGCTTGTGGCCTATGTGCTGCTCAAGGTTGGCTTGTGTTTTGTCGCTGATGCACACAATGCTGTCATATTGCCCATACATCCACTTGTCGACGGGTCGCAGCGCCTTGATCGAGCGGCGGCGGTTGTTGGCGCTGTGCTCGGTGGTCACCAGGCGCGCGCGGCTGCCGCTCAGCACCTTGGCTACGGGGGCATAGAGCTGGCAGGCGGTGTTGTGGGTGTGCACCACGTCATAGCCGCCGCGGCGCAAGAGCCGCGCGAGCCGCCATGCGCTTGCGGGGTGATAGGTGGCTGTGCCGGTGCCCAAGCAGTGCACGGCAATGCCGGCGGCTTCCACCTCGCGCTTAAACGGTGTGTCGTGCCCGTCAAACAGGGCCAACTCCACTTCGCAGCCCAGCTGCCGCAACTGCGGCAGCAAGTCCACCATCAGGTGCTCGGCCCCGCCCGTCTCCATCGACGTGATCACATGCAGTATCCTCATTTCCTAAATATAAATGCGGTTAGCTTTTGTGTCGTCGTGTGGCAAACGTAAGCAATAGCAATTGTCATACAGAGACACAACAGTATGTGTAAGAGTAAATTGTGATTGTCTGGACCTTGTCCTATTAAAGCAAATGTGATGCCTTGGCATAAATACAACTCATAACTTATTTTCGATAGAAAGACTATAACCTTGTTTGTCTTAATTTGAACTCTTGAATATAAGCAAATGGTAACGACAGTCCAAATTAAAATTTCTAAAGGGATAAAGTAATTATGTAAATGTGTCAAGCAAAATGTCAATGTAATGATGATTACAATTGCGATAGCCGTGACTGATTTGCGGCTCATCAGATTCAATATCCGACTTTCATTCTGTTTGTATAGAACTCCGGCCGGGAAAGCCAAATTACTTAATGAGATATATGCAATATTGGACACCGCAGTGTTTGTTATTGAAAAGACAATGATTTCTGCAGTGACCGCAATGAGAAAAGTCCAACTATTGCTTATAAACGTTGATGTGGCATAGAAAATGACGTATATGAAGCAAATAATTGGCACAAACCAAGTGAATGGCAAGACAATACAATAATCTTTGATATTAGCTGTAATTGTCTGAAATATAGTGCCGTCGATGACATAAAGCAGGCCCAAATACAACAAACATGGTATCACCAAGGGTGTTAATAGTTTTTTTAGTCGTGTGGCCAGTTCCTTAAGGACAATGTGCCCACGTTGTCGCTTGTGCTCTAATCCATAACCCGACATGAAGAAAAATAAGCCTACGGCAAACATCCCCGCTTGATTAAAGTCGCT
>CAVIEK010000024.1:14804-23792 GCA_963641805.1 Bacteroides fragilis
GTATGATAATGAGTGGAAGTAAAGCCCTTAATGGAATACAGCGCTCTTTGCTAAATTCCATGCTTTTAGAGCGAGAGTTTAGTAATACAAATAGAGCAAGGATAAGAGTTAGTGTAATCATAGAATTTGAGCGTCTTTAAGGTGCAGAATATAACCAAAAGGCTCTAATGCCGTCCAAATCATGGGGATTTTAATTGTGGCGCTGAATCGTTTCAGGCAAAATGCAAATCGCCAGTAGTTGATGGCTGCTTTTAGTTTCTGCTTCCACGGGATGTCGGACGCAAGCAGCTCGGCATAATATGTGGTGCTCGCTATGGGGCTTTCCATGCGTATGCGCACTATGCGGTCGGTCAACCCGTCGGGCTGGTATTCTGCGATGTATATAGGCTTGTTGAAGTAGCGCAGCTTGTATTTCTGTGCAATGCGGTTCCATACCAGTGCCTCGGGGCAGAATTTCTCTCCCTCAATTTCGGGGAAAGGAAATTCTTGCATGACACTTGTCTTAAACACCTCGGCCATATCGCCAGTGACGTGATGCCTAAACCGTATGTCCAACGAGTTGCATTCAATGGCATCCACAGGCAGTCCGCCGCCTATCATTTTACCATCAAGGGTTGTGTCAAGTCCCGCTACACCGCCCATACTGTTGTCGCACTTGGCCCATTCATCGGCTATGCATTGCAGTGAGTCGGCGGGCAGACTGTCGTCGCTGTCGACGATGAAAAACAATTCACCCTTCGCCTGGCTTACGCCGTAGTTGATGGCTCGGTGCTTGCCGCCGTTGCGCTGGCTGTAATATTTTATGTCGATGCGCCGTTCGGCAATGAAGCCTTGCACCAGGCTTGCCGTGCCGTCGGTCGACCCGTCGTCAACTATTACCCACTCAAAGTCGGTGAACCGCTGTGCGCACAGGCTCTCATAGAGTCTGCCCAGCAAGTGTGCGCGGTTATATGTGGGTGTGAAAACCGTTATCAGCATATCGATTTTTTTTAGACAGAAGAACAGAAGGCCAAAAGCCGGGTGGCTGTTTTTTGTTTTTTAGACAGAAGAACAGAGGGCCAAAGGCCGTGTGGCTGTTTTCGTTTTTTTAGACAGAAGAACAGAAGGCCAAAGGCCGGGTGGCTGTTTTTTGTTTTTTAGACAGAAGAACATAAGAACAAAAGATGAATGCCTCCCCGAATTTTCACAAAACACTTTCAGCTCCAAATTTAAATAAGGAGATCAAGGCTATAGCTTTATTCTTTCAAATGGCTTGTCGCCTATTTTTGCGGCATATTTTGGAAATGCACTCGGATATAGACCACATGGCACGTGCTCCTCATCGGCATAGTCACGATCGGGTGTGCCATAGATGCTATACACCTTTTGTGCTCCAGCTATTAAGTAATAATCTAAAAAAAGTTTTACGTTTTGGCTGTCGTCGGTGCGTCCTGCCGTGTCGATGTGTTTCACTTCTCCTGGTATCACAAACAAGTCGGGCATAAGTGATAGCATGTGCTTAACAAAAATGTTGCTGTCGGAGCAGAGCATAATCCTTTTCCCGCGTTTTTCAACTGCTAATGTCTGAATTTTATCACTGCATGCCTTTATGAGCCGCTGCTGCGCATTGGGGTCAAGGGTCAGGTTCGTGCCCACGGTTTCCACTTTGTCACCAAGCAGATTCATCAGCCTTAGGTGTACGGCCACGTATTCATTGCCAATTTCTGACATATAGTGGTCTATGTAGCGCTGCAAGTATGGCGTGGGCTTGAATAACTCGCGGTAAAGTTCCCCCCACTCATACTCCGTGCCATATTTCTTGTTCACATTATCAAGTGAATCAAAGCCATAATAGTAGTGGGTCTCTCGCTTTCTCCGTTTCATCAGCCGGGCAGGATGGCGGTACTCGCCATATGCTATAAGAGGGGAACTGCTGGTATGGCTGTAACAGATGTCTTCAGAATTGACAGTCCAGTCATAATTGTTTGGACTTAAGTATTTTTGCAGGTCAAACGGAAATGTGAACAGCAACTTGAATTCACGCCCTTGTGCCTTGCTCAGTGCGTAAACGGTTATGACACCTTTCAGTCTGTCGAACATGCCGCCATGGTTCATTTTGCCATCAACCATAAACACATTCCAATTTGAGTGGGCTTGTTGACTGTCGTTGTGATAATACTGTTTTATGACGCTTGGCTCTCGCTTGAATTTGTCGAGCATCACAGAACCTATATGTCTAATCAAGTTAATCATCTTTACCGAATTTTTAGACGGGAGAACAAAAGATTAGTGTTTAGAGATGAGGGTTTACAGTTTAGAGTTGAGAGTTGAAAGTTTAGAGTACTTTTTGAGAGATGAAGGTTTAGGGATTGGGTTAGGCATATTTTTTCTTCAGCGATGCGCGAAGGCCTGACAGCAGGTTATGTTTGGCAGACACTGAGGCGCGTCTAATCTGGTCACCAAGAGCAAATCTTTCAGCAGCGGGAAACTCATATATTGCTTTAACAAGTTTTCTGCCTGTAATGAATGCTTGAAGTCGTTCAACCCCAAACATATAATCGTTCATCCGTCGTGTTTGTTAGAATTATTGCCCCCCCCAAAAAAAGTGTAGAACGAAAGCCCTCTCAACCCTCAACTGTAAACCCTCAACTTTCATCACTTATAGAACTTGTCGACATCGTAGCGCGGGTCATACTCATACACTTCGTGGGTCTTGTCGCCTGGGCGGTATCCGTCGGTAAAGAAGCTTTTGTAGGGGTAAAGTGTACCTAATGATCCCCAAGCAAGCAGAATGCGCGTGAACAGTGCCATCATGAGCAGCATCATACTGGTGCCATAGATGCTCATTACCTTATTGCTGGTGACCAGGCGCGTGAGGGTGCATATCACTCCCATCATGTAGAACCAGCTCAGGCGGCCGCCGTTGAGGCTCTTGGTGAACACGAGTAGGATGGCGCAGAACACCAGCGCCATGTTGAGCAGCGTCACCTGCTCGGCATCGTCGTCGTCGATGTCGTCGTAGCGCAGCAGCATGTAGGTGAGAAATACCACCGCCTCTATCAGATAGTCGATGCGGAAGCCGCCGCCTTCGGCCTCGGTGGTGTAGCCCTCGGTGCGCGCCTCGTTGCCCGAGAGCGACCCGAATTGCGAGAATAGGGCGTCGGTCGGGCCAATCATTCCCACAATGGCGCACAGCACCATCACAATTATCACCGTGCTGCTATCGAACTTGCGTTGTGGCACGAAGTAGAACGGGGCAAACACGATGGCCGAGTTGTGAAACGAGAATGCCACTGCCACAATGGTGAAAAAAGCCACGGGCCGTCGGTTGATGGCCGCATCGATGGCAAGCCACGCTATCGAGGCGGCAAGCACTTGGCGCAGGTAGGTGAATGTGAAGAAAAACCACAGGCCCATAAACATCACCAGCGCCATGGGGTAGTTGCTTGCATAGCGGCGCAGCGACGCAAACACCAGGGCGTAGATCACGACCGTGACTATGAAGATAAACACGTAGCGGTTCATCGTCACCATGCCTATCAACACGTTGAGCATGTCGTAGCCCAGCTCTTTGGGATAGAGGCTGATGAGTGCGCCGCTGGCAAGCATGCCGTCGCGCTGCATGAGCAGGGCGGTGTCGTCGAAGAGCGCCGCATAGATGTAGCGGTCGTAGCCGCCGAGCATGTCGGCGCAGCCCACTATCAGTGCCAGCGCTAGCATAAATAGCCCCAAGAATGCCGTGGAGCGGCCTCCGGTGTGGAGTGTGGCAAAGTAGGCAATCACCGGGATTGCCATCAAAGCAAAATACAGCAGCATTTTCGTTTTTTTTAGACAGAAGAACAGAGGGCCAAAGGTCGGGTGGCTGTTCTTGTTGAGATGCTCAGGATTTGATTGGCAAATCTTTTGTACTTCTGTTCTTCTGTCTAAAAATAGAATTCTGTTGGATGGAAAAAATTAGTGGTGGAGCGAGCCCTTGGGTGCAAAAGTTCGGAATTTACGCTTTACCTTCAAGTTTTACTCCTCCAAAGTTTATAAGAAGCCCATGGTCAATGCCAGTGGCAGTAAGATAATTAACTAATTGTGCTTCATGCGCCGGCAGCAACAGACCGACGGCTTTCAGCTCAATTATGATTCTATTGTCAACTAATATGTCACAACGGAAGTCACCCACGATGTGCCCTTTGTACTTCACCGCCAAAGGCGTTTCTTTTTCGGTTTTTATTCCCCGACTCTCAAGCTCAGTCATAAGCGCGTTTTGATATACGCTCTCAAGGAATCCCGTGCCGAGAGTGATCCGCACTTCATAAGCTGCCGATATCACAGCAGAGATCAGTTGCTCAATATCCATAATCAAACATTAAATGGTTACTCTATTTTTGTCCTTATGTTCTTTTGCCCCCCAAACACAGCCCCTGACCTTTGTCCTTATGTTCTTCTGTCCAAAAATGCCCCACCCCTCAGCAACAGCCATTAGTGGTTGGCCAAGCGGTGCTCAAGTGAAGAGCGAGAAAAACTGGGTGGCGATGGTGCCGCGGTCGTGATGCCTCAACACCGCGTCGCGCCCTGCACGTGCCATTGCCTCATAGTGCTCGGGACGCGTCACCATGTCGGCGAGTGTGTCGATCACCGTCTGCTCGTCGTCATACTCGATGCACTCCGAGCCAGGGCGCGCCGCAATGTTTTCCATTGCGTAAGGTGTGCCCATCACTAGCAGTCCGTTGGCAAGCGCGTCGAGCACCTTGCCTTTGGTGCCGGTACCTATGGTTATTGGCACGAGCTGAACATCGTGCCGGCATATTTCCTCAATATAATCGGGGGCAAACCTTATCACGTTCACGTCCCAGCCGGCCTCGGTGAGCCGCTGTGCAAGAGCATCCCAGCCGTGGCCCAGGAATGTGAGCTCATAGTGCGGAGCGAGAACATTAGCGTTGGCCGCCAGGGCTTCGGTCAGCTGCGCCCCACGCTGAGCCATGTAGAGGTTGTTTTGTCCCGCCAGCAGCAGGCGCAACTTGCCGCTATGCCCGAAGTTTATCTCCTTAAACGGGTGCTGCACATCGTAGTGCGGGTGGCGGATGAACCGCGCGTCGGCCTTTGCGTTGATGCTGCGCAGTTCGCGCGCGTCGGCATCTCCCACCAGATGGTATCGCACGCCGTCACCGCCCATCAGGTGCCGCTCCATGCGGCGGTACTTAGGCTCCATCACGCGGTTGCGCAGTTGCTGGCTGCGGCGCACGGCACCGAGCTTGTCGCCCAGCTCCAGGCTGCGCCTGTAGTACAGCGACTCGCAGTCGGGCAGCGTGTGCACCACAGGGTGGCTACTCAGCTGCCGTGCTATGCGCCCCAGTTCCTCGCCGTTGATCCATACTCCGTCGGGGTTCTGGCTCTCGATTTGCCGCATGGTGTGCCGTGGCAGCGTGATGTAGTGAAACACAGGGTAGCGCATCATCAGGCGCACTGCAAGCGACCCTATGGCCCGTTGTAGCCACCACGGTTGCGGCACCACGGTGATGGTGCAGTTGAGTTCGTCGGCAATTGCTGCAATGTGCTGCTGGCTCACGCCATTGTAGTTGAACGTGAATATGTGCAACCCGATGTCGCTGCTGCGGTACTTGGCCAAGTGATAGCCAAGTGCCGTGGCCCCGCGATAGTTCTCCGCCGTAGGCGTCAATAAAGTAACCTCAACTATCCGCATGGTTGTGTGTGGGTGAGGTGGGAGAAGAGTTGCTCCCACTTGTGCATTATCTTGTCGAGAGCTAAGCGGCTCGCCACTGCCTGTGCCTCTTTCGACATGCTCTTGCGCAGTGTCTCGTCCTCTATGAGCCTGCATATACCGCTGGCCAGGGCTTCGATGTCGCCCACGGGACGCACCAGCACACCGCTCACCCCGTCGTCAATCAGTTCGCCCGGGCCGGCAATGCAGTCGTAGGCCACTGTGGGCACTCCGCAAAGCGAGGCCTCGGCGATGACCAGAGAGAATCCCTCAGAGCGCGACGAGCAGATGTGGATTGAACTTTCAGCGATTTTACCTCCGATGTGGGATGAGCATCCCATTAATGACACAGTGCCGCATAACCCGGCCTTTTCTATGAGATTGCTTAAGGCCTCTTGCAACTCCCCGTCACCATAGATGCTCAGTTTCCAGTCAGGATGCTTGACAGCAACAATTTTCCAGCTGCGTATAAGCAGATCAAAGCCCTTTTGGTAGTTAAGCCGCCCTATGGCTATCGCATTTTTGCTCTTGCAGTCAGAAGTGCGTCCTGGTTGTATGGTCAGTGGGTTAGGTATCACGGATGTGTTGCTTGTGAATGGCCGGTAGAACTTGGCGTCGCGGTGCGTGAGCAGAATGGCTCTCTCATACTTGGACGCGCACCGAAGTTGCCTCGCTGTTTGCCACACGGCCTTTATCTTGCCCATAAGTTTGTCGCTCATCACGAAAAAGCGGTTCCAGGCGAAATGGAATTCAACTATCTTGTGACTATGGTCTTTAATCTTCCACAAAAACAGCGATTCAATGCCACCAGTGGATATCACCACGTCGTATGTGTTGTGGTTAAGGTGCTGTGTCAGTTTTCCTTTATAGCTCGATTTCAAACGCATGTCACACTGCAAATCAACTAGTGTAACAGACCGGCCAAGAGTGAATGCCGTTGCCAATCCTTTCTGAAGAGCGACAATTATGGTCACGTCATGGCCATGCTCGGAAAGCCAGTTGGCTTTGACCGACACCACGCGCTCCATGCCACCATGGTTATAGAAGCCTTCTATGCAATATGCTATTCTCATCGTTTTGCTTTTAACAGGTGTTTCAGCGCCGGGTAGACTCGTGCCATCACGAGCAGTGCCGTGACCTTGTCTTTCATTCCTATGAGTGGGCACAGCAGCAGTTTTATGTTGATTTCGCTGTGGAGGTTCAGCCACAGGCGGCAGTCGCCCGCGCTTGTTACCGCAGGCAACACCCACCGCTTGGTGAAAAACTTGCGGAATGTGACGCAGTGGCGCAGACTGCGGTGACGCGCGAGCAGCGGCTCAATGAGCCTGATGTTCTGCTCCATGTCGCGGGCTTGTCGCGTCAGGGCTTCGCATGTGTCGCTTTTTGAGGCCGACGTGGCCACCGTGCGGTAGTGGTAAAGCGGTTTTGCCACGCAGGAAAGGCGCTGGGCACTCAGTGCAAACTGCACCATAAGCGTGAGGTCCTCGGCCATGCAGGCGGTGGGCCACGCCAAGCCAGCCTGTCTGTAGTGCCATGCTTTGACCAAATGGTTCCAAAGCGCTCCTTGCCGCTGCCCCAGGAGCAGCGCCCGGGCAAACCCTGTGCCGCTCAGCTCGCATGGCTGGCTCACCGGCACACTCCCGGAGCCCTCGATCACGAAGTCGTAGAGCACCACATCGGCATCCTGTGCCGTGGCGGTGCTGTAGGCGGTCTCGAGCATGTCAATGTCCATCCAGTCGTCGCTGTCGCAGTGCACTATGTAGTCGCCGGTGGCGTGCCTCACACCTGTGAGGCGTGATCGTGCCACGCCCTCGTTGCGATCATTGCTTACTATCTTTATGGCGGGCTGCCGCTGTGGGTAGTGGGCAATGGTGCGTTGCAGCAGCGGCATGCTGCCGTCGGTGGAGCAGTCGTTGATGAAAATATATTCCACATCGTCGAGGGTCTGCTCCATCAGGCTGCGCACGCACTGCTCAATATAGGGCTCGGCGTTGTAGACGGTGATAATCACCGATACCTTTGGTCTGTCCATCACTGTTGGCGGTTACGCCATGCCTTGAGCACGGCGCGGATTAGCGGATATAATCTTATGAATATTGTTGCGGCCTTCACCTTCTGCAGCAGTGTCACCTGCGGCATGGTCCACAGCTTGGTGTTGATTTCGGGAAAACAGTCGATCCACAGCCGGCAGTCGGCAGCGTGGTCAAGTGCGCCCTCTATTTGGCTCTTTATCTCGAGTTTCAATGGGCGGAACCACGGTTCAAGCTCATTGCTCTCTCCGTGGCTGGCAATGAAATCGTCGATTTTTCTTAGGTTTCTCACTCCTTGTGCCCATTGGGCTATGAACTTGTCGCGCCCGTCGCTGGAGGTGAGAACCGACACCGACGTGGGTTTCAGGCTGTAGTGATATAGCGGCCTTGCCACGCTCCCGAAGCGTCGGGCATAGTAGAACAACTGAAACATAAGCAGGTAGTCCTCGGCTATGTTGTCGCCAGCGTCGGCATATGTGATGTCGGCTCGGCATAGTCGCCGCCTCACCATGTGGTTCCAAACCTCGCTCCGCTTGCGGCGGCACAGCAGCCCCTTCAGCAGCTGGTCGCGCGGAGTGTCACCGCTAAGTTGTCTTGTCACGTGGCCGTCATCCCCCTCAAAGAAGTCGCACCACACGATATCGAGGTCGCCACTGCTGGCCTTGGCGTAGAGCGCCTCAAGCATGTCGGGCTCCATCCAGTCGTCGCTGTCGCAGTGCATTATATATTCGCCAGTGGCGATGCGCACGCCAGCCTTGCGCGACAGCGAGCAACCCACGTTGCGCTCATTTCTCACAATTTTTATGCCCGGCTGCCGCTGCGGGTAGTGGGCAATGGTGCGTTGCAGCAGCGGCATGCTGCCGTCGGTGGAGCAGTCGTCGACAAACACGTATTCCACATCGTCGAGAGTCTGCTCCATCAAGCTACGCACGCACCGCTCAATGTATCGCTCCACGTTATAAACCGGAACGATAACGGTAACTTTAGTAGCCAAAATGTATAACAGGTTTTAGTATAGTAGCGTAGAATCAGTCGTGGTCTTTAAGTATCATATTCGGTATATTCAGAATGTTCAAAATCGGTATCAAGAGCGTGGTCCTCCATGAGAGCGTGGTCCCCTTTATCGGATATGCTTTCAGCTCAAGGAGTTTCCTGAAAAATAATGTCGTGAATTTATGTAGCTGTTTCTGACCCGACGATAGCGAATGGCTTTTTTATCATTATTGAAAATGCAGCTAATTTTGCAAAATGATGGCCCAAAGGGTAAAT
>CAVIEK010000025.1:0-10456 GCA_963641805.1 Bacteroides fragilis
CTCCCATTATTACCGCCATCGACTGCTCAAGCGACATAAGACCAGCATTGACGAAACTGACTACCATTACGGTAGAGGCCGATGAGCTTTGAATAAGTGCTGTGATAAGGATACCTGTGACTACACCGGTAAACCGGTTTTTGGTCATTGCTGACAGGATGCTGCGTAACCGGCTGCCTGCCGCTTTCTGCAGTCCTTCACTCATCACTTTCATTCCGTAGAGAAAAAGGCCCACTGCTCCAAGCAAGGCCAAGAAATCGACTATAGAGTAATCCATCTACTCGTGGTGGGTTTTAAAGAGTTTATTAAGTTTAAAAAATTATTCCAATGTACAAAAGTACATAAAAAATCCGGTCTCAACCATTCATTGTCCACCTTTATGTAGTGTGGATTATGTTAAAATCCAAAATGTGTCATGTTTGGCTTTGGACTTTGCCAGACACCGTGATGCTCGCACAGGATGTGTAGGCCGTTGGCATGGAATGCTCAACTGCATTCTGACAAACAAAAGGGAAGCCCCGAATCCATTTGGATCCGGGGCTCTTGTGTGGTCCCACTCGGGCTTGAACCAAGGACTCCCTGATTATGAGTCAGGTGCTCTAACCAACTGAGCTATAGGACCGCGCTTTCGCGTGCATGACTGGCTAATACCCGCCAATGCGACTGCAAAGTTAACGCAAATGTTTCAATCCACCAACACTTACCACCATTTTCCGCTAAAAAAAACGGCATGCCAGCTAATGCGGATGCCGTTACTGTACAGTGTTTCTGTGCATGCACACCATGCTTTGGTGGAAAAGTGGCACGCCCTGAGGGTTATTTTACCGATTTGGCGAAAGCCGCCATCTGGATGGCGGCGTCGGCTGCCTCTGTGCCCTTGTTACACAAAGCGCCTCCGGCACGGTCAAGAGCCTGTTGCTGGTCGTCGGTGGTGAGCACGCAGAATATTACAGGTGTGGTGCCTGTGGCGTTGAGGTATGCGCAACCTTGTGTGGCATTGTCACACACATAATCGAAGTGTGGTGTGCCGCCCCTTATCACGCAGCCTATCATAATCACCGCGTCGTAGCGTCTGGTGCGTGCGAGGTGTGCTGCCCCGAACGTGAGTTCCACTGTGCCGGGCACCCGATGTGTCTCAACGGCATCGTCGGGGTATCCCAGTTGTCTCATGCGGTCGGTGACACCCTTGAGAAGTGCGTCGGTGACCTCGGCGTTCCATTCGGCGGCTACAACGCCCACTTTAAGGCCATTGACATGAGGTAGGGCAACCGATGCCCCCGAGTCGTTATTTCTTAATTCAGTCGACATATTGAGTTGGAGTTTTTGGATTAGTAAATCGAAGTGGATTTGCTTTGGCTCACCGGCTCGGGAAAGTTGACATTTGTAGTGATGAAATCAACGCCAAGGGCTTTCATCTTATTGAAAGCGTTCACATTGTCGACTGTCCACACGTTGATCTTGAGCCCTGCGTCATGAATGCCTTTTACGAGCTTCTCGTCGACGAGCTTGTGGTGGATGTCGAGGTCGATTTTACGGTCTTTGCACCATTTGAGCCACTTCATGGGGTCTTCCTTGCCGCCGGCAAGAGCCTGAACCTTGAATTTAGGGTATTTGTTGTGAATATACTCTACAACGCCAGGCATGAATGAGATGATGACGGCTTTGTCGGTAAATCCTTTCTGGTCGATGATGTGCATGAGCATCGGCACGCCGTCGAAGCATTCTTTGATTGTGTCGTTGTCGCCAGTCTTGGCATGAATCGAGAAACACTCTTCGGCCTTGATCTCGATTACGGGCACCTTGTCGAGCTCTTTGCACAGGTCAAGGAACTGGCCAAGCGTCATCAGATGGCCCTCATAGACGGTGCCTTTGCGTGTTTGCTTAAGCGGGGTGCTGAGCACTTCGTCCACGTTCATATTGGTAAAGCCGGTCTGCGGTCCGTTGAGTCGCTTCATGTTGCCGTCGTGGCACACTATGAATGCGCCGTCTTTTGTCTGGTGTATGTCGCATTCAAGCCCCCAGGCGCCAGAGTTGGCTCCGTTGATGAAGGCCATTTCGGTGTTCTCGACACCCCAAACCGAACCACGGTGTCCCACGATGAGTTGGGCATTGGCGCCCAGCGAGGTTGCCAGCAGGATGGCAACGGTGAAAATGCTTTTTAGCAAAGTCATAATGTTAAAGTTTTTATTTTTGTTGTTTAAGAGGTTTTCAATCTCAATAATCTCGGCGTTGGCATTGAGGCGGCGGGCAAGGGGTTGCAGCGAGTGCAGTAGCTGCTCGGCAGCAGCCCGCCTGTTGATCAGGCGCATCAGTGCCTTGGCTAGCCCTATCGAGAGTGTGAGTTCTTCATATCCCATTGAGTCGCTGAGTTTCTTTTGGTAGCGGAGCGCTTTGGTGTAGAACTTCACTGCGTTGCGTCCGTTGCCGGTCTCAAGCATGATGTCGCCCTCCTTCTTGAGTGTGTGGATGAGGTTGCGCAATGCTGAGCGTGCCTTGTCGGCATCGGCGGCTCGGTCGAGCATGGATGTGTAGATTTCGGCCATCTGCTGGTAGTGGGCAAACACTTCCATCTGCTTGGTGCGTGACTTGAATATGTGGGCACTTGCCTCAACGGCATACAGGAGCATTGCCGAGAAGCGGGGTCCGTTTTTGTGTGCCAGCCGCTCAAACAGGCGTTGGGCCTTGGTCAGTTCCTTGGTGGCGCGACTGTTGTCGCCGAGTGAGCTGTGCACTTGTGCCAGGTTGTATAGCAAAGAGGCCACTATGGCAAGGAAGTCCTCGTTCTTTTTTCCGGTTATCTGCGATAGCACGCCAAGGGCGTTTTCGGCCGCTCCAAGCGCAAGCATATAATCGGCTCCGGCCACAAATACCGTCATTCTGGCCAGCCAAAGCCAAGCCAGGTGCATGGGGGGCATCAAGGCTGCCGTATCGCCAAACACGCATTTGTCGATAGTCAATGCCGCGTCCCGGCCACGGTCGTGCTGCATCAGATACACTACATACCACAACCGCATATCGTGTTCCACGTCGGGCGCAAGGCCTTGCAGCGGCGGTAGCTCGCCACTGGACTCTATTTGGGCTTTGGCAATGGAGATGTCGTTGCTTAGTTTCGGAAAAGATGTCTCAATGAGCAGTCCCTTCATATTGCTGTTGCCTTTCCTTGATTGTTTTAGTCCTTGAATATTTTTTATAGAGATAATTCAATTTAAACAGATCGCACAGTGTGTGGATAGGGGGCGGTCATCCGTTGGCCTGGCGTTGGCTCTCGGCTTGAGAGAGTTGCTCACGGTGCAGTTCGGCATAGTCGGCAGTCACGCAGTTGAGCGGTTGGGCTGCGCAGTGTGCGGCAAAGTCGAATGCGGTTTTTGTGATTTCCTGCCATGCACTGTCGTCGAGTGTTTTAAGGGCATCGCGGTCTACATTTTGCCTGCAAATCTCAAAAATCACGCCTGCCGTGAACCCGGCTTGCCATCCGAGCAGGTTGGCACATGGGATTCCGCTGCCGGCCACGTCATGACGCTTGCCGGTAGAGAATAGCGACACGCTCAGATCGGGATTGATGTGCATGTAGTTAGGACAATAGAATTCTATGTGGTTCCTGAAAGCCACCTCACCGCCCTCGCCCGGGAAGATGTCGTTGATGTCGCGGTCGTGCGCAATTACGATGTCGGCAATCTCGAGGTTTTCCAGTATGTTTGGCATCACGCGGGTGATGCGGAAGTTTATGCCGTGCTGGAAGCCTGGCAGATATACAATTATTGCCTTGCGCTCGGCCGCATAGCTCACGAGTTCCGACAGCTTCTCGTGTTGCGGCAGGTCGATGGCATAGAGTGAGCCGATGAGCACGATGTCGCCCTCGTCGATTCGCGGCCACACCACGTTGAAGCGGTCGGCCGGATATTGCCCGTAATTGACAATGCCTGCAGGTGTGCCGTCGTTCTCGAATATTGCCGAAAAGGCGGTAGTGCCTTCTGTGAAGCGGTCGATCGACTTCACATCCACATTGTGCTTCTCAAAGAAATCGACCACGATGTTGCCCACATTGTCCATGCCACATTCGCTCACCATAAAAGCGGGTAGACCTATGGCGCCGAGCGAAGCCACCGCATTGGCAATGCGGCCGCCCACAAACGTTCTCGATGGTTGCGAGCCGCAGAACACCGTGTCGAGTACCGATTCGCCTATTGCTATGATTTTACGCATATGTGTGTCGATATGATAAGTTGTGATTGTGAGTCTGTTTTTTTTCAGTGAAAGACAAGTGCTTCTTGGGCTGATTATATCAGCTGCGGCTCTTCTCGCCAAGGTAGCCGCCGTGATGCCTCATCGCATACTGCTCCTTCGAGAAGCCTGTGGCAAGCATGGTGTTGACCACGAGCACGTCACCCATCACGGTCATCATTGTGGTCGACGTGGTGGGTGTGAGTCCGAGTGGGCATACTTCAGGAGCGCCTCCTGTATAGAGGCATATGTCGGCAAGGTTGGCAAGGGCACTATGGTCGTTGCCGGTGATTACTATGAACTTCAATTGCGGATATAACGACTTGGCTAGGCTGACGAGTGCCACAATCTCATTGGTCTTTCCCGAGTTGCTGAGCAGGAGCATCACATCGTGAGGCTGCAGCACCCCCAAGTCGCCGTGCTGCGCCTCGCTCGGGTGCAGGAAAACGGCAGGGATGCCGGTCGATGAGAATGTGGTGGCGATGTTTTCGGCAATCTGGCCGCATTTGCCCATGCCCGAGGTCACGAGTTTGCCGCCTTTTTGCTTCACTTGTTCCACTATGAGGCCTACGGCCTTCTCATACTCATCTGTTACGGGAATTTCCATAATGGCCTTGCTTTCGGCCATAAGGATATCTTTCATCGTTTGCTTCACGTCCATGATTGTGCGTCTGTTAAAAGTATGTTGCAAAGATAATCAAAAAAGTTGACAGATGGCAGACGCCAGTCCATTGATTGCAGCTGGCGTCACTTGCACGAGCGCAGATACGAAGTCAGGCGTTCCACGGCGCGCCCGCGATGGCTGATGGCATTTTTCGCTGCGGCATCCATCTCGGCAAAAGAGCAGTCAGCCTCGTCGGGCTTGAAAATGCTGTCGTATCCGAAGCCGCCGGTGCCATGGCGCTCGGTGAGGATGCGGCCGCGAACCTCGCCCTCAAAGGTGTGCGTCTCGCCGTCGGCAATCAGCACAATGGCTGTGCGGAATCGTGCTCGGCGGTTGTCCTCGCCGTGCAGTTTCGCCAGCACTTTGTCGATATTGCGCTCACTGTCGACCGGTAGTCCGCTATAGCGTGCCGAGTACACTCCGGGCTCCCCGCCCAAAGCCTCAATTTCTAGCCCTGTGTCGTCGCTGAAGCAGTCGGTATGGTAATGCTCCCACACGTAGCGTGCCTTGATTAGGGCATTGCCCTCGATGGTAGATGCCGTTTCGGGAATGTCGTCGTGGCAACCGATGTCGGCGAGTCCCACCACATCGTATATTCCGCTCATTATCTGGCGCAATTCTGATAGCTTATGGGCATTGTTGGTGGCAAAAACTATTTTCTTCATATCGTTTTTTGCTTTTTTGGGGTTCTTTTGTCATGGCAAAGTTAGTCAAACGTAGCGAAATTCACGCTTGCAGCAATGCCCAAACACGCATAAGCCGTGACTTGTGTGGCGTATTTTGGGCGCAAATGGTGCCTGAGCCGTCGAAATTGTGTAATTTTGCCGTCACATCCAGTTGTATAACAGATGTTTTTTTAACACTACCAAAAATATGGCTCAACTCAAGCAAACCAATACTGGAGGCGGCATCCGCCTCGTGGCTCAGCAATATGTGCTGCCTTTCATCCTCATCACATCACTGTTTTTCTTGTGGGGTGGCGCCCGCGCCATTCTTGATGTGCTCAACAAGCACTATCAGCTCATACTGCATGTGAGCAAGACCCAATCGGCCTTGATTCAAGCGGTGGTCTATATGGCTTATTTCCTCGGGGCTTTACCTGCCGGACTGCTGATTCGTCGTCTTGGCACCCGTGTGGGTGTCATCACGGGACTGCTGCTGTTTGCGGTGGGGTCGTTCCTGTTCATGCCTGCCGTGAGCTTTGCGGTGTTTGATTACATTCTGGCACCATTGTTTGTGATCGGATGTGGCCTGGTGTTGCTTGAGACAGCGGCCAATCCTTATGTGACGCTTTTGGGTGATCCGCGCACCTCGGCCGGCCGTCTCAACATAGCGCAGTCGTTCAATGGGCTCGGTTGTGTGGCGGGAGCCTTGCTGAGCGGCCTGTTCTTCTTTGGCGGTGACTCAGCCGGACATGGCGGCACTGCGAGCATTGCCGTCCCCTACACGGTTCTGGCCGTGCTCATGCTTGCTGTGGCCATCTGCTTTACGTTCATCAAACTGCCCGAAGTCATTCTTGATGAGCCTTCGACCGACAGCCCAAAGACCAAAGGGCGCACATTGGGATTCGCATTCTTCTTTGGCTTTGCCGCTCTCATAAGCTATGAGATATCAGAGATCTCAATCAACACGTTTTTCATCAATTTCATGACCGACGATGGCTTCATGACCCCCACCCAGGCCACCGTGGCTCTCTCAATGGGCGGCCTGCTGCTGTTTATGGGCGGTCGTGTGGTGGGCGGCCTGCTAATGAGCCGCATAAGCACAGAGCGCATCTTTATGGCGTGCGCGGTGGGTACTGTGTCCACCGTGCTGATGGCAATACTGCCGCTGGGAGTGTTGTCGAAAATGGCTCTGATTGTGTGCTATGTGTTTGAGAGCATAATGTTCCCCACAATATTCGCCCTGTCGATACGCGGGCTCAGCGGTCGCGCTACCGAGACAGCTTCGTCGATTCTGATGATGAGTGTGGTGGGTGGAGCGATAGGCCCGCTTGCCATGGGATGGGTGGGCGACAATTTTGGCATGCGTGCCGCCCTGGGTGTGCCGCTTGTCACATTTGTTGTTGTGCTCGCCTATGCGCTATATACACTGGCCCGCAGCCGCAAATGACCATACACTATAACTGTGCCATGGGGGATTGCCAAGTGGCGCTCCAAGCGACAATGTCAATAATATCTTATGATACTGATTGTCGACGTAGACAACTGCTTTGTGTCGTGTGAGCGGCGTCGAAGCCCCGAGCTTGAGGGCAAGCCAGTGATTGTGCTCAGTGCCGGTGAAGCGGCGGTTATTGCCCGAAGCAACGAAGCGAAGCAACTGGGGATACTGATGGGAGAGCCTTATTTCAAGATGAAAGGGCGCTTTACCCCTGGCCAATACATTGCCCTGCCTGCCGACCACCACTACTACAAGCAGGTGTCGGCCGAGCTGATGGCGCTGTTGCGTGAGGAGTGTCCCAACCTGTATCAGTATTCAATCGACGAGGCTTTCTCCGACATGGCAGGTGTCAACATCAACCTTAAGCAGTGGGGCGAGCAGCTGCACATGAAAATAAAGGAACGCGTCAAAATCCCCGTAAGCATAGGAATAGCACCAAGCAAGACACTGGCCAAGATAGCCAGCCACTTTGCAAAGCGATATCCCGCCTACAGGCACTGTTGCATCATCGACACCGACGACCGTCGCCTGAAGGCCCTTGAGTTGACACCCATCGACGATGTGTGGGGTGTGGGACGGCGCTATCGTGAACGGTTGCGCTCGCAAGGCATAGTCACGGCGCTCGATCTTGCCGCAAAGCCTATCGAGTGGGTAAGCGGTCATTATCCTACTCCCATTGTGAACACTTATCGTGAGTTAAACGGTGTGGATTGCATATCGATGCGTAGAGAAGGGCCGTCGAAAAGCGTGAGCAACACCCGCACGTTCCCCCAAATGATAACCGACCCCGTGCAGCTGAAAGCTGAGGTGAGCAATTTTGCCGCCGACTGTGCGGCCACATTGCGGCGACAGCACACATTGGCACGGGCAATGACAGTGTTTGTGGCCACAAACCACTACCGCACCGACTTGCCACAATATAACAATTCCATATCGATGCACATCAGTCCACCAACCAACGTATCGGCCGAGATTACCGGTTATGCCATGCAACTGCTTGAGGCCATATTCCGTCCCGGATACAAATACAAACGTGCCGGTGTGACCATAACAAGCGTGATGCGCGACCGCGACTTGCTACGCAGCTTGTGGGATGATGAGCAAGACAGGCACCATCGCCAGCACCGTCTCGACGAGGTGATTGATTCGGTCAACAGCCAAGTGGGGCGTGGCACACTGCGGCTGGGTTCACAAATGCTGCGCCCAGATGACACTGAGGGCTGACACCGTACCGTGAGGCTGTTATTAGCGTTGGGTGGTAAGGCCGTTGAGGCATCCCACGGTTTTCACCTCGCGGTTGTCATAATTCTTGTTTTGTGTTAGAAAAAGATTGTCGTTTTCGGTTTTTTGGCAAATTTTCTTCGCCATATGAAAGATATTTACTAAATTTGCACCGCAAAAAAGGATTCGGGGTGTAGCACAGTTGGTTAGCGCGCCACGTTCGGGACGTGGAGGTCGGAAGTTCGAGTCCTCTCACCCCGACCAACTGAAATGACCTTGGCAGGCAACAGCTTGTCAAGGTTGATTTTTTTATAAGCAGCATTGGCGCAGCACCGGCCGTTGCGCTTCGAATGGTTTTTTGCCGATTTGCTATTGCGCTAGGCTTATACTATCTTTGCATAATATAGAATCATACATACAGAAACTATACGATACATTATGAACTTTGTAGATAAATGCAACGAGATATTCGATGCGACTGTGGCTCTCTATCACACCACCGACGATGTGGACGCAAAAATGACAAACCGCTATGTCGACGGCTCCATTGAGGCTGACCTTATGGTGAAGAACTGGATTGACACCGTGCAGTGGCACCTGGAGGACATCATCCGCGATCCGCAAATCGACCCCGTGGCCGCATTGGCGCTCAAGCGCCGCATCGATAAGTCGAATCAGGACCGCACTGACCTCGTTGAGAAAATCGATTCCTATTTCCGCACCGTTTATGCTGATGTCAAGCCCAATGCCGACGCCACCATCAATACCGAAAGTCCGGCATGGGCCATTGACCGATTGAGTATCCTTGCCTTGAAAATCTACCATATGCGCGAAGAGGCAGAGCGCACCGATGCTTCGGCAGAGCATGTGGAGCGCTGTCGTGCAAAACTTGGTGTCCTGCTTGAGCAGCGCACCGATCTGAGCACGGCCATCGCGCAACTGCTCGACGACATTGCCGCCGGCCGCAAATACATGAAAGTGTATAGGCAGATGAAAATGTATAACGATCCCGACACCAACCCGGTGCTATATGGTAAAAAATGACGGTGCAGCCACCGGCCGCACGGTATTGGTCACACGGTTCTCGGCGCTCGGTGATGTAGCCATCGCCGTGCCGGTGCTATACCCTGTGTGCCGCGCCAATTCCGATGTGAGGTTTGTGATGCTCACCCGCAAGGGGGCGGCTTCGCGTCTTATGGTCAACCGTCCCGCCAACCTCACCGTGGTGGCGGTCGATGTCAAGAACGAATACCGCGGACTGTGGGGTATGTGGCGCCTGTCGTCGAAACTAAAAAAGGATTACGGGATTACCGACGTGGCCGACCTGCACAGTGTGATGCGCTCATGGGCGATTGACGCCTATATGATGCTGCATGGAGTGACAGTGCGGCGCATCGATAAGGGACGTCGCCAGAAAAAAGCCCTCACCACCGGACGGATGTACTGCCAGTTGGCCACATCACACCGTCGATACCGTGATGTGTTGTCGGGTTTGGGCCTTGCCCCCGGTAAAGACGACTTCACATCGCTCACCGACTATGGCCCCCTTGTGCCGGGATTGCTGGCGCAAAGGGAAAAGCGTCGCGGCGAGCGCTGGATAGCCGTGGCGCCGTTCTCGCAACACACAGGTAAGGTGTATCCTCTTGAGTTGATGACTACCGTCATAGATTCATTGGCATCGCTTCCCGGCGTGCGCCTGTTTTTGATGGGCGGCGGCGACGATGAGGCGCGCATGCTGCGCCCAATAGCTGAGAGACACAGGCACAACACAGTATCAATTGCCGACGTAGAGCATTCCTTTGCCGACGAGTATGGCCTGCTTTGCCGGTGCGACGTGATGCTCACCATGGACTCTGCCAACATGCACTTGGCCTCGCTTGTGGGATTGCCTGCCGTGACGGTGTGGGGGGCCACGCATCCCTGGTGTGGATTCATGGGATGGCGACAGAGCCTTGAAGATGCTGTGCAACTCGATCTGCCGTGCCGCCCCTGTTCGGTATTTGGTCAAAAGCCGTGCCGATTCCGTGACTATCATTGCCTCACAGGCATAAGTCCGCAGATGGTGGTGCAGCGCGTGATAAAAGTAATGGAACGAAAAAATCGATAACAAGTGAAAAAGATACTTATTACGGGTGCGGGCGGATTCATTGGCGGCTATCTGGTGGCTGAAGCGCTCAGCCGCGGCTATGA
>CAVIEK010000025.1:10466-16542 GCA_963641805.1 Bacteroides fragilis
ATGAGACGTGGGCTGCCGTACGCAGCACCACTAACCGTGAGTTTCTCACCGATGAGCGCATACGCTTCATCGAGCTTGACTTCACCGACTACAACTCGCTTAAGGCTTCCTTGCAGAATGTGGTTGACGCCAATGGCCGGTGGGATTATGTGGTGCACAACCTCGGTGCCACAAAGGCGGCCAACTATATGGACTTCGACCGCATCAACTGTGGCTATATGCGCTCGCTTCTGCAGGCACTTGGCGAAACGGGAGCCGTGCCCGACGTGTTTCTGCTGATGAGCAGCCTCAGTGTCATGGGGCAGGGCGATGACCGCAACTACACGCCATTTAAGAGTACCGACGTGCCGCAACCCAACACACGTTACGGAGTGTCGAAACTAAAGGCTGAGACCTACTTGCAAATGCAGTCTGAGATTCCATATACCATCTTCAGGTGTACAGGGGTGTATGGCCCACACGAGCGTGACTACTATCTGATGATGAAAAGCATAAAGGCGGGATTTGACTTCAGTGTGGGGTTCCGCAAGCAGATGCTTACTTTCATTTATGTGAAAGATCTGGCAAGCGCCGTGTGCGACGCTCTTGAGCGGGGACCGTTGCGTAAGGCTTATTTCATCAGCGAGGACCGCAGTTACACGCAGCGAGAGTTTCGTGCCATAGTGGCCCGTGAGCTCCACAAGCGTCTGGTGTTGCCGGTCGTATGCCCGTTGTGGCTGGTGCGCATGGTGTGCTTTGTGGCAGGCTGGTGGAGCCGCATAAGGCTCAAGACATGCACCCTTAACAGCGACAAGTATAAGATTCTGCGCCAACGCAACTGGCTGTGTGACATAAGCGATGCCAAACGGGACTTTGGTTTCACACCCCGCTACTCGCTTGAGCAGGGCGTGCATGAGGCCATAGAGTGGTATCGCAAAGCCGGGTGGCTATAATGCGTCAGCATCTTTCAGCACGGCATACAGCGACTTCGCCGTAATGCGGGTTTGCTCAGCGGTCTCAATGTCGGTTGAGTCAAATTTCAATTGGGCCTGCCCATAGAATTGCTCACGGTAGGCAAGAGCCTTCTTAACCGCAAGAAGCACCTCGTCATCGCTCAGATTGGCTATCAGTGGCCTGTTGTGACGTTGGCCGGGCAAGCACAGGCGCAAAGCCAAGCGCTCGGGTGAAGTCTGCAACCAAATGGTGTGCCCGTTGCGGTTCATGATATCCATGTTGTCGAAATGGCACGGAGTGCCGCCGCCGGTCGAGATGATGCCCCCTTGGCGAGAGGCTACCTCGATAAGGGCCTCACGCTCAAGTTTGCGATAGCGGCTTTCGCCCATCCGGGCAAAAAGGTCGGTGATGGTGGTTCCGTATTTCTCTTCAATATACTCATCAAGATCGAGAAAACCGACGTTGGCCACCTCGGCCAGGGCTCGCCCCAGGGTGGTCTTGCCGCATCCCATGTATCCCAATAGGAAAATAGTGCTCATAATCTGTTCTCTGACAAGGGGGTCTTTTTTTGTTCGGCAAATTTACTCAAAATTCAGCTGCGAAACAATCTGCCACTGGCGATGTCTTAGTGCAGGCAAAGCCGGAAAAACGTATGCAAAACGGTTGTTGATGTGGCGTTTTGGACCTATTGACGCTTTAATTCGGTGTTTTTGTGTATTTTTGCAATATCTAAAAACCGAAGCAGGAAAATAATCAAATATGGCAAGCAAAAGCAAATGGTATGTGGTGTGGCGTGGCCGAGAACCCGGCGTGTGCGACTCGTGGGAGGAGTGCGAGGCTCGTGTCAAGGAATTTCCAGGCGCGAGATATAAGGCTTTCCCCAACCAATTGGCCGCCATTAACGCCTATCGGGCAGGGGACAGCGATATGGGCATAATACGTGCAATAGCCAACGCCCCCACGGCCGGTCATGTCAACTACGATGCCATCCCTGAAATAGTAACCGACAGTATCGCCGTCGATGCCGCCTGTAGCGGTAACCCGGGTAACATGGAATACCGCGGTGTGGACGTGAAAAGCGGAATCGAGCTTTTCAGGGTAGGGCCGTTTGCTCAAGGCACCAACAACGTGGGCGAGTTTCTTGCCATAGTTCATGCTCTGGCTATGCTCCAAAAGGCTGGCCGAACCAGCGTGCCCATTTACAGCGACAGCAAGGTGGGGCAGTTGTGGGTGCGTGCCGGTAAATGCCGCACAAAGCTTACCCGCACGGATGCTAATGCGCGCTTGTTTGATGTGGTGAGTCGGGCTGAGCGCTGGCTTGCCACGCACACTTACTCAAACCCCATACTCAAATGGCAAACAGAAAAATGGGGAGAGATTCCTGCCGACTTCGGCCGTAAATGACAATTAGAGTAACGGCTGCCAGCCGGATACTTGACTGAAAAAACGAGACAAACGCAAAAAATGAAATACAGAAGCGAGGAAGACAAAAGTTATGGCGTGGCCGGCATGGCATTGGGCCTGTCGGTGTTTGAGATGGGTGACCACTACGCGAGCATCACCATCGATGCCGATGGCCTTGACTGCATAAGATTTACTCCCGACTTTTTCTTTACCGGCAACCCGCGTGTGCCGGCAAAGGCATCGTGGAAGCAGCTGTGTTCCAACTATAGGGTGTCGGTGGGGCTGGTGCTTGCCGATGCAATTTGCAGGAAGATGGTGCTCGATCACGGGTATGTCAACCGCAAGTTGCGCCAGCAATTGCTTGAGGCCGCCCGCACCGAGGGAAACGACAGTTGTCAGCTTGAATCTGATGAGGTGGAGTCTCTTTTCGACACCGATTTCTCACATTTGGTGAAGGTATTTTCCAACTCATCGGTGCATCAGGCAATAGCCGAATTGGCACGCCGACTTGCCGAGACTCGCTCTATGTCGCGTTTCGACGTCGAGGAGATTCTTCATGATTTTGATTTGATTTAGTGCATTACCAAAAAATGTTATGGCTATGAAAGTGGTGCTTATCAACCGGAGCGACACAATAGGCGGCGCAGCAGTAGTGACCGTGCGCCTAATGCATGCTTTACGCTCTGCTGGTGTCGATGCCCGCATGCTTGTGGCCGACCGTCGGGGCAACGATGGGAATATTGCACTTTCGGGCAATAAACCAGGGCGCAAGGCCGCATTTTATGCTGAGCGTTTAGGCATTTTCGCACGCAACGGATTCCGACGTGACACACTGTTTCAGATCGACACGGCCGAGTGCGGCATCAACCTCGCAAAGCACCCGTGGGTGCGTGAGGCCGATGTGGTGGCACTCAACTGGATAAACCAGGGGATGTTGTCGGTCGCCGGCATCAAGCGCATTGCCGCCTTGGGCAAACCCATAGTGTGGACCATGCACGACATGTGGAATTGTACCGGAATTTGCCATCACGCCTATGAGTGTGTACACTACAAGGACACTTGCCACAGTTGTCCGCTTTTGGGACACCACAAGGGCGACGACTTGTCGACACGTACGCAAAAATCCAAACACGCCCTGTATGCCTCAACCCCAATCCATTTTGTGGCTGTCAGCCACTGGCTTGAAAGCCGGTGTAGGGCCAGCTCTCTAATGGCAAATGCGGCAATCAGCGTTATTCCCAACGCATTCCCGTCGGCTGCATTCGACTGGAAACGCCGCCGAGACTCCGATGTGGCCGATGTCCCCGCCGGCACCGTTGTGGTGGCAATGGGTGCCGCGCGGCTCGACGATCCCGTGAAGGGGTTCGACCTTCTCATCGATGCCACACACCGCCTGTCGCAGTCGCGACCCGACATAGCAGGCAGGATGCATCTGGTGCTGTACGGAGCGATACGCTCACCTAGATTGCTCGACAATCTTGCAATTCCGCACACCTTTCTTGGCTATCGTGCCGATGTGAACCGCATAATGCAGAATGCCGATGTGGTGCTGTCGACTTCACGTTTCGAGACTTTGCCCGGCACCTTGGTTGAGGGCATGGCTAGCGGTTGCACGCCAGTAACCACCGGTGCCGGAGGGCAACCTGATATTGTGGATCACCTCGTTGATGGCTACGTCACAAGCCATACCACAGCCGAAGATATCGCCACCGGACTCGAATGGGCCGCTGGGCATGTGCTCGACCGCCATACGCAGCACCTACGCGCGGCCTCAAAATTCGACGGCGCCGTAGTGGCCTCTCGCTACATCAGATTGTTTGACCAATTGCTCGGCCGGCAATAGACAATCAATCAAGAATACAATTCAACACATCTCTCATAAAACGACAACACACACAACGATATGCAGACTGTTCTATTTCATTCAACCATATTTGGCCCCATCCACAGCCGTCGACTTGGAATATCACTTGGCGTGAACCTCATGCCTAACGATGGCAAAATATGCTCGTTCGACTGCGTATACTGTGAGGCCGGCTACAATGCCCAAGGACAAGGCTCAACCGGTATTCCCTCACAGGCTACCGTAAAACGCCAACTGCGGGCGAAACTCAAACAGATGAAAGAGGCGGGCGAAGGACTCGACGTGATCACTTTCTCGGGCAACGGCGAGCCCACACTACACCCTCATTTCAAAGAGGTGGTTCACGACGTGATGGTGCTTCGTGACCAGTATTTCCCAAGCGCACGCGTGAGCGTGCTGAGCAATGCCACGCTTGCCTCCAACCCTAATGTAAAAAAAGCCCTGCTTGCAGTCGACAATAACATACTGAAGCTTGACTCGGCCGTGCCGTCGACCATGCGACTCATCAACCAACCCAAGTCGCCCAACGTTATCCCAGCCGGAGTTGTTGAGGACCTGGCGGCATTTGGCGGGAAGTGCATAGTGCAGACCATGATTCTGCGAGGTGAGCACAACGGTCAGCGCATCGACAACACTACCGACGATGAGATAAAGGCTCTGATTGAGGCCTATAAGGTGATCAAGCCACAAGAGGTGATGATATATTCCATCGACCGCAAGACTCCCGAGGAGCACCTTGAGAAGGTAGAACGCGAGGAACTGGAGGCAATAGGCCGCCGAATAGAGGCTGCCGGCATAAAAGTGCAGGTAAACGCATGAATGCCGTGGTGCCACAGAGCCTGATAAAAGGTGACCGCGTGGCACTCGTGTCGCCCGCCGGACCGGTCGAGGCAAGGCATATAGCCGGCGCGTCAGATGTTTTGAGGCAATGGGGCTACATGCCGGTTGTGTCAAGCCATTGTAGCGGAGCATATGCCGACCTCGGAGGCACAGTTGAGCTAAGCGCAACTGATGACGAGCGGCTTTCCGATCTACAATCGGCTATCGATGACGATTCTGCTAATGCAATATTATGCTGCCGCGGAGGGTATGGCTCGATCCGGATCATCGACAGAATAGACACTTCACGCCTCGCTTCACGTCCTAAATGGCTTATCGGCTATAGCGACATCACTGCTGTGCATGCCGTTATGCGTCGTGAGGGAGTCATGAGTCTGCACGCCCCCATGGCACGGTATTTGGCCGAACACGGTGCAAGTGATGAGGTGTGCGCCACAATTCACCGGATAATAAGCGGTGGCAGTTATCCTTCCTACTCGGTTCAGGCTTATCCTGAAAACCGCACAGGCAGTGCCACAGGCCTGCTCACCGGTGGCAATCTGGCCGTAGTTTCGGCTCTTGTCCCCACCAGGTTCAATATGATTGATACAGGCGACATATTATTTATTGAGAACGTGGGCGACAGCGTGAGCCGTGTAGAGCGGATGCTGCACACATTGCGGCTGGCCGGTATCTTTTCACACATCAATGGATTGGTGGTGGGACGCCTGTCGGGACGTTCTGCCGCTGAGGTGGCATCAATGAGACTACTGGTAGCGCGCATGGCAGCCCCCTACGACTTCCCTGTGGCGTTCGGCCTACCCGTAGGTCATAACGGCATTAATGTGCCCCTTGTATTAGGAGCCGCCACATCGCTCCGTGTGAGTGTCGACAGCACCATATTGACGCAATATCGCAATGTGTGAAAATCCGCTTTTTTAAGCATCATTAATCCAACCGAACGCATCTGATATTATGTTTTTGCGTAAGTTTGCATCCGGAAAAAGCGAACGCTAAAATACTACAGGGTAATTTTGACAACCGACAACCAAACAC
>CAVIEK010000025.1:16552-19396 GCA_963641805.1 Bacteroides fragilis
CGTCAGCACACTTGCTGTGGCGCCGCTTGTGGTGCGTGGCAAAGCCGTGTGTGATAACGGCCGCATCCATTTTCGCGGCCGGATGGCTGGGCTATACCCTCGTGGGGCAACCATTTGTGGTGCAGTCGTCGTCAATGACCGACACCTACCCTGTGGGCACGCGCGTGTGGGTCGACAAAATGGCTGTCGGGAGTCGGCTTCCGATGCGCCTGTTAGGCTTCGACCTTGGCTACCACCGCCTGCCGGCAACGTCGGGCGTGAGCCGCGGCGATGTGCTCGTGTTCAATTTCCCGGCAGGCGACACCGTGGCCAGCCGCTGTCAGCACCCTGACTACTACACCTTGCAGCAGCTCTACGGCCCGCAGGCTGTGCTCTCTGGACTATATGGGGAAATCGAGTTTCGCCGTGTGGCCGACCGGGAACGATACATGAAGCGGGTGATTGGACTCCCTGGTGAGTGGATACGCATCAGTGGTGATACCGTATGGGCGTCGGGGCGACAAGTTGCCGACCCTCCAGGCGTACGCCACAATTACATTATCCAGACCGACGGACGCCGCATAAGCGCTGAGGAATGGCGCAACTTAGGCATCGGTGACGATGAGCATCGTAACGTGCGCATAGAGGGTCGCGATACTCTTGCCATCAAGCAAATCGGACTGCAAATTGACCATTTGGGCCGTCCGCTACCCACCTATCAGATTCCACTGTCGGCCGAGAACCGATGCCGGACAGAAAAATGTTTCCCGTGGATAATCGAGGTGCTACGACTGCCTGTCGAGCAACAGTCGCAGGTGTATCCGCAGTGCTCTCCACGCCACTGGAGCAGCAACCGTTACGGCCCTGTGTGGATTCCGCGCAAGGGAGTAGGGATTAGGCTTACGGCTCACAATCTGCCTCTGTATGCGCGCTGTATCACTGCCTATGAGGGCAATCGGCTTGAGGTGCGCAACGGCGTTATCCACATCAACGGGCGACGCACGACAACTTATACATTCAAAATGAACTACTATTGGGTGATGGGCGACAACCGCGACCAGTCGCTCGACTCGCGGCACTGGGGCTTTCTGCCCGAAGACCACATTGTGGGCAAAGTCACTGCCTCAATGGGCTCTGCGCAGTGAATTGTGGCATACCTCTGCGTGAAATGTCGCATATTTTAAGTAAGTTTGCACTCGAAAAATAAAAGTAAACATTCAATCATAGAAGCTATATGGCAACAAACGATACTCCCCGACATAGTAACACTGACCGAACCAAATCAAGCGGTCTCCAGAGCGGTAACCTGCAGCAGCGTCTGGCACGCGTTAGGCCTACTCGCTGGATACGCTTTGCCGTGGTGAGCGTTGTGTTTCTTGCCTGGGTGGCCTGGTTGGGCAGCTGGTGGGTGATCATCTTTTGGCCTCTTTTGGCCGACATCTATCTCACCCAATTCATTCCATGGACTTGGTGGAAGCGTTCAAAGAGCACTGTCGTGCGCACCGTGATGAGTTGGGTCGATGCCATCGTTTATGCCCTGGTACTGGTGTATTTCCTGTTCCTTTTCGTGGGTCAGAACTATCAGATACCCTCATCATCGCTCGAGAAAACCTTGCTCACTGGAGATTTCCTGTGGGTCAATAAAATGGTGTATGGCCCTCGCGTGCCGCAGACACCTCTCCACTTCCCGCTTGCCCAAAACACCATGCCCATCATTGGTACCAAAAGCTATATCGAGCACCCGCAGTGGGCTTATCATCGCCTTAAGGGTATGCGTGACGTGGAGCGTATGGACATCGTGGTGTTTAACTTCCCTGCCGGTGACACTGTGGCAACCCTTTGTCCCAACCCCGACTACTATACGCTGATCAAAGAGAAGGGGCGTGCTGCCGTGTGGGGCGATAAAGCCACTTATGGCGATGTGATTTACCGCCCGGTTGACCGCCGAGACAATTATGTGAAGCGGTGCATCGGTCTGCCTGGCGAGAATCTGACAATAAAGGGAGGCATAATATACATCAACGGCCGCGCCTTGCCTGAGCCTAAAAACGTGCAGTATTTCTATTATGTGCACACCGATGGCACACCAATCTCCGACGACCTGTACGACCAACTCGGCATAAGCCTGGAGGACCGTCACGGCGAAGCCCCCGACTATGCATTGCCTCTCACTGCCGACATGCTTGCGCAACTCAAGACCATGCCTTGGGTACTGAGTGTGGTACGCTCGCAAGTCGACCCGTCGGAGGCTGACATCACCTACCCGCTCGACGCCAACTATGGATGGACGCACAATGACTACGGGCCGATATGGATTCCCAAGAAGGGGGCGACAATCGATTTGACACTCCAAAACTTGCCGCTCTATTCACGATGCATAAAGAATTACGAGGGTAACCGGCTTGAGGTGCGTGACGGCGTCATCTATATCAACAGCAAGCAAGCGCGCAAATACACCTTCAAGATGGACTACTACTGGATGATGGGCGACAATCGCGACAATTCGCTCGACTCGCGATTCTGGGGATTTGTGCCTGAAGATCACATTGTGGGTACACCTATGTTTGTCATCATATCGTTCGACAAGGACAAACCACTATTCCGCGGCGGTATACGCTGGAATCGCGTCTTCATCAGTGCCAACCCCGACAAATGAGCACACCCACAGGCTTTATTGCCACGACCGGCTCTCCCGTGGTGATGGGCAGCACCTGCGCCGGCAGCGTGAGGTGCTATGCTGCCATGCTGCGCGCGCAACTTGTGATTACCGACCGCACCGAGACTCGCCTACCGTTACGACACAGCCATCACCGCTACTGCATAGCTGGCCCAAATGGTGTGCAACAACTCACGGTGCCTTTGGTG
>CAVIEK010000025.1:19429-23712 GCA_963641805.1 Bacteroides fragilis
CCTTTGGTGAGTGCGACAAATGCCATGTCGGTACCGCTTGACCAGGTGCGCATAAGCGAGCACGGCGAATGGCGCCAACGCCATTGGGGGGCCATATTCAGTGCCTACGGTAAAACTCCGTACTTTGATTTTATTGCACCAGAGCTGAAAGACGTTATTCTCGGCCACCAGGAAAGTCTGCTTGAATTCAACGAGCAGTTGCAAGCGCTTGTTCTCGACTTTCTTGACTTGCCCATAATTACTTGCACCCGCCCTGTAGGAGATATTCCGTCAGCCGGATTATGTGATCTGCGCCGCCGCATCGCCGGAAAGAAGCCCGATCGGCTGCCCATTGCCGACGTGCCTTACCATCAGCAATGGGCCGACAGGATGGGCGGATTTCAGGCGAGGCTCAGCATACTTGATATGCTTATGAATGTTGGGCGCGAATCGGTGTTTTACCTATGTGATATGTCAAAAACACGCCCACTAGAGTTAAAAGATATTAAGACGCTGCATTTTTAACATCATTGCAGTTGAAACTAACAGAAATGACACGTATATTTGCAACGTGTTTTTCATGGTATTAGATTTAAGGTTAATTAAGATTGGTTGTCGGGAGACAATCAATTTTTTTTGGCCCTTTTTTCAATGGTTATCCATGGCCAGGCACGCATGAATCATAAAACCGCATAGCAAAAAGCAGAGGCCGCGTCTATGCTTTTTTGATGTGACCTCTGCTTATATCAAGCGTGCGTTTGCTGAATGCGCTTATTTGCTTTCGAGTAGTTTCTTCAGAATTGGCTTCAACTGTTTCGCCGTCTGCCGGTGCTGCGCTTTTGAAGGATGCCAGTCACCGCCATAGCCCAGTGACGGATCCTGCTCTTGCAGCTCAACGTAATATACTTTCATTCCCCGGCCTTTCAATTCCTCATAGATGCCTTTGAGTGTCTTGATTTGCAACTCTTTGGTTTTGCCGGAAAGCATCTGGCTTGTCAGAATCACAATTTTAGCCTTTGGTTGCACGGCTGCAAGGTGCTCGATGAACCGTTTGTAGGCCAGGCGGTAGAGTTTGATGTCATATCCTTTGGTGCTTAGGTCGTTGGTGCCCAAGTTCACACATATCACATCGGGGCGGAATTTGGAGAAGTCCCACATCTGAGTCGAGTCGTATATGCAGGTGTAGTCATACCATCGCGTCATGGTCTGTCCCGCTTGTTTGCCGGCATAGTTGCGATATACGCCTATACCTGAGCGCGCCACACACATTTCCTGGGCGTCAAGCTCACGGGCGAGTATGGCGGCATAGGTGTAATAGTGGTTTGAGTTGTCGTAACTGTAACGCACCCATTGGCTTTTGGCCTCGCTGCCGTAGCCGCAGGTGAGAGAGTTGCCTATGAATTCAATCTTATGCTTTGGCAATCGTGGCGCTTTGAGTATCTTGGTGGCTCCCTCCAGCAGGAATCCGCGGAACTCGGGGCGTTTCTCGTAACCCTCAATGGCAAGCATCACTTTCACCGAGTGGTTTCCTGCCTTTAATCCAGAAGCTAGGGTGATGACCGAGTCGGTCTCGGTAAAGTTGATTTTGAACTCTTTCCCGTTGTCGATAGTGACCATAAACTGGCCGCTTCCTGGCTTGCACTGCATGGCAAGGCCGGTCCCATTGATGTCTACGGCTATTTGCGTGCCGGGAAACACGAACAGAGGACTTTCGGGATTGGTGAAATTAATGCGTCCGGTATACTGGATGCGCTTGTCGCTAGGCTTCACAAAAGATGAGGCCGATGCTTGAGTGGCGAGCACCATGATCCCTATGGCGAGAAGCAGTTTCTTGGCATTTTTTAGATGTTGCATGATTGATATCGTTTTTTTAGATTATGTTCTACTGGGGGGTGTGTGCATATAAGTCGTGCTAAATTAGCAATTATTTGACTAAGGCGCAAAAAAAAATCCGGCGAGACATTATCGCCGGATTTTTTGTTGCGGTTTTGTCTGTTATGGCAAAGCCTGCTATTATCTCTTCACAAACTTGACGGCTGCGGTTGAGGTGCGAGCCACATACACGCCTGGAGTCAGGTCGGCCACGCTGAGGGCTGCTACTGCGCCGTCGGATGCTGCTACCTGCCGTCCTGTGATGGCATAAACTGTGACAGCGGCCGGTTCTGTGAGTACAATGGCCTCAACCTCGGCGCGATATTCCACAGCAGCGGCCGATACCTTGGCGGCAGTGATTCCTGTGGGTGTGTGTGCCGGCATGAATATAACCTGGCCAAGCGATTCATTGTCGGCCTTGTGGAACACTACAGCCTCAATGCTTACGCTGTCTTGTGTGGCCACGTTCCAAGTGTTACCTTGGGCATAGACGGTTTCGGCAGTGTTATTATAGAGGTCATAGAGCACATTGTTGTTACCGTTGTTGCGGAACACGTTGAGGCCCGGATTGTAGTCGGCGGCAGTGGGGTCGACGGTTTTGCCGAAGTTCATATTCTTGCTTGCGCCAATCAGTGTTACTCCCCACAGGTTGCCTTCGATGAGATTGTTGCTGACCACAGTCGACGCACTGTTGCTGTAGATGCTGATGCCGCTGCCGCCGTTGTTGGCATTGGTCTCATAGCAGTTGTCCACAAACTCATTGCCTGTAATCTCAACGTCCATGGGGCCGATGACCGTCACACCGTAGCGGTTGTCGCGCACTTTGTTGTTCGACACCACCACTTTGTTGCTGTGGGCAAGGCTGAGCATGTTGCTCACGCCTATGCCACCCGACTTGGTGAACTTACCGCCAATCACAGTATTGTTGTCGATAAGCACATCGTAGTCGTGTGATGAGCCGCCGCAAGTGAGGTTGATTTGCGGACGGTTGGCATTGCTGGTGTCGTTGCGGAAGAAATAGCAACCGGTGACCTGAATGCCTACAGGGGTGTTGGCTCCGTTGCCTATGGCTGCTGAATAGCTTTCTGTGAATTTGCTGTTTTTCACCACGTTGCCCACAGACGAGCGGCTGAAACTGAGTGCGGCCGAGCTGTTTTGCTTGCCGTTGTACTTGCTGAATGTGCAGTTGTCGACCTTAATGTTACCGGCTGAACTGCCGAAAGCCACACCGGCATACTCAAATGTGACGTTGCGTAGCACGGCCGCGGCGTTGTCGCCATAGATGCGGAATCCCTTTGGTGCCGATGAGGCCGAGTCGCGGGTCACATAGGCTGTGTCGGAGGGGGTGAAGTCGGCAAAACCGTCGATGCTCACCTGTACCTTGTTGCCGAGTTTCACCACATCACCGCTCACAAGGCGCAGGGTATCGCCGTAGGCTATGGTTATGTTTTCTTTCACTTGATAGGCGTCGCCCACTTTGACTACACCGCTGGTGTCGATCTTGCTGAGTTGCTCAAAGGTATAGCTCTTCTTTGAACCGTCGCTATTATAGCCTGCAGTGGCACTCAAAACAGCAGCCAATGCTAAAACAAAAGTAAAGGTTTTTTTCATAAGCGTAACAAATTTAAATTTCAGTTGACCGCAAAATTAATAAACAAAACTTTATTTGTGAAATTTATTGAAATATTTTTGTGCAATTTCTCAAGAATGCAGAACTGTGAAGGGGTGGATTCACAATTATCCACAGCTCATTTTCTGTGACAATGACGATGGTTGTAGGGCCAGGCAACCGCTTGTGGCTTGCTCGGCTTAGGAATTTGTGGGTGGTTTCTTTTTCGTGGGGGTCAGTTGCTTGCAGCATGCTGCCGCTCGTTGCAATGGTCGCATGTGCCAATGAAATTCAGTTGCACGTCGTCGATTTTGAACTTTCGGCTTAGTTGTGCCGGACGGCTCATGGCTCCGTCAAGAGGGATGTCGACTATGCGGCCGCAATTGCGGCACTGGAAATGAGCATGAGCCGAAGTGTCGCCATCATAGTGCACGGTGCGGTTGTCGATTGTTAACGCCAACACCGCTTTGTGCTCCCTGAGCAGCTCGAGCGTATTATATACGGTGGTGCGGCTCAATGTGGGGATCGATTCAACCAAATCGCTGTATATGACGTCTACAGTGGGGTGGGTGTGGTGTGTGAGCAGGTAGTCCATTATGGCTACTCGCTGCACTGATGGCCTGATTCCGTTTTTTATAAGACGCTGGGTTGCCGTGTCGTTGCTCATGAGTCTGCTTGACGTGTATTGTCCGACTTTTGTAACTAATATAGTTTTGTAAACGTTACAAAATTACTCCATTAATACAATTAATCCAAATTCTGAGGCACGAATTTATGTGAATCACGTCTTTTTCCCTTTTTGTCTCTTTGTCGGTTGTCGGAG
>CAVIEK010000026.1:0-11686 GCA_963641805.1 Bacteroides fragilis
CGACAGCCTTGATCAGGTGTGCTGTTCGGCCGGAAAAATCAGCGGTGTGAGACCATGATTTTCTTCACAGCCACAAGTCCCGACACATATACCTTAGCCACATAGGCGCCCACAGGCATAGAACTAACATTAATGTAGTTGCCGTTGCCCGAGGCAGCCAGTCGGCCATCTGCCGAATATAGCTCGATGCGTTGTATGAAGCCATCGGCGCTGGCGACCACATAGTCGCCTTGGGCCTTAACCTTTACGCCGGCTGCCTCGACCTCGGCCATGCCACTCGACTGGTCGCGGAGGAGATTGTCGAAACGCATTGTACCACTTGCGCCCATCACCGAATGGTTTTTCTCAACCACAAGACCCTCAAACTTATAAGACAATCCTGAGTTGAGTGAGTTCAGCGGCACATTGCAGTAGCGCCAACCGTGATACGACACATCACTGAGTTTCACAAGTTTCACGTCGGTTCCCGACACAAACTTGCCGTAGACAGCATTGAAGCTCATGTCACCGAAAATGTGGATACCAGCATTGTCGGCCGCAGTGAAGCCCTCATCGGCTGCCGACGACAGGTCGATTGCAACCTTGCCATCATTGCCGTCGAAGTTATATGCGAGTTGAAGCGCGGCTGTTCCAAACAGTGCGTTGGTGCCTGTGACAGCTGTGAGGTTAGCCTTAGAGTAGCCCGAACCGGCATCGGCATTCACTTGAAACTTTGTGGCGTCATCGAAATTCTCGACTGCGGTTGTCCCGGTCTTATCAGCGCCGGCATCGACTGCGGTAAACGTGCAAACCACATCTTGCGGAAGCTTGAGTCCGGCGGTATCGGAAATCTCCTTAGAGTAGGTCACCTTATATGTTCCGCCAATGGTGAGGTCGGGCTGGAGCGTAAGCCGTGCCGAGCCATAAGGTTCGCCCTTTTTATTGTAGCGGAAGCTACGCTTGTTGTAGCTCACCTGGTTGCCCTGGTCATCGGTGACGATGATGTTCTTGTTGATGCCTGAGGTATTCATCATAGAATCGATGCGGAGCTCCACGTAAAGCCCCTTGTAGTGTACCTGGTCGCCCTCGGCCGGGAACATTGCAATCACATTGGAGTGGTCGCGCGACTGAGTGGTAAACTTAAACGAGAAATCGCTGTCCATGCAAGTGCCGCCGGCATGCTGGGCACTCTTCTTGAGAGTGACTGTGTAGAGAGTGTTGGCCTTGTAAGCATCGTCGGGGGTGAACACAAGGCGGTAGTTGGTGTCTTCCCACTTAAATGTGCCTTCAACTGCGGGGGAAATGGAGAAAGCGCTCTCGGTTGTGGGCTGGTCCATGTCCCAGTTGAACTGGAGCACGATGGGCTCATTGCACTTTGCGGCCTTGCCGCCCTCAGTCCACACCGGTGAGTAGCTCACCACCTCGGGCGGTGTGTTGCGCACGCGGTTGAGGTCGAAGTTGCAATATGTGATGCCGTTGGCCGTTATTACCACGTCCTTGGTCTGCTCATAGTGCGAGGCTTCGGTTAGTCGCACCTTATAATTGCCAGGGGTGATGAACTTGAACAGATAGATGCCATTGTTGAGGTCGTCGATCAGGCAAGTGTCAATGGTCTTGCCATCAGCATCGATAAGGTAAGCAGTGGCGTTGTTAACCGGCAGACGCTTGTCGTCGCCGAGCATCACATAAGAGGCATCACGCAATAGCCTAGAGTCGCGCACGTTGCCTGTGAGGAATCCCTTGTCATACTTGTCGAGGCGATGAAAATAGCTGTCGGCACCAAGCGAGAAATTGAAGCCCTCGACCCAGCAGTAGTATGGATTGATAAGGCGGTAGGTTTCGGGGATATAGTCGTGGAATGAGCCTTCGTTGAGCATCGACACCGTCTTGTTGCCACGGAGCACTCCAAGACCCTGTGTGCCCCAGTCGGGATAGAAAGTCCAGTCGCCATAGACCGTGTATTCATTACGGCTCCACACCGTGCTTTGGTTGGCAAGGAGGAACGGGCCAAGGCACTTTGCCAGCGAGTCGCTACCCGCCACTTGAGGCGAGCCGGTATAGCCACGATAAAGGCCTATGGGAAAATTCACGCGATAGCCCTCGCCCATTCCGGTGGCGTTGCTATGAATGGCATAGAACACGTCGGCACCGCTCTGGTTGCAAAGAGCCACAATGGTCGACAGGGCCAGGTCGCTTGCCTCGTCGTTAGTCACACGTGAGATGCTTGTCTGATAGCCCTTTAGACGCAGCATCTGCTGCAAGGCAAAGCCTTTCTTCAGGCTTGCATTTGATTCCCAAAAGCCGGCAGTGTCACCAGCGGCAAACGGCGGGACCACCACATTGCGGTCGTTACTTTCATGGCCGCCGTGGCCAGGGTTGATGTAGACGTGCGGCGTCTGCCCAAAAGCAACTGAGCCGCCAACTGCGGCAATCAACAAAGCCGCTATAGAGAAAAGTGTCTTTTTCATAATGTTTGCGCACAATGTGGTTTTTAACGTTCAGAAATATTGATTCGCATCTCATACAGGTTGCCGTCGATGGTGGTATAGACAATGCGTCCGGCAGCCGAAGTGGGATGCATGGCCATCGAGGCGGCAGATGTGAGAGCCTTAGAGAAAGTGCCGTCGGCCTTTAGGAGCATTATCTGCGACGACACGAACTGATGTCCGTCGTCTTTGGCATTCTGCGCCACCAAGTAATCATTGTTGTACCATGATGGCATCTCGTAGTTGCCAAGCTCGGCCAAGACTGTGCCGTTGAGGTCGCACACCACAATACCCTTTCCGGCGGCAAAGAATGCTATTTTGCTGCCATCGGGCGACAGTGACGCCCACAGATAGCCGGCAAACGACTTAACGGGCGAGAGCTCGCGCTGCTTACCGTTGACAGTGAGCACAAGCTTGGAACCGGTGGTGTAGACCGAGGTGCCAATATTGGCCGCGCTCTTGAATGCCTTGCGCGGGCCGTTGATGGCAACACCGCGCGTGCCCACCTGTGGAAGCACAGCGCCGTGCTGTGGCTCAAGCACCACACTGCTGGTGGCCTGATCCACATTATAACAGTGGCCCGTGCGGTACACGAGATGGGTCTGCGCGTCACGCTCCTGAGTAATGTAATACACATTGCCGTCGGTGGCAAAACGGGCATCTATTCCCGAACCGTTGCCATCGCAAATGCGCGTCACCACATTCATGTCGAAGTCATATATTTTAAGGCTCACATCCTCGCCACTGGCAAAGAGGAGCTTTGAGCCTGTACTGTTGAGCACAGGATAATAGGCAGGGCCTTCTACTCCCTGCAACAGCCGTGACGGCCCAGTCACCGCCACACTTTGGGCGGAGGCAGAGAGGGCGCAGAGCCAAAGTGTGGCCACAAAAAGTTTTCTTATCATAATCATTATCGTTATAGTTTTATGTTAATGTCGATTATGGAATCGATCTGTGATTATCGAGGGGGTTAAAGGTTGAAGTTGTGGTAAGAGCTTTGGTCGGCCTTCACCTCGACCTCGGCATTGCCGGTGAGACCTTCGTCGGAATTGACGCTCACGGTGTAACGGCCCGGCTTGAGCCCACGGAAGAGATACACACCGTTGTTAAGGTGGTCGGTAACTGTGGCAGCCACCTCACGGCCTGAGGCATCAATGATTTTCACTGTTGCCCCATTGATCGGCCGGCGGTTGTCGTCGCCAAACTTTATGCCCTCGTCGTTAGCCTCACGGTCGGCATAGCGCACGATGCCAGCCACCACGCCAAGCCCATAGCTGGTCTGACGGCCAAAATACTCATCGATGCCCACTGTTTGGTTCCAAGCCTCGAGCCAGCAAAAGTCGTCGTTCATCAAGCGGTTGCGCTCTGGCGCATAGTCGTGAAACGAGCCTTCACTGAGCATGCCAGGCAACTTGTTGTAGCGCAACACGCCAAGGCCCACCTTGTGTCCCCAGTTATAAAACGACCAGTCGCCGGCAATCTGCAGACCGCGCGTCCACACGGTGGCTTGATTGGCTATAAGGTTGCGCATCACGCAAGAGGCTATTGAGTCGCTGCCAGGAGCGGCCGGGCAACCAGTGGTGCCTCGATAGAGAGCCAGCGGATGGTTGATGCGGCGGGCAATTCCGGTGGCATTGCTGTGGATGGCGAAAAACATGTCGGCACCGCTGTTGGCGGCAAGGCACACTATCTCAAAGAGGTCGAGGTCGTCGGCAGTAGTGTTGCCGACACGGCTTGTGACGGTCTCATAACCCTTGTCGGCCAAGATTTTCACAATTGCGTTACCTTTGCTCAAGTTGGAATTCGACTCATAGTAATGCACCGTGTCGTTGACACCGGGGTTATAGTAATGGTCGGGACGGTCATCGCTATCGTGGCCGCCATGACCGGGATTTATAAATACACGCGGTTTTACGGCCGTGCGGGCACTGGCGTCAACAGGCCATGAGGCTGCGGTGATGCAGACAGCGGCCGCAAATATGGTGAATGCTTTTATGTTCATGATGTGATATGGGATTATGGTTTGACTTCTATTTGCTGCATGCTCACGGTACCGTGGCTTGTGGTGTAGACGATGTTGCCCACAGTGGTGCCGTCGGTGGCGATTTCCACTGTTTTGCACGCCGGCTGGATAAAGCCTTGGGGAGTGAGCTCGTGCACATACTTTCCATCGGCGCCAAGCAGCATAATCTGATTATGATAGCCATTGACGCGTTGCACAGCGCTGTTGTTGTTGGACATGGCCACTATGTAGTCGTTGCCAAACCACGACGGCATGAGGTAGAATCCGATGTTGGTGATAGTGTAGCGCTTGAGGTCGATCACATATACGCCTTTTGCCACCGCCTCAAACATGAGTTTGCTTCCGTCGGGACTGTAGGAGGCCCATAGCAGCCCCACTGTGCCGGTGATTGGCTTAAGCACTGTCGAGAGCTTGGGGTTGCGGTCAAAAGTCACCACTGTGGCGCCAGCGGTGTAAGCCCCCTTACCTATGTTGCCACCTGTGGTGAAGGCCTTGTTCTCACCCACAAGGGCGAAGCCGCTGGTTGCCTGCACAGGACGCACAGCTCCGTGTTGCGGTTTGAGCACCACACGGTGGCGGGCGGTGGCGGGATTAAATTCGTGTCCGGTACGGTAGATGAGGTTGCCGTCTCGACGTTCCTGTGTCACGTAATACACCTTTCCGTTAGGGGCAAACTGGGCATCGAAACCAGGGAAGCCTTCGTTGCACACCACTGAGGTGTGTCCGGTGGGGATGTCGAGCATCGACAGGGTGCTTGCTTCGGTATTGGAATAAAGCAGACGCGTGCCGTCGGCATTGAGTTGAGGGAAATAGGCTGCGCTGTCGACGAGCTGGACAGTGCTACGCACGGTCACCGTCTGCGCCGACGCTCCAATTGCGGCAAACGCAATTAAAGCCATCGTCACATTCTTGTTAATCAGTACGTTTTTTAACATTGCACAAATATAACCATTTTTTTGCATTCGGCATCGGAGTCGAGCTCATTTATGGAAAATGGTTGCGAGCCATTACGCTCCGGCAAAAAAACAAATAGAGAGCGGGAATCCCGTGATTTATTCAACGGAATTCCCGCTCCCGAAGGTTAAGGTTTTATGTTATGGAAGGGTTAAATCATTGCGAACAGAGACCCCACGCTTTCGGTAATCTGCGTGAGGCTGGTGTAGACGCAACTAAGCAATCCAATAAAGATTATGCCTAACACACACACCACCATTCCTATTTTCTCGCTCAATGCCGACTTGATGCAAGGAATCACACAATCGTCCTGACGGACAAACATTGCCTTGACCACGAGCAGGTAGTAGTAGAGCGATATGATGGTGTTGACAAGGGCTATGAGCACGAGCACATAGATGGCCACGCTGCCGGTGTGGCAAGCTCCGACAAAGACAAAGAACTTGCTGAAGAATCCGGCGAAAGGCGGGATACCGCCGAGAGAGAACATGGCGAGCATCATGGTGAACGACAACCACGGATTGGTCTTAAACAAACCATTGTAGTCGTCGGTGGTAACCTTGCCAGTCTGCCGCTCGATGGCGGCAATCACAGCAAAAGCGGCAAGGTTGCTGAACACATAGACCAGAATATAATACATCATCGATGCCATGCCTAGGGTATTGACTGCAATCACACCGAGCATGATGTAGCCGGCCTGCGAGATTGAAGAGAACGCCAGGAAGCGCTTAAGATTGCGCTGACGCACGGCAAAGAGGTTGCCCACAGTGATGGTGACCACAATCACCGCATAGAGCATCCACTCCCACACTTGTGAGTAGACTGCGCCAAACACCTGAACCATTATTACCAGGAAGGCAAAGGCTGCCGCACCCTTCGACACCACCGAGAGGTAGCTGGTGACTGCGGTGGGCGCTCCTTGATAGACGTCGGCCGTCCACAAGTGGAACGGCACGAGCGACAGCTTGTAGCCCACACCGGCAATCACGAAGGCGATAGCGGTGATGAGCAGTGCGCTTTGGGCATTGACCACGCTGTAGGCAATGTCGCTGAAGTAGAGTGAGCCGCTGAGGCCATAGACCAGTGATATACCGAACAAAAGCACTGCCGACGAGAACACTGCCGTGAGCACATATTTTGCCGCAGCCTCATGCGACTCATAGTGGCGCTTCTCAAAAGCTGCGAGAGCCGCCATGGGTAGCGAGGCTGTCTCAAGACCGATGACAAACAGCAGGAAGTGACGGGCCGACACCATCAGGAACATGCCAAACAACGTGAGCAGCAGAAGCTCATAGAACTCACCGCGGCGCACACTGACAAACTCGCTGTTGGCCCACTGAATCGACTGAAGAAGAACTATGAGGGTGCCCACATTGAGGATTACCTTCATGGCCCACGTGGCGGCGTTGGTCTCAAACATTCCGCCAAACGACTCGCCAACGGCGGCGGGGACGAAGCTGAATATGGTGTATACTGCAAAAATCAGTGTTGTGAATGCCGGAAGTGCCTTCTGTGCTTTACTGGGCATGAAAGTGTCGTAGAGGAACACAAGCAGGAACACCACCAGGAGGCCTATTTCTTGCGGCATCATTAAAAATTGCGAATAATCCATTTTCTTAAGTTATCTTGTTTTTAATTCAACACTTGATTTCAATTATATTGTGACCATCTGAATAGCCTTGACCACGGGGTCGAAACTGTTGCGGATGATATCGCCAAAGAAGTTGGGGAAGCAACCGATGGCAGCCACCGCGATGATAAGAGTGGCGGTCGAGACACGCTCAAACCACTCGGCATCAGTGAGCAGACGGTGCTTTTCGTTTTGCACCTCGCCAAAGAGGAGCTTACCCACCACACGCAGGATATAGACAGCGGTGATCACAATCGAGGCACATGCCGCCACGGTGAACACGCGGTTGAGGAGCGACGATTCCTGGAACGAGCCGAAGAAGATGGTCATCTCGGCAGCAAAGCCGCTCAATCCCGGCAGACCGAGTGAGGCAAGGCCGGCAATCACATAGCCCACTCCAAGATACGGCATGATGTGCATCATACCGCCCATCTCGCGGATGTCGCGAGTATGGGTGCGGCCATAAATCATACCGATAAGGGCGAAGAACAGGGCTGTCATCAGACCGTGTGAGAGCATTTGAAGCACAGCACCGGTCATTGCTGTCTGGTTAAACATGAGGATTGCGAAGAGCACCATGCCGCAGTGGCTGACCGATGAATAGGCATTGATATACTTTAGGTCGGTCTGCACACATGCGCTGAACGCGCCATAGACTATGCTGATGCCGGTGAGTGTTATGAATATCCAGCCGAGCTGTGTGGCTGCATAGGGCATCAGGTAGATGGCAATGCGGAAGCAGCCGTAACCACCGAGTTTCATGAGCACACCGGCGTGGAGCATCGACACTGCTGTGGGCGCCGAGGCGTGGCCGTCGGGCGACCAAGTGTGGAACGGGAACATGGCACCAAGCACACCGAAGCCCACAAAGGTGAGCGGGAACAGCACTGTCTGCCATGTGTGGGGTATCGCGTTGTTCTTGGCAATCTCAAGCACATTCATGGTGAGGCCAGCAGGATCGGCACTTGAGTGGAAGTAGATGCCTATGATGCCGAGCATCAGGAAAGCCGAGCCGCCCATAAGCATCAGAGTGAGCTTCATTGCCGAATAGTTCTTGTTGCCGCTGCCCCACACGCCAATGAGCAGGTACATGGGGATTAGCGCCACCTCATAGAACATGAACATGGTGAACAGGTCGATTGAGATGAAGAAACCGAACACACCGGTCGAGAGCAGATAGAACCACAAGAAGAACTGCTTGGGCAGCGGATTGATCTTCCACGAGGCAAAGACGCCTGCAAAGACGATGAACGCCGAGAGCAGGATCATGACCACCGATACGCCGTCGACACCGAGAGCCAACTTGATGTTGAGCGGGGCATACCAGGTGTAGTCGGAGCGCAGAAGCATCTCGCTTGTGTCGCCTGCCCCGCGCGCCTGCAGGAAATAGGCAACCAGATAGACGGCCAGTGCCACTAGTACTGTGGCTCCGGTGAGAGCAACGGTTCTGATGGCTTTGATACCCTTATTGCTGCACAAAGCCAGGCCTCCGAGAGTGAGCAGAGGCACTATCACAAAATAAATTAATATATTATCCAAAATCATAATCGCTTAATTCAATTAACCGTTGGTAAAATCAAAAGAGCACACATACTATGGTGGCAGCCGCGATAAGCAGGGCTCCCATCAGATAAACCAGCACATAGGTCTGCACGCTTCCCGACTGCAGCTTGCGGATAGCAAACGAGGCGGAATTGGTGAGGTCGGCCAGCACATTGAACGTCTGGTCGATCACATGGCGGTCAAACCATGCGATGGGCTTGCAGATGCCTTGGAAAATCACCTTGTGGGTGATAAACTGGTAGAACTCGTCCATATAGAACCGGTGATAGGCCGCAGTCCACAAGCCACGGCAAGAGTTGGCCATGCGCTCAGGAAGAGGATTCTCCTTATAGTATAGCTTCCATGCCAGGCCGATGCCAACAAGGGCTATAGCCACACTTGAGCATGCCACGGTCCAGTTGGTGTGTGTCTCAAGGGGCTTGCAGTCGGCTGTCACGAGGTCGCCGAAAGGCACAAGGCCGCACACTACCGACACAACAGAGAGACACACGAGCGGCAGGCTCATGGTCCAGGGTGCGTCGTGTGGCTGATGCTTGCCCTCAGGGGTGACGTGCTTGCTCCAGTGGAAGATAAGGAAGTAGATGCGGAACATGTAGAAGGCAGTCATGCCGGCCACAAGCGACATCCAGAGACCCCACACGAGTCCGTGCTCGTAGCAAGCCACCAGTATCTCGTCTTTAGAGAAGAAGCCAGCAAACGGCGGAATGCCCGAGATGGCAAGACAGCCAATGAGGAAAGCCCAACTGCATATGGGCATATACTTGTGAAGGCCGTGCATGGCCGAGTTTTCGTTGCTGTGAACGGCATGGATGATTGCACCTGCGCAAAGGAAGAGCAACGCCTTGAACATGGCGTGGGTGAACAGGTGGAACATTGACGCCATGTAGCCGAGACCGCCCTCTGCTCCGCTTCCGGCGGCACTGCTCACGCCAAGTGCTGTCATCATATAGGCAATCTGAGACAGTGTGGAGAATGCCAGGGCGCGCTTGATGTCGCTCTGCACGCAAGCCACGGCAGCCGCATAGAATGCCGTAAAAGCACCGGTGACCGCCACCACGTTGAGTGCGATGCCGTCGGTCACATAAAGCGGGAACAGACGGGCCACCAAGAACACGCCTGCCACAACCATTGTAGCGGCATGGATGAGTGCCGATACAGGAGTGGGGCCCTCCATTGCGTCGGGGAGCCAAATGTGGAGGGGATACATGGCCGACTTGCCGGCACCGCCGATGAAGATGAATATCAGCGACCATGTGAGCACGGGCAATCCCAGGAACGATGTGCCGCCTGCCGCCGACAAGGTGGCAGCGGGGTCGGTGAGGATGCCCGAGAAATTGATATCGTGGGCATAGTAGCCGAGCAGTATCACACCGAGCAGGAAGAAGAAGTCGGCCAGACGGGTGACAATGAAGGCTTTCTTCGAGGCATGGATGGCTGCCGGCGAACTATAGTAGAAGCCGATAAGCAGGTAAGACGAAACACCCACCATCTCGAAGAACACGAAAATCTGGAACACGTTGGTTGCCACCACCATGCCCAGCATTGAGAATGTGAAAAGCGCAAGATAGGCGAAATAGCGCTGGAATCCCTTCTCAGGGCCGTCCTCATTGCTCATGTAGCCGAGCGAGTAGAGGTGGACGAAGAACGAGATTGTGCATATCACCACCAGCATCATCGCGCTGATAGGATCGAGCTGGCAGCCCATATTGGCCATGAGGCCGTTGTCACCGAGCTGAAGCCAGTGCCAATCCTGAAAAACGAGCGTCTGGCGCACACCGTCGACCACCTGTCCCTGACCGGTGCCAAAGAAATAGGTGAGTGCGGCGGCATAGGCAATCACAGTGGTGATGCCTTGACCGATAACGCCCAACACGCCTGTGGTCATGCGGCGCATCTTCACGCCGGCAAGCCCCAGGAAAAGAAACATAAACAGCGGTAAGGCTACTACTGCTATAGTGTATTGTAAAGGCATAACTCTTAAAATTTCAGTTTAGTGATGTGATTGATGTCCACGTTCTTGGCAATGCGGTAAACATTGATTATGATTGCTATGGCCACGGCCGTTTCGGCTGCGGCTATTGCAATGGCAAACAGCGTGAAGAACATGCCGTCGAGCTGCCCCGGGAACAAATATCGGTTAAACACTGCAAAGTTGATGTCGGTTGAGTTGAGCATTAACTCAAGAGATATCAGCATTGAAATCATATTTTTGTGGGTGATGAACCCGAACACGCCGCAGCCGAACATTACAAGACTGGGAACAAGATACATCAACAGGGTCAAATCCATAATTTTCTCTCCTTTCCTTTCTTTAATGTGATTTAACGACGGCGGGCTACCACTAAGCCGCCAATAATGCATGCCAATAACAGGATACTGATGGCCTCGAAAGGCAACAGGTATCCAAACTTGTCGGTACTCAAGAGGAACTGGCCTATGGTGTCCATGTTGACATCGATGGCGTCGGTAATCTTCTTGGAGCAGAAATCGGCATAACTGAACAGTGAGTATCCGCACACGGCCACGCCACACAACGCTGCAGAGAGTCCCATGACACGCTTGTGGCGCGTGAGGGCCTCGGCATCGCTACCAGGCTTGTGGGTGAGCATGATTGCAAACACAAACAGCACCACAATGCCGCCCGCGTAGACCGCAATCTGAACCGAGCCCAGAAACTCGTAGCCCATCTGGAAATAGACCACGGCTGTGGACAGCAGCACAAACAGCAGATAAGTGGCCGAGCGCAGGATGCGCTTGGTAGTCACCGTCAGTACCGAAAACACGATAATTGCGATTGCAATTATGAAATACAAAATGATATTTCCTACTGATTCCATTGTTTATTTTATTTTTCTTTATTTTCTGAACTTGGTTGCGACGCTGGCTTTGCGGCATCATCAGAATGAGCGTCACCACTCTCCTTGGCCTGAGCGGACGCAGGTGCCGGCTTTTCGGTGGCAGCGGCAGGAGCGGCAGCCGGCTTGGCTGCTGGAGCGGGAGCTGGAATCTCTTTCTCGGGCAGATAATTGAGTTGCTTCACCAGTTTCTGGC
>CAVIEK010000026.1:11696-23308 GCA_963641805.1 Bacteroides fragilis
GTTGAACACAGCCTGCTCGAAGTCGTTGGAGAATTCGATGGCGTGAGTGGGACAGGTGAGCACACACAAGTCGCAGAAAGTGCAGCTTCCGAGGTCGTAGATGTACTTGTCGAGCTTCATTTTCTTTTTACCGTTGGGAAGATCGACCATCTTTGTGATTACCTGGATTGTGCCGTTGGGGCAGTTGCGCTCGCACGATTTGCAGGCTATGCACTTGTGGTTGCCTTCATCGTCGTAGACAAACTGCAATGTAGCCCTGAACCTCTCTGGAATTTTGAGAGTAGCCCTATTTTCGGGATACTGTTCGGTCACCTTTGGAGTCACAAGTTCCTTTCCCGTGACTTCCATACCCTTGATAAGGCTGTAGATACCCTTAAAAAGAGATGAGAAATACTCCTTAATGCTCATAAGTGGTAATTGTCAATTCTGTTTCTAATCGCTATGCCTGAAATTTCTTTAAAAAAAATGTTGATAAACCGAAACGGCTTATTTTGGTAAAAAATCAAAAAGGAGTGTGGCGGCATAGAGCCACAGGCCCCTTTTTGATATGTTATGAAGGTGCTATCGCTCCACTTGACCTCCAAGAATGTCGAGCAACTCAGTTGTGATGCCTTGCTGGCGCAACTTGTTGTACTCAAGATTCAGGTCGTCGAGCAGATCTTTAGCGTTGTCGCTTGCAGTCTGCATAGCCATCACACGGGCTGCTTGCTCGCTTGCGGCGCTCTCGGTGAACACGTCCTGCATAGTTGCACGGATGTGCAGCGGCAGCACGCTGTTGAAAATCGAGTTGGCGTCGGGCTCGAAGATGCATGGTGAGTTGGCGGCCTTCTTGTCGGCGCTGCCGGCAAGGGCCTCGCTGCTCACTGGGAGCAGCTGCTCGCTCACGAGCGTCTGGTGGCTGTTGCTCTTGAAGTGCATGTATATCACGTCTACCCGGTCGAATTCACGGCTGGTGAAGCGGGTGCGGAGCATGTGGGTGAAGTCGTGCAGGTTTTGGGCATTGCTGCGGGTGTGCATATAGGGCACATCGAGCACATGCAGTGTGCTGTCCTCGATTTTGCTCACGGCCTTCAGCATCTTTTTGCCGACGGGGATTACGGTGATGACCAACTGCTCTCCGTGTTGCGCACGTGCCTCGCCGATGAGCTGAAGCAAGCGCTTGAAGATGTTGATGTTGAATGCACCGCAAAGGCCGTCGTCGGAACCAAAGACTACCATGCACAGGTGTTTCACCTCACGGGACTCGATTAGCGGCGATGAGAATTCGACATCGGTGGCAAGCAGGTGGCCTATAACGCTCTGCACCATGGTGCGGTAGGGCATGAGGCGCACGAGGCGCGCACTGGCACCGTGCAGCTTGGCCGATGATATCATCTTCATCGCGCTGGTGGTCTTCTGTGTCGACGACACAGAGCCGATTCGTTCCTTTAGTTCACGTAATGTTGCCATATTAAATCCCGTTTATCGCTTCGTTCACGCGCTGTATTTGCCGGCAATCTCACGTGCGGCGTCGGCCAGCTTGGCCTTGACGTCGTCGTCGATTTTGCCCGATTTGAGCACGTCGAGCACATCAGTCTGGTGTTTTGCGTGCAGATACTGCACGAAGAGTTTCTCAAACTCTGCCACCTTGTCGATGGGCACTTTCTCGAGCAGGCCGTTGACGCCGCAGTATATCACTGCCACCTGTTCCTCGACGGGTACAGGGTTGTATTGCGGCTGCACGAGCAGGCGCTCGTTCTTGCGGCCAGTGTCGATGGTGCGCGCGGTCACTGGGTCGATGTCGCCGCCGAACTTGGTGAACGACTCGAGCTCGCGGAACTGAGCCTGTGCGATTTTAAGCGTACCGGCCACCTTTTTCATGCACTTGATTTGTGCATTGCCACCCACACGCGACACTGATATACCCACGTTGACGGCGGGTCGGATGCCGTTGTTGAAGAGGCCGCTCTCGAGGTAGATCTGGCCGTCGGTGATTGAGATCACGTTGGTGGGGATGTAGGCCGACACGTCGCCGGCTTGCGTCTCGATAATGGGCAGTGCGGTGAGTGAGCCGCCACCCTTCACACGGTCCTTGAGCACGTCGGGCAGGTCGTTCATAGCGGCAGCCACCTCGGGATTGCTGTTGATTTTTGCCGCACGCTCGAGCAAGCGGCTGTGCAGGTAGAAGATGTCGCCAGGGTAAGCCTCGCGTCCCGAGGGGCGCTTGAGGATGAGCGATATCTCGCGGTAGGCCACGGCCTGCTTCGATAGGTCGTCATAGACAACCAGTGCATCGCGGCCGGTGTCACGGAAGAACTCGCCGATGGCGGCACCGGCAAACGGTGCGTAGTAGCGCATCGAGGCCGAGTCGGCTGCTGTGGCTGCTATCACCACCGAGTAGGGCATTGCCCCGTGCTGGGTGAGCTGGTTGACCAAGGCTGCCACAGTGGAAGCCTTTTGTCCGATGGCCACATAGATGCAGTAGACCGGATGTCCGGCCTCGTACTCAGCCTTTTGGTTGATTATGGTGTCGACAGCGATTGCTGTCTTGCCGATTTGGCGGTCGCCGATGATGAGCTCACGCTGTCCGCGGCCAATAGGTATCATCGAGTCGATAGCCTTGAGGCCGGTCTGCAGCGGCTGGTCGACAGGCTGACGGAAGATGACGCCAGGGGCTTTGCGCTCAAGCGGCAGGCGCACGAGTTCACCGTCGATGGGTCCTTTGCCGTCGATGGGCTCGCCGAGGACGTTGATGACACGTCCGAGCAGGCCCTCGCCCACAGGTATTGACGCAATCTCGCCTGTGCGGCGCACTTTCATGCCCTCCGACACAGTGTCGACCTTGTCGAGAAGGATCACACCGACATTGCTTTCCTCAAGGTTCATTGCCACGCCGGTCACGCCGTTCTCGAACTCCACGAGTTCGTTAGCCTTGACGTTTTCAAGGCCATAGACGTGAGCCACGCCGTCGCCCACCTCGAGCACTGTGCCAACTTCCTTGAACGCCACCTGCTGTTGGGCGTCGGCCAGTTGCTGTTTCAGTATGTCAGATATTTCACTTGGGTTTATCATCTCACTATTAAATGCTTTGGAATTTCAAACGCAATTTTTCAATTTCATTTTTAACCGAGGCATCCAGCTCAAGAGAGTCGACGGTGATGCGGAAGCCGCCGATAAGGGCGGGATTCACCGTCTGCGTGAGCTCGAGCGTCTGTCCGCCGAGCTGATTCTTGACCAGATCCACGATTTTGCGGATTTCGGTGTCGGGCAGCTCCGAGGCTGTCTCGACCTTCACCTGGGCAATGCCATTGAGAGTGCGGTAGAGCTTGGTGTAGCCCAACGCCATGGCACGCAGGAATTCAACACGATTGTTCCTATCAACAAGCAATATGAACTTATCGAGCGGACCGCCAGGCTGTGCGCCAGCGGCAGCGAGCAGCACATTCTGCTTTTTCGCAACGGGCACAAAGGGGTTGTTGACCACCTGCTTGAGCTCGCGCGATGAGGCGAATGCCGCTTCAAGGCTCTTCATCTGGCCGTAGACCTCGGCCTGCTGGCCTGATTGTGCGGCAAACTTATAGAGCGCCTTGGCGTATCGATTAGGGATTAGTCCGTCATTCATAACTCACTTAGTTTTTAGACTCAACCTCGTTCAACAATTTATCGACCAGCGCTTGCTGAGCCTTGTCACCCTCCATGTTGCGGCGGATGACTTTCTCGGCAATCTGGAGCGCGTAGGCCGCCACTTGCTGGCGCAACTGACGCTCGCTTTCCTTGCGGGCCTGTTCGATGGCCAGCTGTGCCGCGTCGGTCACTTTCTTGGCTTCAACCGATGCCTGAGCCTTAGCCTCTTCAATTATCTGAGACTTCATTTTGGCGGCATCGCGTAGAATGTCGGCCTGCTGCTTCTGGGCTTCGGCTATCACCTCGGCGGCTTCGGTCTTGGCGTTGTCGAGGTGAGCCTTGGCTTCCTGGGCATACGCCACGCCTTTGTCGATGAGGTCGGCCCGCTGCTCCATCGACTTGATGATGAAGGGCCAGGCCGCCTTGGCCAGGATGAGATAGAGGCTCAGGAATGCCACAAACATCCAAAAGACCAGGCCAAATTCAGGCATGAACAATTCCATTACAAACTGATATTTATGTGTTGTAACTAAGATTCTTGATTAAAAGGGCTCGCTCGCCGTGTTGTGAGCACTGCGGGCTGGGCGCTTTTCTTTATCATTACACGAAGAGCGCGAGGATGCAGACGATAAGAGCGAAGAATGCGACGCCCTCGATGAGTGCTGCAATCACGATCATGTTGCTACGGATGTCGCCTGTCGACTCAGGCTGACGGGCGATGGCCTCCATTGCCGAGCCGCCAATCTTACCAATACCGATACCAGCTGCTATTGCGGCGATACCTGCACCTACACTTGCTCCAAGTTTTGCCAATTCGGCTGCTGCTAAAATCATTGCTAACATAATCTATAAGTTTTAAATGTGTTGTTAATAATCTGTTTTGTTTAATATCTAAGTTGTGTGATTTACTTTTTGGGGGTTGGTTGCACCTGTTCGCTCCCGTGATGATGGACATGAGCCATAGAGATGAACATGGTGGAAAGGATGGTGAACACGTAAGCCTGAATGAAGCTCACGAGTGTGTCGAGCACGAGCATGAACAGCGAGAAAGCCAGAGAGAACACTGCTGTGAGTGAGCCGATAACCACGCCGTAGGCGCCAAATATGAATATGAGCAAGGTGAATACGATGACCACCATATGCCCGCCCATCATGTTGGCGAAGAGACGTATCATCAGTGCGACCGGCTTTGTGAAGACGCCGAACAGCTCGATAACCGGCATCAGCGGTGCCGGGCATTTGAGTGCGAGAGGCACTTCGGGCCAGAAGATCTCTTTCCAGTACTCACGCGTACCGGTGAGATTGGTGACCAAGAAGGTGCATACCGCGAGGGTGAGAGTCACTGCAAGGTTGCCGGTGAGGTTGGCTCCGCCAGGGAAAATCACGCAGAGGCCGAGCAGGTTCATCGTGAGGATGAAAAAGAATACCGTGAGCAGATAGGGAGCGTATTTGGGCGCTTCCTTGCCCATGATGGGCTTGATGGTGTCGGTGTAGACAAAGTCGACACAGACTTCAAGCGCGGCGGTCCATTTGCGCGGGGCCTTCATTCCGTTTTTCCCATACCAGTTGCGCACCTTGAATATCATGCATATCACCACGAGGGCTGCTATTAAGATACCGGCTACGTTTTTGGTGACCGACAGGTCGAGTGGCCTATATTCATTGCCCTTGTGGTCGGTACTCACAATCTTGCCGCTGTGGTCACCGGCCGAGGCTATGCGGAAGCCCTCATACTCTTGCCCGTTCTGCACGCGGCACGAGAGAAAACTGTGCCACGAGCCGTCGCAGTCGCGCACTATGACGGGGAGTGGAATGCGGAGCTCATGAGAGAACGGCACCTCCCAGCCATAAGCGTCGCCAAGGTGCTCAAATATGATTTCCTTGGGGTCGAGTTTAGATCCGGCCTGGCTTTGGTGGTGCGAGGCCTGCACATAGCCGAGAGCCATGAGCGCCACTATCACGAAAGCCACAACTGCTGTTAAAACCTTCTTCATGTTTTGTCCTGTTTTGTTAATATAAGCACACCGACACCACATTATCCTTGATATCAGCCACCCCGCCCGCTATGTCGCGGGTCTCGGTCTGTCCGTCGGCCACGGTGTAGGACACCGTGCCGGGCACGAGCGACGAGATGAGGGCCGCGTGGCGGTCGAGCACCTGGAAAGAGCCCATGGCTCCTGGCAGTGTGACCGATTCGACGGGGCCTTCAAATTCTATCTTCTCGGCCGATATGATTTTGAGTGTCATTTTTCCTTTTAATTGGTTGAGTGTGTAATCTCTAAAATACTAATCTTTAGCCAGTGTCCGGACACTGCCGCCATGCGGCACCGGAGCACTGCTCTACTCCGTGTGAGGTCAGCCCACTTCGGCGAGCATCTTCTTGCCCTTGGCGATGGCATCGTCGATGGTGCCTACGTTGAGGAAGGCCTGCTCGGGATACTCGTCGACTTCGCCGTCGAGTATCATCTTGAAGCCACGTATGGTCTCGTTGAGCGGTACCATCACACCGGGGACTCCGGTGAACTGCTCGGCCACGAAGAACGGCTGCGAGAGGAATCGCTGTGCACGACGTGCACGCGACACCACAAGCTTGTCTTCATCACTGAGCTCATCGACACCGAGAATGGCGATGATGTCCTGCAGCTCGTTATACTTCTGCAACAGGTGAATCACTCGTTGTGCCACATTGTAATGCTCCTCGCCGATGATGTTGGGATCCATGATTCGCGATGTGGATCCCAGCGGGTCGACGGCCGGATAGATACCAAGCTCGGTAATCTTACGGCTGAGCACTGTGGTGGCGTCGAGGAAGTTGAACGTGGTTGCCGGTGCGGGGTCGGTAAGGTCGTCGGCGGGGACATAGACTGCCTGCACCGAGGTGATTGAGCCGTTTTTGGTGGATGTGATGCGCTCCTGGAGGGCACCCATCTCACTGGCGAGTGTGGGTTGGTAGCCCACTGCCGACGGCATGCGGCCGAGAAGGGCCGACACCTCGCTACCTGCCTGGGTGAAGCGGAAGATATTGTCCATGAACAGGAGAATATCCTTGCCGCCGCCGTCCTCGTCGCGGAACTGCTCGGCCACGGTAAGGCCAGAGAGAGCCACGCGAAGGCGGGCGCCCGGGGGCTCGTTCATCTGTCCGAACACGAGTGTGGCTTGCGACTGCTTCACTTGGTCCATGTCGACCGAGTCAAGATCCCACTTGCCTTCGGCCATTGATTCCTTGAATTTGTCGCCGTAACGGATAACGCCGCTCTCGATCATCTCGCGGAGCAGGTCGTTACCCTCACGGGTACGCTCGCCCACGCCGGTGAACACCGAGAAACCGTTATGTCCTTGCGCGATGTTGTGGATGAGTTCCATGATAAGCACTGTCTTGCCGACGCCGGCGCCGCCGAAGAGGCCAATCTTGCCACCTTTTGAGAATGGCTCGATGAGGTCGATGACCTTGATGCCGGTGTAGAGGATCTCTTGCGAGATCGACAGATCGGAGAATGAAGGCGCGGGCTGGTGAATTGCCCGGCGTTTGCCTCCTTTAAGATCTGTGAGGTGGTCAATGGGCTGCCCGATTACGTTGAGCAGTCGGCCTTTGACCTGTTCACCTGTCGGGACTGAGATGGGGCTGCCCAGGTTTTTAACCTTGGTGCCTCGCTGCAGTCCGTCGGTGCTGTCCATAGCAACGCAGCGCACGGTGTTTTCACCGATGTGCTGCTCGACTTCAAGAACCAGATCGCTGCCGTCCTCGCGCTGCACGGTGAGTGCAGTGTAGATTTCGGGGACTTTGGCGTCGGTTCCCTCGAAAGTAATGTCGACCACAGGTCCGATTACTTGAGTGATTTTTCCAAAATTATCATTCATAAAACATTCAGAAAAATTGTGTATTGGGGTCTATATAGTCTAAAAAATCCTTTTCATCAGAAATGCCACTGCAGGCTCACCACCACGGCCATGAGCACGAGGTTGCACAGGCCTATGGGCATGAGGTAGCGCCACTCAAGAGCGAGCATCTGGTCGATGCGCACGCGTGGGAACGACCACTTGAACCAAATGATGATGAACGAGATGAACACTGCCTTGCCAAGGAACCACACCACCGAGGGGATGTAGTCCATGATGGCGTTGAAGCTGTCCCAGCCTGGCACATGGAACGGCATCCAACCGCCCAGGAAGAGTAGCGAGGCGATTCCCGAGACGATGAACAGGTTGAGGTATTCGGCCAGGTAGAAGAAGCCGAAGTGGATACCTGAATACTCGGTGTGGTAGCCTGCTGTAAGCTCGTGCTCGGCCTCGGGAAGGTCGAAGGGGCCACGGTTGGTCTCGGCCGTTGCGGCTATGAGGTAGATGATGAATGCGATGACAGCGGGAATGTGTCCGCGGAACAGGAACCACCCGTCGGCCTGGGCATTGACGATACCGCTGACGCTCATGGTGCCGGCAAGGCACACGATGCAGAGCATCGAGAGGCCTATCGACAGCTCGTAGCTTATCATCTGCGCGCCGCTTCGCATTGCACCTATGAGGGTGTATTTGCTGTTGCTCGACCAGCCGGCCAAGAGGATGCCTATCACGCCGAGCGACGAGGCTGCCATCATGAAGAACACGCCCACGTTGAAGTCAATGGCTTGCAAGCCGTTGCCCCATGGCAGGCAAGCAAACACGAGGAACGATGCCACTATCACCAGATAAGGGGCGAGGGCGAAGAGGAAGCGGTCGGTGCCCCAAAGCGTAATGAGCTCCTTGAGCAGGATCTTGATCACGTCGGCAAACACCTGGAGCACACCCCAAGGACCCACGCGCATGGGACCAAGGCGGCACTGGAACCAGCCGCACACTTTGCGTTCGTAGAAAATATAGAAGATGGCGAGCAGCGAGTACATCACCAGCAGCATCACGCCCACGAGGGCACACTCAACTGTGGTGGCGAGCCACGACGGCATGAAGCCGTTGAGAAGGCTGTCGATCCAATTTGTTACTGTTCCGAAGTCGAACATAATTCTTTATATTGATGTTTTTGATGTTGTTGTTATCGTGTTGAGTGGGGGTAGGTTAGCGGTCGATGTCGGGAATCACATAGTCGATCGAGGCCGTGATGGTAATCAGGTCGGCTATCATGTTGTCCTTGCAGGTGAGGTCGACCACGCCTATGAGGTTGAAGCACGGCGTCTGGAAGTGCATGCGGTAGGGCTTCTGGAACGGCTTGGGGTCGCCGTCGCTCTCGATGTATACGCCGAAAGCTCCGCGGCTTGCCTCAACCTGCTGATACCAGTGTCCGGCCGGCAGCTTGATGAGCTTGGGCACCTTGGCGCAATACTCACCCTCGATGCCTTCTTTCTCAAGCATGTCGCAGCACTGGCTGAGGATGCTCACGCACTGCTCGATCTCCTTCATGCGCACCATGTAGCGGTCGTAGCTGTCGCCGCCGTCGAGTATCACCTCGTCGAAATCGACCTCATTGTAGAGGGAATAGGGGTGTGTCTTGCGCACGTCGCAGTGCACACCCGAGGCGCGGCCCGAAGGACCGGTGATGGCGTAGTTGATGGCGTCGTCCTTGCTGAGCACGCCCACGCCCTTCATGCGGTTAAGCGCGATGACGTTGCCGCTGAAGAGCTTGTGGTATTCCTTGAGGCGCTCGGGCATAATCTCGCACAGGTGGCGCACGTCTTTTATGAAGTCGGGATGCACATCGGCCGAGACACCACCTATCACATCGTAGCTCATCGACATACGAGCGCCGCACGTCTTGTCGAATATGTCATAGATGAGCTCGCGCTCGCGGAAGCCGTAGAAGAAGGCTGTGGTCGCCCCTTGGTCCATGGTAAGGCAGCCGTAGCTCAGCAAGTGTGACGACAAGCGCATCAGCTCGTCCATCATCATGCGGATGAGCTCGGCGCGGTGCGGCACTTCGATGCCTAGGGCTTTCTCAATGCACAGGCACAGGCAGTGGCGGTTGATGTGGGCCGCCATATAGTCCATACGCTCAGGGTAGAGGAGTGTCGACGGGTAGGTGAGCCCCTCACACAGCTTCTCGATGCCGCGGTGGATGTAGCCCGACCTCACGTCGACTTTCTTCACAATCTCGCCCTCTAGCGACACGCGGTAGCGCATCACACCGTGGGTTGACGGGTGCTGCGGGCCCACGTTGACCACATATTCGTCGGGGCCGAACACCTGCTTTTCGATTCGCTTCACCGATCCGTCGGGCTGTTCCTGCAAGGTGTAGGTGTCGTCCTCGTTGGTCTCGTCGGTGAGGCGTAGCGGGTTCTTGTCGTCACTGTCATCATAGTCTTTGCGCAGCGGGTATCCCACCCAATCGTTGCGCAAGAAGAACCGGCGCATGTCGGGGTGGTTGATGAATTCGATGCCGAAGAAGTCGTAGACCTCTCGCTCTTGGTAGTTGGCCACGGCCCAAATGTCGCTCACGGTGTGGAGCATGGGTTTCTCGCGGTCGGTGGTGGCCACTTTGACGTGGATGATATCTTGGGTGGCTGTATTGGTCAGATAGTAGACGCAGCCCAATGAGTCCTTCCAATCCATGCCGACCACGGCTGTCAGATAGTCGAAGCCGAGCTCCGAGCGCAGTTTCTTAGCCAGGTCGTGCCACTGGGGGTCGCCCACAGTAATCAGCAGGAACTCGCCCGTGGCGTCGAACTGGGCCTCGGGGCACAGCGAGCTGATTTTTTCTTGTAAGTCTGCCATATATTGTTAGTGTGTATGCTTGTGTATGTTGTGGTGAAGTCGTGAATACAATCTTTTTATAAGTCGATGACCGGTTTGTCGGCCTCGCGGGCTGCCTCGGCGGCCTGACGCTCCTGCTCAGCGGCCTGCTCAGCCTCCTGGCGTGCAGCGAAGAATTTCTCGCGGCCCTCCTTGCGGTTGGTTCCGCCGAAAAACTTCGACACCTTGATTTTGCGCTGGAGCTGCATCAATCCATAGAAGAAGGCTTCGGGACGCGGCGGACAACCAGGCATATAGACATCGACGGGAATAATCTGGTCGATTCCCTTGACCACGCAGTAGCTCTTCTTGAAGGGACCGCCCGAAATGGTGCAACCGCCGCAGGCTATCACATACTTGGGCTCGGCCATCTGCTCATAGAGGCGTTTCAGTACCGGTGCCATGCGGTAGGTGATTGTGCCCTGGCACATGATATAGTCGGCCTGTCGTGGCGAGTTGCGGGCCACCTCGAAACCGAAGCGGGCCATATCGTAGCGGGCAGCGCCGAGGCACATAAACTCGATTGCGCAGCAGCTCGTGCCGAAGCTGAATGGCCACAGCGAGTTGCTAATGCCCCAGTTAATCAGCTGGTCGAGCTTGCCGACGACCACGTTGGTGCCCGAGGCGCGCAGTTCCTCCACCAGTTGTTCTATCGACTCGTTGTCCTTGAAGTCGCTGTATTTCATCGATTTTATTTTCACTTCCATCTCAACGCTCCTTTCTTCCATGCATAAGCCAAACCTAAAGCAAGTATTGCCAAGAATGTGCCCACAGCCGCCAGTGCCGAAGTGCCGAGTTGCTTGCACAGTGTTGCCCACGGAAAGAGGAACACGGTCTCGACATCGAACATCAGGAACAGGATTGCAAACAGATAGTAGCCCACATGGAACTGCGCCATGCTGTCGCCGCGTGTGGGAATACCGCACTCGTAGGGCTCACCTTTCTTGGCCGTGTAGGAGCGTGGACCTATCAGCCACGCTATGATTAAGGCAGCAGCCACAAGAACCACGCCTGTGAGCGCCGCCGTAACCGCCAAGGTTGTACTTTGAATACCGATTAAAACCATAAAAAATTAGTATGTCAGATTTTTTAATATTTTTCCAATATGCGTTTTGCGTCAAAACTGCCATAATGAGTATGAGCCGCAATGACTTTCGGCCCAAACGCCGATTGCCATCGCAGCCCACACTGACGCTCTTTGACAACAAGGCCCTCACTCATCTCACAAAATGAGTGAAAGCGGTCGAACACCCATCGGGCACACGACTCAGCCATTTCAGTTATCAATCTAAAAG
>CAVIEK010000027.1:0-12833 GCA_963641805.1 Bacteroides fragilis
CCGTTAATGTTTTTTTTCGTAAGTTTATTTTTGCAAATTTGATTTTAAGCATTTATATTTGCACATAAATCACTAATGCACAATCCTAACCACCTTTTATCATAGGGATGAACAAATATCTGCAAAAGCTAAAATCCATGTTGCCGACTCTCGGCTACAGGCAAAAGGTAACATTGATTATTCTCTCGGGCATCATTGTAGGGCTCGGAGGATTGTTCATGTATCTGCTGCGCATGCACACCTACATTGCAGGCGACGACCCGGCCGCTTGTGTCAATTGCCATATCATGGCTCCGTACTATGCCACATGGTCGCACTCAAGCCATGGGCGCGACGCCACGTGCAACGACTGTCACGTGCCACACTCGAGCGTGGCGGCCAAATACCTGTTCAAGGGGATGGATGGAATGAAGCATGTGGGCTATTTTGTGACACGGTCGGAGCGACAGGCAATAACGGCCGAGGACGCATCGGCCGAAGTGATAATGGACAACTGCATACGCTGCCACACTGAGCTCAACACTGAGTTTGTGAAAACCGGCAAGATTGACTACATGCAGGCGAAACGCGGCGAGGGGATGGCATGCTGGGACTGTCACCGCGATGTGCCCCACGGCGGGATGAACTCGCTGAGCGGCACGCCCAACGCCGAGTCGCAGGTGCCTATACCGCCATCGCCAGTGCCCGACTGGCTGCAAAGAGCGCTAGGAAAGTGATAAGGACAAGACAACGATAATAACATTAACATTAATATTATGTCAAAACAACTAAAGAAATGGCAAGGATGGTTGCTCTTCGGCGGAGCATTGGCCATCGTGTTTGTGCTTGGCCTGCTCTGCTCGTCAATGCTTGAGCGACGAGCCGAGGTGGCATCAGTGTTCAACAACCGCCGTACAGTGATGGACGACTCTATCGTCAGCCAAAACGAGAAATTCGCCGAGGACTTTCCGCGGGAATATCAAACCTGGGCCATGACCGAGGACACAACATTTGAGAGCAAATACAATTCCTCTCAAGAGAAGGACGTGCTTGCACAGCGACCCGAGATGGTGATACTATGGGCCGGATATGCCTTCTCACGCGAATACAACACACCCCGTGGCCACCGTCACTGCATCGACGACCTGAGAAAGATTCTGCGCACAGGCTCGCCCGGAGTCGACGGCATGACCGACATGCAGCCCGGCACCTGCTGGACATGCAAGAGTCCGGATGTGCCGCGCCTGATGCGCGAGATGGGCACCAACGCTTTCTATGCAGCCAAATGGAGTGCTCTCGGCGACCAGGTGATGAACACCGTGGGCTGCTCTGACTGCCACGATGCGCGCACAATGGATCTGAAGCCTGCCCGTCCGGCCCTCTATGAGGCATGGCAACGTGCGGGCAAGGATGTGAAAAAGGCATCGCATCAAGAAATGCGCTCGCTGGTGTGCGCCCAATGCCACGTGGAATATTACTTTGACAAAGAAAACGGCCAGTACCTGAACTTCCCACACGACAAGGGGCTGACTTGCGAGGCCGCCGAACAATATTACGATTCTATAGGTTTCTACGACTACATCCATCCCCTGTCGAAGGCCAAAATGCTCAAGGCACAACATCCCGGCTATGAGATTTACAAGCAGGGAATCCACGGCCAGCGTGGCGTAAGTTGCGCCGACTGCCACATGCCTTACAAGCAGGAGGGCGGAGTCAAGTATACCGACCACCACGTGACATCACCATTGCGCAACATCGACCGCACATGCCAGACCTGCCATCGACAGGATGCCGAGACGCTGCGTCAGAACGTCTATGAGCGCCAGGAGAAAGCATTCCACACACGCGACCAGGTGGAGAAAGCCCTTGCAGCCGCCCACATCGAGGCAAAATTCGCATGGGAGAAAGGCGCCACCGAGGCCGAGATGGCTGAGGCACTTAAGGACATACGCAAAGGACAGTGGCGTTGGGACTATGCCGTAGCAAGTCATGGCGGCAGCTTCCATGCCCCGCAGGAAGTAAGCCGACTGCTTGGCGATGCGCTGGGATATGCCAACGACGCTCGTTTCCGCATTGCCAAAGTGCTGGCCAAGCACGGCTTCACAGGCGATGTGCCAATGCCCGATATCTCCACCAAGGAAAAGGCTCAGGCTTATATCGGCCTCGACATGAGCAAGCTCAAGTCGCAAAAGAACATGTTCCTCGACGCCGTGGTTCCGAAATGGATTGAAACGGCCAAGAAAAACGGCCGGTTCCTGACCAAACCAATGTAACACACATCAAAAAAATGTGGAATAAACCTTGGAAATACCGCGAAGGTATTGCCATAAGCGTAGGGCTTCTGGTCACAGGAGCCCTTTTACAAGCCACCATCGGCCCGATAGACTGGGCGATATTCATGTGGCCGGCCAACATAGTAATGCTTGGCCTGCTCATTGCGGTGCTGGCCCTGTCCTATGCGCTGCGCCGCCAGGTCTACCTGTTCAGGTTCATGGCCAGAGTCGAGGCCGCAGTGCCAGCTCTGGCAACAGCCTCGGTGCTCACCGTGGTCATGGGACTGTCGGCACAAGTGCCCGAAGGACATCCCGCAGCCGATCCCATCGGCTTCAGCAAGATGCTATCGTTCTGGCCTTTCGTGCTCATATATTTGTGGAACACAATTATTGTTGCCGAAGTGGCCATCAACCAGGCTCTGCACTTCAAGCGGCGGTACATTCCCTCGCTAGTAAGCCATTTGGGACTGTTCATCTTCGTAGCCTGCGGAGTGCTTGGCTCAGCCGACATGCAACGGCTCAAGATGTATTGCGAAGAGGGCAAGCCAGAGTGGCGTGGACTCGACAGTTACCTGCAAGTGCACGAATTGCCGCTGGCGATTGAGCTGCAGCGGTTCACCATCGATGAATATCCGCCTAAGCTGGCCTTGTTTGACAGCAACACAGGAAAGCCACTGCCCGAAGGCAAACCGCAGAACATGGTGATTGAGAGAGGCACCAAATCAGGGGACCTGCTCGGATGGACAATCACCGTCGAGAAGTGTGTGGACGATGCCATGCCCGTCTCCATGGTCAAGATGATGGGTGGTATGCCCGAACAGATGATGCAGATGATGAGAATGGACGATTTGGGCATGCGCATCAATGCCGACGGATTTGCGGAATACAAGGATAAAGGCGCGGCCACAGCCGTCCTCGTCAAAGCACAAAAAGGCAAAGTGACGAGAGAAGGCTGGATAAGCACCGGGAGCTACATGTTTCCCATGTCGAGCCTGAAGCTTGACAGCACCACCGAGATTGCCATGCAGGCTCGTGAGCCGCTGCGCTATGCATCCGACGTGAACATATACAGCAAAGACGGCCGCACCGAGCAAGCCCACATCGAGGTCAACAAGCCACACACGTTTGGAGACTGGAAGATTTACCAACTCGACTTCAACCACGATCAGGGCAAATGGAGCACGCTGAGCGTGTTTGAGCTCGTCAAGGATCCATGGTTGCCCGCCACCTACACGGGCATCTACCTGCTGCTGGCGGGAGCGGTCATGACGTTTGTCACAGCCGGCCGTGGCAGGCTCAAGAAAGAAGAGGAGGACAAGAAATGACAGCATTTTGGGATTATTTCATATATTTCGCCGCAGTCGCAGTACTGCTCTGGGCCACCGGAGCATGGTGCGCATGGAAAGACAGGAAAACCCTGGCCTACGGATCGACTATAGCCGGACTGGCCGTATTCTTCACCTACATCCTTGTGATGTGGATCACGCTCGACCGGCCGCCCATGCGCACTATGGGTGAGACACGCCTATGGTATTCACTATTTCTCCCCTTGGCAGGTATCATCGTGTACAGCCGATGGGACTACAAGTGGCTGTTGTCGTTCTCCACCCTACTGTCGCTTGTGTTCATCTGCATCAACCTGATGAGGCCAGAGATACACAGCAAGACACTGATGCCGGCATTGCAGAGCCCATGGTTTGCACCACACGTGATCATCTACATGTTTGCCTATGCCCTTCTCGGTGGCGCATTCGTGATGGCAGTCTACATATTGTTTTTCAAAAAAGGGAAAACAGCCACCATCAAAGAGCTCGAAGTCACCGACAACCTTGTGTACATAGGCTGGGCATTCCTCTCGCTGGGCATGCTCACCGGAGCCCTGTGGGCCAAGGAGGCATGGGGCCACTATTGGGCCTGGGATCCCAAGGAAACCTGGGCAGCCGCCACTTGGCTCGCCTATCTCACCTATATCCACTATCGCCTGCGCGACAACGGCAGCACGAAAATGGCCATGTGGATGCTCATCGTCAACTTCGCTCTACTTCAAATGTGCTGGTGGGGAATCAACTACCTACCATCGGCGCAAGGAGCCAGCGTGCACACCTACAACATGCAATAAGGCACAAGTCATTCATTATTTTCCCATAGCCGCTTACACGGCGCACGCAGATGCCAGCTCAGTCGCAAAGCAGCGCTGGCATCTGCCTTTTTCTCATGTCATGACTTCACCGAATAGCTCGCGAGAGAAAATTAATGACGTCCACATTGGGCAAAAAGAGTAAAAAGTGGCTACATTTGCACAACGAAACAGCAAGCATTCACATATTCATACCGATCAAAGCATGGCATCTAAAACAGAAAACGAGCTGATATTGATCAGCATCTCAGGACACGACAAGCCAGGTGTCACATCGAGCCTTACCGCAATTTTAGGGAAATACGGAGCCAACATCATGGACATCGGACAGGCCGACATACACCACACACTCTCTCTAGGCATCATGTTCATGACATCAAGCGACAAGAGCGGCGAGATAATGAAAGAGCTCTTCTTCAAAGCATCGGAAATGGGCGTAGAGATACGCTACACGCCCATCACTGAAAGCGACTACACCAGTTGGGTTCACAACCAGGGACGCAACCGCTACATCATCACCATACTCGGGCGCACCATCACTGCACAGCAAATATCGGCGGTGACGGGAGTGGTGTCGCACCAAGGGCTTAACATCGACGCCATCAGGCGGCTCACCGGCCGCATCCCACTCACCGCCGACCCAAGCCGCAAATCATGTATAGAGTTCTCGGTGCGTGGCACAATCGCCGACCATGCGGCTATGCAGAGCGAATTCATGCGCCTGAGCAACGAGCTCGGCTTCGACATATCGCTTCAGGAAGACAACATGTACCGACGGTGCCGACGGCTGATTTGCTTCGACATGGACTCAACGCTAATCGAGACTGAGGTAATTGACGAACTTGCCATGCGTGCGGGGGTGGGCGACCAGGTGAAAGCGATCACAGCAAGCGCGATGCGCGGCGAGATTGACTTTAAGGAGAGTTTCACCAAGCGCGTGGCTCTGCTTAAGGGCCTCGACGAGGGTGTGATGAGAGACATTGCCGAGCATCTGCCAATCACCGAGGGAGTTGACCGCATGATGTCGGTCCTGAAACGCACAGGCTACAAAATAGCCATCCTATCGGGCGGCTTCACCTACTTTGGCAACTATCTGAAGGCAAAATACGGCATCGACTATGTGTATGCCAACGAGCTCGAGATCAAGGACGGCAAGCTCACGGGCAACTATGTGGGTGAAATTGTAGACGGCAAGCGCAAGGCCGAGCTGCTGCGCCTGCTCGCTCAAGTGGAAAACGTGAACATCGCACAGACAATCGCGGTTGGCGATGGCGCCAACGACCTGCCTATGCTGCAGACAGCCGGCCTGGGCATCGCATTCCATGCAAAGCCTAAGGTGAAGGCCACAGCACGCCAGAGCATAAGCACCATCGGCATCGACGGGGTGCTCTATTTCCTTGGTTTCAAAGACTCATTTATGGAAGACAACGTGGCCGGACAGCATACCTATTAATGCAACCAGCCCATGCACACAGAGAGGCAGTCGCCGTAAAGGATGACCGCCTCTTTTTTCCGCTATTTTTAGTGCCGGCACTCGGATTATTCCGAAGGATCATCCTCGTCAGCAGCAACCGGCAGGTTCTTCGACGTGGTGACACCGAGTTTCCTTATGGCCTCCAAACGGCCTATCACATTGCCTCGCCCGGTGCTCAGCTTATTCATTGCCTTATCCCACGAGGCGGCCGACGAGTCGAGGTTCTTCTTTATGCTGTTCATGTCGTCGACAAAAGCCACCATCTTGTCATAGAGTTTTGCTGTCTCCTCTGCTATCTTAATGGCGTTTTTGGTTTGTCTCTCACGAGTCCACAACTGATTGATGAGTTTGAGCACTGCGATAAGATGGGTAGGACTCACAATTACCACCTGACAGTCGTAGGCATACCGCCAAAGGTCGCGGTCGCCACTCATGGCAAGCAGGTAGGCAGCCTCATTGGGCACAAACATCATCACAAAGTCGGCTGAGTTCTTCACCCGTTTCTGATATTCTTTTTGCGCAAGTTCGTCGATGTGGTGACGCACCGATGCCACGTGCTGTTTAAGAGCCTTCTCACGCTCGTCGTCGGCATCTGCATTCACATAGTTCACATAGGCCGTAAGCGACGTTTTGGCATCGATTATCAGATTCTTCTTGTCGGGGAGCATCAGCAGCACATCGGGGCGGTAGCGTGTGCCTGTGTCGCTTAGCACCGGTTGGCCATCGACCTCGGTGGCCTGTACCATAAAGTTCACTCCCTCCTGAAGGCCTGAAGCCTCAAGGAGCTGCTGCAGCATCACCTCGCCCCAGTCGCCCTGCTGCTTGGAATTGCCGCGCAGAGCGGCCGCCAGTTCGCGGGCCTCACGGCCGAGGTTGGCGTTCATCTCGTTAAGGTCTTTGATCTGCTGCTTCATCGACGAGGCATATTCCACCTGCGAAGTGCGGTATTCATCAATTTGCTTGCGTAGTGTGTCGATTTGCTCCTTCACCGGACGCAACACCTCGCCAAGATGCGAGTCGTGCTGTTCCTTCACTGCCTTGCTTTGGTCAGAAAGCACCTTAGCCGCCACATCGCGAAACACGAGTTGGCTGCGCTCCATAAGTCGGTTTTGCTCCTCGGTGGTCTGCCGCACCTTCTCATCGAGCGTTGCCGAACGCACACGCTCATCGGCGAGCTGGGCGCTGAGTCGGGTGATTTTATCGTGCAGATCGGTCTCACGCCTTGAGGCATCTGCGATTTGTGACTTCAGAGATTCAGTCTGAGCCTGAAGCGAAGCCTCCGATGCCACAAGCGAGGCATTGTCGTGCCGCATGGAGTCGAGTTGTTGTTGCAAATCAGCTTGGGTTTTACGCGTGTTCATGGTTACAATCACTGCAAATGCTATAGCGGCCAGAGCCACAATGGTTAATGTTATTTCCATAATATATTGATGTAGTATTAATATTTGACCACGAGTCGGGATGGCAAAACGCGCATACGCCTCAAAGCATCTTATGCCCACATGTGATTGCCGTTGCCCCATCAATGGTAATGCCACACAAATTTAAGACAAAACACGGCATTAACCAAATGTGTAAATTCAAGCGACCAGTTCAGGGACAAGGTGTGGGAGAGGCTGCCTTCGGGAAAATCAGGGCCAGGTCGGGAAGGCGTCAACCGCAAGGCAGATGAGGCCTCTGCTACGTTGAGCCGCAATTGTGGCGTGGCATGGTTGAAAACGCATTCAACGAGCTTTACCGCGTGCCAGACAGCGGCATCCGTGTCTCTTGCCTACCGGCGCACTCAAACGGTGCGCGATGGCACTGCGGTGAAATTGCAAAGAGGAAATCGGGCGTAAAACCGTCGCTGATTTGGATTAGTGGAAAAATGTGAGTAAATTTGGGCTATAACGGACAATATTGTTTCTTATATGGCAAAGCTGAAAATATGCAACGACTGGTGGACTGCTCCCGCTGAAGGCGACAACGGGCAAATGGTGATGGTGACCGGACGGCGCGCGATGGACAATGTGATTGAAAGCGGCCACTATGACGTGCGAGTAACCATCACATGGCCCTATAACCCCATGCCCGACGGCATGCCCGACCGCACCACATCGGTACTGATGAACGAGGTAAGCGAGGCGATATCAGCCGAGTTTGAGGCTGATCCTGTAGCCATCAACACCGGCATCTACACCGGCGACGGCAAGCGCGACTGGGTGCTCTACACCCGCAGTCTAAACATTTTCCAACGGAAAATCAATGAAGCGTTGGAAAAGTTCGATCTGCTACCCCTTCAGTTTGAGGCTGTCAGTGACCCCGAATGGAATGAATATCGCGAAATGCGGGAGACCGAGATCGCCGACGGTGATGACTGACCGCCAAGCAGTCAATAAAGCAATAACATCAACCGAACTATAATCATTAATATAACGACATAACTAAAAACACAGATACCTATGGGAAGAATCATGTTCTGGATATTGATTTCGGTGGTGTTCGGAGCCATTGCAGGATTGATATCGGTGAGTTTCAGCCGCCGCAAAGGCAGCAAGCGCACAGCCAACACAACGATTGAGGCTGATGCCGATGTGGACGATGTGGAAGGCAGCGTGAACAGCAACATGCTGTTTGTCGCCACGGTGTTCAGCATATTGGCCTTTCTTGTGATTTGGCTTGTGTCGGCCGTGCTCAACCGCGGAATTCTCAATTGGTAACACCCGCACACCGCTAAAAGTCATCCCTATTCCACAAAAGGATGTCAAAAAGAAAGGACTCATGACAGCCCTGGCTACATAAAGCAGCCTACACCCAAGAAATCGGGCGGGGGGTAAATGCTGAACATAAAAGGCATTTTGATTTGTTTGGCAATCTCATCCACGGTCATGTGCCTTGTATGAAGTTTCTGTTCGTTAGGCCAGATGCTTGCCGCCAGCTTCTTTCTGAGAACTCCCGTGCTCTCGACTATGCAAATCCCGCCATCAGGGCTTACTCGGGACTTTCACCCGTTAGACAATGCTCATGCCGAGCATACCCAAGCAGACTCGCCACACAGCCGCTATGGCTATGTGGCGAGTCGCTTTATCGCTTATGCCGTCAGAAAGACAAACGTTTGCTCATTTATTGGGGGTAAACTGTTTTTTCGTCAAGCACCACTGTAGTGTGCTTGCCGCCCTCAACGTCATACAGATATGACGTTTTCAAAAATTCACCCATTGTGAATTCCTCTTGGGTACAGTTGTTGATTATGACTTTATATTTGCCATCAATTTTGTCTAAGCCTTGGTCATCGATTGTGATTGCTGTCTTGTTGAAAGTCTTACCTGTAGCTTTAGCTGCCTTTTCAGCACCTACAGCGTAGAATTTGCAGTTTTCAACAGTCACATCAGAAGAAGCATAACCAAAAACCTTCAACGCCTTGCCTGCGCTATTGAATGTGCAGTTGGTGAACACAGGGGCAGGACAGTTATAAGTGTAGACGTTATACTCATATATCGTTTGGTTAAATGTGCAGTTATTGAACTCCCATTCATCCTTGCCGAGCGTAATGCAACCCGTGATTGTGCAGTCTTCGAACTTCAGACCAGATGATTTTCTGAGACCACTGTTTTGGTTTAAAGATTGGTCATGCCACGTGGTCGTTGCAGCTTTCAATGTCAGCCCCTTAAAAGTTACATTGTCAAGTGCAAAGTCAGTACGAATTTCACCATTTTCATCAGTTACGTTGATCGCAGAGGAGTTGCTTTCGCCAACAAAGGTGACACCCTTGGCCACATTAGTGGGCATATTGAATGTAGTGCCGGCCTTGAGTTGAATGACTGCGTTTTCCACCTTAGCGGCAGTCGCAAGATCCTCGTCATTGACTACGTATTCGCTCTCATATTCACCGTCGTAGCCGGGAACGATATCAACCTGGAAGTTTTTGCTCTTGGTAAGCAGCGGACCGTAGATGTTGGTGCGGTAGTTGCGCTGCACGGGCACGTTGGTATAAGTGCCCACTTCCTTGGCATCGCTCTTGAGGGTCACATCGACGAGCTGCTTGACGTCGCCCACGAGCAGATAGTCCATTGCAAGGTATTTGTAGCCGTCTTTCACAAAGTCCTCAGTGGGGATGGCGTTCATCTTGAATGTTTGTTTTGCCACATTCTTCACTGAGCCGTCGAGCAAGTCGAGGGCATCGCCCACATTGGCGCTGACCTCCACCTCGGTCTGTGTCAGCTTAGGAGTGCTCTCGTTGTACTTGTCGAGATCGCTGGTGCCGATGTTGAGCTGGGCAAACGGGCGATAGAGCTTGACCACGTTGTCGGTCGAGGTGCCGTCGTAGTCATATTTCGCATAGAATGCGTCGAGGCTCTCATCGTTGGCTTTCACGTTGTCGTAGGCGATGGTGAAGTTGTGATTCTCGGCGCTGAATGTGTAAGGAGCTGAGGGTGCCTTGGCGAAGAACACGATGTCATACTTCTTGTCTGTAGCAAGCTTCAGAGTGACAGTGGTGCTGAGGCTCCCGGACGGGAATGTGGCCTTGCCGGATGTGCCTCCTCCATCAAACAAAGCGAGCGGCTTTGGATCTGTTACGCCATCCTCATACACGGCATAGTAGAGCTCGGTTGCGGTCTTTCCGTCGCTGTAAGCCTTGCGCGGGCCGTTGGCCTTTGCTCGCTGGGTTATGCCCGAGGGGAGTTGTGCGGTGAATGTCACGTTGGCGTACTCGCCGTTACTGGGTTCTTCCATACCTTCCTTTTGGCACGATGTGCCGGCCAGCATCAATGCTGCCAATGCCATCATTGAAAAAATTCCTGTTTTCATTTTCCGGTTTGTTTTTAAATAACACATATTGTTTTCCTAATAAAATAGAATTTTGGTCTGCGTTTTTCGGATAACAATGTGGGAGTCAGTGATAAAAAATCACAGTAAGTGTTTCTATGGTTTATTCACATTGCATTTATTAAGTCAATTAACGCCACTTGCTATTCCACAAAATTAAAACTTGTCAAAAATAACAATTAACCCTCTAATAAATGATAAAAAAAAAAAAAAAAAAAAAACGTTTCGTTAACACATGTTAATTTATAATTTGAGACAGAAGAACAAAAGGACAGATGTTTGCCACTGACTTCTTTCAGATTTCACCTCACGGTGAGCACACTTGCTCTTGGCTATGCAACTCCCGCTATCATGGCTTGCTCGGGACTTTCACCAGTTAGACAATGCACATGCCGAGCGTACCAAGAAAAACGGGTTGTCATCATTGGCAATCCGCTGTTGTTTTTATCATCAAAACATCACCGCACGTCATAGCCTGGCGCGCCGCCATGAGCCTCGGGCGACGAAAACCAGGCAAAGCACCAGCATTACCGAGCCGTAGACAATCTCTGAGGTCCAAGCCAAAGCCACATCCACACGCAGGTAGAACACAAGTGTAACTATATAAGCAATATAGAACACGAGCGTCGTAAGCTCAATGAAGAATGCGGCACGAGTGCTTCCGGTGCCTGAGACACTTTGGAACAGCACATTAGACGGTACTATCACCAGGTAAGACGAGCACATCACCATAAGTGCCGGTACGGATGCCGTGATAAGATGCGGTATGTCGGTATAAATAGCAGTAAATAAGGTTGGGAATGCCACAAACAGTGCCACCACAGGCGCCACACACAAGTAGGCGAGCCTTATGTGTCGGCCAATGGCCGCCGTCACCTGATGAGACTGTCCCGCACCTATCATGTTGCTCACCACCGAGCTGCAGCATGACCCGAAAGCCATGACTATCATAAAGAGAAATCCGCTCAGTCCACGCACTATGTTGGTGATTGCCAAAGGCTCCTCGCCCAAGTGCTCAATCATCACAAAATAGATGAACCAAGTGGATACCATAAGAAAATTCTGAATCATCACCCACGCCGACAGGCTGAGGACCGACTTGAGCACACCAAAGTCGACGGCTGGAATACGGTTGAGTCCGAAACTGGCATAATCGACTCGCAGACGTGTATAGGCGATAAGGAAAATGAGCGACACCAACTCGGCTAGCGACGAGCCTATGGCCGCGCCCTCGATACCCAATGCGGGGAATCCAAGTTTGCCGAACACTAGAATGTAGTTGAACACAAAGTTTGATACCACGAGCACAACCGAGTTGAGCGACAATGCCACAGTGCGGGTAGTAGCCACATAATAGGCATTAAACATGCCGCCGGCAAAAGCAAAGAAGAATCCGTAGATGCGCCAATGCACGTAGGCTTCAGCTTTGGCCAGCACGTGTGGCGATGATATGAGCAACGCCAATATATCGGCCGCAAAAAAGCGGCACACCACCCACAGCACCAAAGCCAGGGCCATAAGGAAATACATACCCTGATAGAAGATGGCTCCGATAGACACAAATTGCGAGGCGCCATTGCGCCGTGCCATCACTATCTGGGCACCGATGCAAAAACCATAGCCTATCATGAACGCCACAAGATAGAACACACCGGCAATGGCCGATGCGCCGAGTTCTACCTCGCCTACGCGTCCCATAAAGGCCGTGTCGGTGAGCCCCACCATCTGCTCCATGAGCAGGCTGAGGAGAATTGGATAGGTTATGCTCCAAATTTTCTTATAGCTGAAATCTACTGCCATAATCGTCGATGAGTTATTGTGTGTGTAAAGGATTGTGCGTTGCTAAAAAACGGCCCGCATAGAGTCTTCGTCAGTTGCGCTGGCCAAAGAGGATACGCGCCAGGCCATAGACGTAGCGGCGGAAGCCAGGCTTGTAGGCAAGCAGCCTGTCGAACCAAGACAAATAACGCCCGGCTACACGCACCACCGTGCCCACATAGACCATGGCAAACAGTGTGCCAATGCCCACTATATACCACTGCCAAGCGCCAAAAAAGACATAGCTGAACACCACCGCAAGCGCCACAAGGGAGATATCGACAGCAATTTTGGCTTTGTGAAAGGCTATTCCGGCCACCTCGCTAATCGCCACCGGGAAACCCTC
>CAVIEK010000027.1:12905-22632 GCA_963641805.1 Bacteroides fragilis
GCATTGTGACCGACCCGCAGCGCACCTCAAAAGCTATGCCCACCCCCAAGATGGTGCACCCGGCCACCTGCGCCACAATTTTCATCCACAAGGCATCGGGCTCGAGCCACGATGTGAGGGCCATGTTGGCATCTATTAGCGAACCGAACACAAAGCCCACAAGCAGCTGGAAAAGCTGCACAGCCTCAAAGCGCCGGCGCAGCACCGCTATCTGCCCGACCACGAGCAAGGCATTCATGATGTAGGTGTACTGACCAATGGAAAGGGCTGGAACCGAAGGAAATTTCCTGCCGGCCATCTCAAACACATAGGGCAATGTGGAAATCACACTCGAACCCAACATACTGCGCACGCAAACCGCCACGCCTAGCGTCATCACAAACAATGACGCGAGCAGCAACAAATGCTGCCAAACAAATGAAATCAGCTTGTCTTTTTTATTCATGTAATCTCTTTTACAAGTGCAAAATTACAAAATTATCTACAAATGTGTGGCATGGAGACTCGCTGGCTCGCCACATTGCGGTAGCAGTCCATTAATTGAAGGCCGACGCGCGACGGTTTGGCCCAAGGCCGCAACCGTCGCGCGTCTGATATTGTTCCATCCTGTCTCCTAAATAGGAGAACGGAGTTGGCTGTGATTACATGTTCATGCCGCCATCGACTTGAATCACCTGACCGGTGACATAGCTCGACATATCGCTGGCGAGGAATGTGGCTACATTAGCGATATCTTCCACTGTGCCGCCACGGCGCAGGGGTATGCGGTCGATCCACTCCTTCCTGATGTTCTCGGGCAGAGCCTTTGTCATGGCAGTGTCGATGAATCCGGGAGCGATAGCGTTGGCACGGATGCCGCGACGTCCCATTTCCTGACCCACACTCTTGGCGAGAGCGATAAGTCCGGCCTTGGATGCGGCATAGTTGGCCTGACCGGCATTGCCGTGAACGCCTACGACCGAAGCCATGTTGATGATTGAGCCAGAGCGCTGACGCATCATAACAGGGATGAGAGCGTGGATAAAGTTAAAGGCCGACTTCAGGTTTACAGCAATCACTGCGTCCCACTGGGCTTCAGTCATCTTGAGCATTATGGCGTCTTTTGTGATACCGGCATTGTTGACCAGGATATCAACGCGACCAAAGTCTTCCTTCACTTGGTTTACGACTGCCTCTGTCTCGTCAAAGCTGGCGGCATTGGAGGCATAGCCTTTGGCCTTTACGCCTAAAGCAGCTATTTCCTCTTCGGTTTTTTTACCATTCTCGTCGATAACCAAGTCGGTGAAAGCTATGTCGGCGCCTTCGCTGGCAAACTTAAGTGCGATTTCCTTGCCGATACCGCGTGCGGCGCCAGTGATAAGCGCCACTTTTCCTTCAAGTAATTTCATTTTCTGTAGATATGAATTATAGTGAGTTTTATAAAAGTCAATAAAGTGAGTGGATTTCGCTCAAGGCGCAGCCTCGTCGGCCACTGCAATGCCATGTAGGATAAAATCGCGGATGTAAGCCCTCAACTTCATCTTCTCGATGCCTAAGTCGCCAAAGCTGTCGCGGATGTAATGGATATCAAGCCCCTGCAAGCAGAGCATCATCACGCTGGCCGCCTTGTCGACGTGCTTGATGCGGAACACACCTCGGTCCACCCCCTCCTGCAGGATTTGCGTAAGGATTGCCACCTCCCGGCCCGTGTTGGCACGGCGGGCACGCTCCACACGGCGCACATCCATAAAGAAACTTGCCTTGAGCGAGCCGTTTCGCCCCACCACTTCCTTCACAGCCTCGAAGCGGATGAAGATGAAGTTGATGAGTTTTTCCTCAGGCGGCGTGGGCATAGATGGCAACTTGCTCAGGCGTTCGATGACAATGTCGGTCTCACGCCGCACAACGGCATTGAAAATCTCGCGCTTGCTCTTAAAATAGGTATAGATAGTGCGACGGCCCTTGTCGCTGGCCGAGGCAATATCATTCATCGTGGTATTTTCCACACCCTTGTTGGCAAAGAGTTGTCTTGCCACATCGATGAGCTTATCACGAGTTTTTGATACCATTTTGATACGAAAAATTGCACATTTATTTTATAATGTGCAAAATTAGTGAATATTGTTGACTTCCACAATATTTTTGGGTTTCAATAGGTTAAAACGCATTATGACATGCGCAACGGGTTTGCTCATCACAGGAGCATTCCAGCTGCCACCTGTGCGGCGACTTCGGCACCGAGCGACTCTTGCACAATTGCCAATGCGAAGCGTGATGCTGCTGCGGGGCCGTTGCCGGTGACCACATTGCCATCGACAGCCACCTGCGAGGTGAGCACCTTGGCTCCCTCAAGTCCGGCCTCCATTCCAGGGTAGCATACCGCCTTGTGGCCATTTACCATTCCGAGCGGACCGAGCACCACAGACGGAGAGGCGCAGATTGCCGCCACTCCCCTGCCCGACTCATACTGCCGGCGCAGCATCGCCACAAGCGGCTCACAGGCTGCCAGATTGGAGGCCCCAGGCATGCCGCCGGGCAGAATAAGCCATTGCGCATCGGCGCCGGCCGCCACATCGGCAATAGTGGCGTCGGTTACAACCGTCACGCCATGGGCGCCACTGGCCTGTGGCCGGTCATTGATTGACACTGTGGTCACAGGCATTCCGGCACGACGGAGCACATCTACCACACTCAGTGCCTCGATTTCCTCGAAACCGTCGGCAAAAAACACATAAGAGGTATTCATAAGAGATATTTTATTATGATTCCCGAGCGAGGCTATGCCAAGGCGAGAATCAGAATTTGGGCTATAATCACGCGTAGGAACATGGTGAGCGGATAGACCGTTGAGTAACCCACCGAAGGAGCATCGTTGCCAGCGGCCTTATTGGCATAGGCAAGAGCCGGCGGGTCGGTCGTAGAGCCGGCCAACAGCCCCATAAGCGTGCAGTAGTTGATTTTGAACTTGCCACGGGCAATAACGCCTACCACGAGAAGCGGGATTAGAGTGATAAGGAAACCGTAGGCCACCCATCTTGCTCCAGTTGCGTTAAACACAGTGGCAACAAAGTTGTCGCCGGCCGCCAGTCCTACCGAAGCGAGAAACAGGCAGATACCGAGCTCACGCAGCAACAGGTTGGCCGAAGAGCTTGTATAGGTGACGAGCTTGATTTTGTATCCATAGCCGCCGAGCAATATGGCGACTATGAGCGGGCCGCCGGCTAGGCCGAGTTTCATAGGCACTTGCATGCCGGGTAGAGTCAAAGGGATGGAGCCAACCAGGATGCCGATGAAGATGCCGAAAAACATGGTGAGCATGTTTGGCTCCTTGAGACGGCGCTTGGAGTTGCCTAGCAGCTCGGCAAGGCGGTTGATGTCTTCGATATTGCCCTCCACCGTGATGCGGTCGCCCATCTGAAGGATGAGATTAGGAGCTGCGAGAAGGTCGACCCTCGCGCGGTTCACCTTAGTCACATTCAGGCGGTAGCCTTTGGGAAGGCTCAGCTGACTCAACTTGCGTCCCATGAATGCTTTTTGTGACACCAAGATGCGGCGCGACACCACCGGCGTGCCTGTCGCAGCCCAGTCTTTCTCCTCCTTGGGGCCGATGAGACTGCCGAAGAGATCCTCGTCTTGCACACTCATCACGATGCACATAACATCGCCCTCGCCCACCACAGTGTCGCTGCGCGGGACCACAATCGTGCCGTCGGGCTTCTCGATGCGTGACACCACAAAATTGCGGTCGATGATGCCGTGCAGGCGCTTCAAGTTTAGGCCGGAAATCAGCCTGTTGGTCACCCGGTAGGTGGCCTCATGCGGCTTGAGCAGGTTGTGGGTATGGCCGTCGGCGACCTCCTTGGCTTCGCGTTCGACATTGATTCGGAAAATGGCCTTGACCACAATCATCGACAGGATAATGCCCACCACGCCGAGCGGATAGGCGGCCGCATATCCCATCGACATCGACTCGACGAGAGGTTGTGCCACACCGCTGCCCATAGTTTCCGAGAGAGCCTGCTGCGCGGCACCGAGGCCGGGGGTATTGGTCACCGCGCCCGAAATGATACCCACAAGATCGGTGATTTTCACGTCGCCCATCACGTAGTAGATGGTGAGAGCCACCACAATGTTGAGCACGATGATAAGCACTGCCAGGCAGTTAAGCAGCACGCCACCCTTCTTGAACGAGGAGAAGAACGACGGGCCCACCTGCAAGCCTATCGAAAAAATGAATAAAATAAGGCCGAAATCTTGGATAAACTTGAGCACGTCGCCGTTGACCTGACCGCCGAAATGGCTTACAGCAAGACCCACAAAGAGCACAAAGGTGGCTCCGAGGGAGATGCCGAAAAACTTAACTTTGCCCAAGGTGACACCAAGGGCTATAACAAACGAGTAAATGATTATGGCATGAGCCACGCCATTGCCAGTGAAAAGTGATACGAGCCAGTCCATTTAATTTATTCGAGCTGGAGGTTTAGTGTTATTTGTATTTACTGATAGGCAAATTTACGAAATTGCTCACAATCTGGCAACATGGCAAATGCCGCAAGAAGCGGTTTTAAGGCACCGCCCACCATGAGCAGCAAATAAATGTCAAGCACCGCCAAGTGCCCATGAAGGGCATGGCGGTGCTTGTAATCGCTATGAATAGGCGTGAGCTAAGCCAAAGCCAAAATCAGAATTTGGGCAGTAACAACACGCAGGAACATGGTGAGCGGGTAAACCGTTGAGTAGCCCACTGCAGGAGCATCGTTGCCGGCAGTCTTGTTGGCATAGGACAGTGCCGGTGGATCGGTCGTGGTGCCCGCAATGAGACCCATGAGCGTGCAGTAGTTGATCTTGAACTTGCCACGGGCAAGCGGTCCCACAATGAGCAGCGGGATAAACGTAATCATGAAGCCATAAGCCACCCACTTGGCACCGGTGGCGTTGAACACAGTAGCGGCAAAGTTACCGCCGGCGGCTATGCCCACCGAAGCGAGGAACAGACAGATGCCGAGCTCACGCAGCAACAGGTTGGCCGATGAACTCGTGTAGGTGACGAGCTTGATTTTGTAGCCGTATCGTCCGAGCAATATGGCCACGATAAGCGGGCCGCCGGCAAGGCCGAGTTTCATAGGGACGGCCATTCCAGGCAAGGCCAAAGGAATGGAACCTACAAGGATGCCGATGAAGATGCCGATGAACATGGTGAACATGTTGGGCTCGTTGAGACGGCGCATTGAGTTGCCTAGACGGGCAGCGAGGCGATTGATGTCTTCAATGTTGCCTACCACGGTGATGCGGTCGCCCACTTGCAACGTGAGGTTGGGGCTTGCGAGAAGCTCAACGCCGGCACGGTTGACACGTGTGGCATTGAGACCATATCCCTTGGGCAGACGCAAAGATCCTATCTTGCGGCCCGTAAGTTCACTCTTGGTGACCACGATGCGGCGCGACACCACAGGAGCGTCCACTGCCTTCCAGTCCTTTTCCACCTTGGGGCCTATGATGCTGTCAAACACTTCCTCGTCTTGCACACTCATCACGATACGCATCAGGTCGCCTTCCTCAATCACAGTGTCGTTAAGCGGAATGAGGATGGTGCCGTCGGTCTTCTCGACTCGCGACACCACGAAGTTGCGGTCGATGATGCAGTGCAGGCGCTGCAGCGTGTGGTTGAAGATGAATTTATTGCTCACACGGTAGGTGACCACGTGGGGCTTGAGAAGGCTTTGGTCGTTCTCGTCGGTGATTTTCTTGGCCTCAGTCTCAATATTGATCTTGAAAATGGCCTTGACCACAATCATCGACAGGATGATGCCAACCACACCGAGCGGGTAGGCTGCGGCATAGCCCATCGACATCGACTCGTTGAGCTGGCGGGCTGCATCGCCACCCATGGTCTCGATGAGAGTCTGCTGGGCGGCACCGAGGCCGGGAGTGTTGGTGACCGCACCTGATAGTATACCCACAAGGTCGGTGATTTTCACGTCGCCCACCACATAGTAGATAATCAAAGCTACCGCTATGTTGAGCACGATGATAAGCACTGCCAAGCCGTTGAGAATCAAGCCGCCCTCCTTGAATGAGGAGAAGAATGACGGACCCACCTGCAAGCCTATCGAAAAAATGAATAGAATAAGGCCGAACTCCTGGATGAACTTAAGGATGCTGGCATCGACCTGCCAACCGAAGTGGCCGGCCGCGATGCCCACAAACAACACAAAAGTGGCTCCAAGCGAGATGCCGAAAAACTTAACTTTGCCAAGGATCACACCTATAGCAATAACAAACGAGTAGACAAGTATGGCATGTGCCACACTGTTACCTGTCATGAGATTAATTAACCAGTCCATTAAACTTATTAGGGGATTTTATTATACTGTCGGTTTTTGATTGGCCTGCACAACGATAATCTATAGGCTTGCGGCGATGCCGCGGTCGACCACATCGAGAATCTGGCTTGGGTCGTGTGCTATAAAGTTGGCATAATGGTCGTTCAGCTCCTTTTCGGGACGGAATCCCCAGGTCACACCCACCGAGTCGATGCAAGCACGGCGAGCAGTCTGCATATCCACGCCCGAATCGCCCACATAGAGGGTATCGTCCTTTGCCACTTTTGCCTTGGCAAGAATGTGGAACACAATCGAGGGATCTGGCTTGACGGGCACGCCTTCCTTTTGGCCCTCGACGGCCACAAAGTCAATATCGGGGAAATAATGGGCAATGATCACCTCCACTGCAGCCTGATACTTATTGGAGGCCACAGCAACCTTCACTCCCTGGGCACGCAGTTGCTGCAACAGCTCATGCATTCCGCCGTAGGGCCGTGTATAGTCGACGTTGTGCTCATTGTAATAATCCTTGAAATCTTTCAGCAACGCATCGATGGTCTCGGCATTGCGGTTATCCTCAGGCAACACCCGCTCAATGAGCTTGCGCACGCCGTTGCCCACAAAAAACGGATAGCTGGCTATGCTGTGAGTGGCATAGCCATTTTTCTCGAGAGCGTAGTTGGCAGCATGGCCCAAGTCGTCGATTGTGTTGAGCAATGTACCGTCGAGGTCGAAAATAACAAGTTTCTTCATTCTTACATATATGTTTTTTTACATCAATTCGTTACAAAAATCACATCGCCCGCATAAGGCAACCGGTAGAAAATCAGAACGGATAGCCCACCGAGAAGTTAAACTCACTGTCGCGCTTGAAGTGCGGATTGAGCAACGGCCAGTGGTCTTGTCCCGATGCCGGATTGTGGGCTTTCATGCCCATGTCGAGACGCACCAGAAAATAATTGAAGTTCAAGCGCAGACCAATGCCATAGGAAGCAGCTATCTGCTCATAGAACTTGTTGAAGCGGAAGAGTCCGCCAGGCTGGTCGGCATAGTCGCGGATGGTCCAAATGTTGCCGGCATCAATAAATGCAGCCATCTCAATCACCCAAAACAGCTTCGCACGGTACTCGATGTTGGCATCGAGGCGAATGTCGCCACACTGGTAGATAAAGCTGTTTTGAGAGTTCGACGCATTGAAACTGCCGGGGCCCAAGGTGCGTACGCCCCAACCGCGCACTCCGTTGGCTCCACCAGCATAGAACCGTTTCTCGAAAGGAGCCACGGTGGAGTTGCCGTAAGGTACTATCACGCCGGCACCCGCATGGAAAGTGAGCGAGTGTCGGCTGTTGAAATTATGGGTTATCGAGTAATCTCCCTCAATCTTGAAATACTGCGAGTAGCGTATGCCAAACACCTTATAGGAGTCGGCCTCACCGCGCTTTTGGCCAAAAGCGTTGGACATTGCATAAAGCAGGTTGCCTGCCGTTTCGGCCGAGGCGCGTATGGTGTAGATGTCGGACTGCAACGGGGTCGACAGCACTGAGCCGCTGATGCGGTTGGTGTGATAGTATGAGTAACCTAGTCGCATTATTAGGTGGTTCTCGTAGGAGTAGCGCAAAAGCGGATTGGAGATGCTGTCAAGGAAATTAACTTTGCTCTTGGGCAAATACACATAATTGATGTCGAGCAGGTTGAGCACATGCCGCTCGGTGTTGGATGCGGCGCTCCACACATATCGCCATGCGCCTCCGGCAATGATGCGCGTGTACTCCGGGCGCGCCTGGTAGTCAAAACTGGTGGCAAACTCGGTAGATGCCTGAATGCGCTGCTTGAAACTCTTTTTCAAGAAGGGGCATTTGAACTTTGGATATGTGATGCCCACCTCGGCCGAATATTCAGAATAGTTGTCGTTGATGAGTCCGTTGAGGTTGCCCGAGATACTCTCATAACTGACTCTGAACTTGGTGCTCAGTCTCTCCCCTCCCTGAAAGATGTTGCGGTGCTGATAGTCAAGCCCCACGCCGAAGCCGAGGTCGCCCTCAGAGTTGGTGCCTTCGAGCGACACCGAAGCCGTCTGCAGCTTATCGCGCGTGAGCAGCACATAAGCATCGAGATACTGCCGGCCATCGATGACACCCACTGGCCGCACGTCGATATTCACCGACTTCACTATGCCCAAGCGGCCGAAAGCCTGATACGTCTTGTCGACGGCGCGAGAGTCGAACCGTGCGCCCGGTTCCATGTAGCAGCACTCCTCCATCACCCTGCGGCGCAACCAGTGGTCGGATCCGTAGAGCATGGCAAAGCCGTGGTAAAACGATGTGTCGGGGGCAGAATATTTGCCGTCGGCCATGGTCACGGGGTCATAGTTGGTCACAAATGTGACGCTGCGCACGTAATATTCCTCATGCCTTGCCGTGGAGTCGATGCCCGAGTGAGGCCGCTGCCCGGGATTGGCGATGTTCATCGTGAGGTCGACCGCACGCGAGCCCGCCGCGGTATCGGCAGTGAAGGTAATGTATTCTTTGTTGAACGCGTAATAGCCGTGCTCACGCAGCATGTTGGTGATGAGCAGGCGCTCGTTGTTGAGCAAGTTGTGGTCGAAGATAGAGTTTTGCCTGATTAGGAATGAGGCACTATCGGCCATAACCAAGGCACATATGGAGTCGTCGTGGATATCGTATGCGATTGAGCGCACCCGATAAGGCTCGTTGAGCTTCACATCATAGCGCACACGGGCCTTGCGGCGTGCCGAGTCGAGAGCCACCGAATAATTCACCGCGCTTTTCATATAGCCTTTGTTGACAAGCGCCGTCTGCAGCTGGCGCGCACTCGCCACAGTGAGGGTAGAATCGAAAATCACAGGAGGCGTGCCCACGCGCTGCACCCAGCGGTTGAACCACTTGGTGGAATCAAATCCAGAAAGGTTGTAGAAGGCAAGTTGCAGTCGCAGTCCGCCGAGCACCTTGTGGTTCTCTGTCTGACGCAGGAACTTTGTAAGGTCTTTTGCGTGAACCGTCGATGATGTGTCGAGCAAGTTTATTTTCACTTTATCGAGCAGATATTCCCCATTGGGAACGTGCTTGGTAAGGCTGCACGCACTCAAGCCCGACAGTAGCACAGCCACCGTCAAGCTAATGACGAATATATAGAGCGAGTCAAGCCTTTTTCTATGCATAACAAGCTACATACGTGGAATTTTTCCACAAAATTAATGCAATTAGCGTTGCGAGCCAAACGCAGGGTCAGCTCATTTTGGACACTGCACTTGATTATGCCCGGGCAACCAGTAGGGTCGATGTCACGTGCACGTCGTTCTGCAAGCAAACAAAAAAAGCCTGAATTGAATTAATTCAGGCTTAATGTGCTTTGTGGGCGCTGAGGGATTCGAACCCCCGACCCTCTGCTTGTAAGGCAGACGCTCT
>CAVIEK010000028.1:0-22444 GCA_963641805.1 Bacteroides fragilis
CGGCAATTGGTGATAAAGCACCACAAATATCGGTGGAGTTGGCAAAAAGAGGAGGAGCATGCAACGTTTTTTTTGTGCATGCTCCTCAAGTGTGGTTATCTCAACCCCATGCCAGTGGCTGAGGTTGTCATCATAATTCTTTGTTTACACCAGTCCGCGTCCGTGGCAGTTCTTATACTTCTTGCCGCTGCCGCATGGGCAAGGATCATTGCGACCCACCTTCGGGCCCACATGGATTGGTTGGGTGTGGCGCGGACGCTGCGGGCCGGCTGCCTGGCGTTGTGCCTCCTCGGCATCGGCAACGGCATCGCCGCCGCGATTCTCGCTCATCTGTTGCTGCTCTTGACGGCGGCGGCGCTCTTCGGCGGGATCTTCGCCGTGCTGCAGGTTGCCGGGGTCTTCGGCCTCGATGGGAATCTGGCCGCGCATCAATATCGAGATTGCTTTGTTGTTCATCACACCGAGCATCGACTCAAAGAGGTTGAAGCTCTCGAGCTTGAATATCACGAGCGGGTCTTTCTGCTCATAGCTTGCGTTCTGCACTGATTGGCGCAACTGGTCGAGCTCACGCAGCTGCTCTTTCCAGCACTCGTCGATGGTGAGCAGCAACACTGCCTTCTGCCAAGCCTTGGCAATCGACTTGCACTCGCTCTCGTAGGCCTCTTTTATGTCGACCACGATGCCAAACACGCGGCGTCCGTCGGTCACCGGCACACGCACCACGCCCATAGGCTCGGGATATCCGCTGTTTTTCTGCTGCTCCACGATGTGGCTGATTACGGGGTAGGCGATTTCGGCCAGACGTGCCGACTTGCGGTTGAATGCCTCAATCACGGCGCTGTAAAGCTTCTCTATGAGGTCCTTGTCATCGAGGTGGCGGTATGCATCTTCGTCGAACGGCGGCTCAATGGCATAGGTCTGCAGCACTTGCATCTTCATGTCGTCGTAGTCGTCGTTGCCGAATTTCTTTATGGTGTCCTCCACGCTGTCGTAGATGGAGTTGATGATATCGGTGCCGATGCGCTCTCCCTGTAGGGCGTGACGGCGGCGCTCATATATTACGTTACGCTGCTTGTTCATCACATCGTCATACTCCAATGTGTGCTTGCGGATACCGAAGTTGTTCTCCTCGACGCGCTTTTGGGCATTCTCGATGGCTTTTGTCACCATGCCCGACTCAATTCGCTCGCCGTCGTGCAGGCCCATGCGGTCGAGCATCTTCACTACGCGCTCGCTGGCAAAGAGGCGCATCACCTTGTCTTCAAACGACACGTAGAACACCGATGAGCCCGGGTCGCCCTGGCGGCCGGCACGGCCACGCAACTGGCGGTCAACGCGGCGCGACTCATGGCGCTCGGTGCCTATGATGGCAAGTCCGCCAGCTGCCTTCACCTCGGGGGTGAGCTTGATGTCGGTACCACGGCCGGCCATGTTGGTGGCGATTGTCACCATACCCTTGCCGTCGACCGAGCGTCCGGCATGTGCCACAATCTCGGCTTCTTTCTGGTGTAACTTGGCATTAAGCACATTATGATCAATGTGGCGCAGTCGCAACTGGCGGCTGAGGCGCTCCGACACCTCGACCGATGTCGTGCCCACGAGACACGGCCGTCCCTGGTTGCGCATCTCCTCTATCTCCTCAATCACCGCATTGAATTTCTCCTTTTGGGTCTTATACACGCGGTCGGGCATGTCGATGCGCTGCACGGGTTTGTTGGTGGGAATGGTCACCACGTCGAGCTTGTATATCTCCCAGAACTCTCCGGCCTCGGTAATGGCCGTACCGGTCATGCCGGCGAGCTTGTGATACATGCGGAAGAAGTTTTGCAGGGTGATGGTGGCAAAGGTCTGTGTGGCTGCCTCCACTTTCACTCCTTCCTTGGCCTCGATGGCCTGGTGCAGTCCGTCGCTGTAGCGGCGGCCCTCCATGATGCGGCCTGTCTGCTCGTCCACAATCTTCACTTTGCCGTCGTCGGTCACGATATACTCGTCGTCGCGGTTGAAGAGTGTGTAGGCCTTGAGCAACTGTGTCACGGTGTGCACGCGCTCTGCCTTGATCGAGTAGTTCTGCAGCAATGCGTCTTTCTTGGCCACTTTCTCCTCGTCGCTCAGTGGCTCGTTGGTCACTTCGCTGAGCTCGCTTGCGATGTCGGGCAGCACGAAGAACTTCGGGTCGTTGGTGCCCTTGGTGAGCACGTCGATGCCCTTGTCGGTCAGCTCCACGGTGTTGTTCTGCTCGTCGATGATGAAGAAGAGCGGATCGGTCACGGTGGGCATCTCACGGCTGTTGTCCTGCATATAGTAGGCCTCTGTCTTGAGCATTAGCGGCTTTATGCCGTCTTGCGAGAGGAATTTGATGAGCGGCTTGTATTTGGGCAGACCCTTGAATGCGCGGTATAGCAGCAGTGAGCCTTCTTTCACCTCGTCGGAGTTGTCGCTTGCCATCAGGCGGCGTGCATCGGCAAGGAGGTTGGTCACCAGGCGGCGCTGTGCCTCGTAGACGCGCTCCACATTGCCCTTGAAGTCGTTGAACATCTGGTCCTCGCCCTTGGGCACGGGTCCAGATATGATGAGCGGGGTGCGGGCATCGTCGATGAGCACCGAGTCAACCTCGTCGACAATGGCGAAGTTGTGCTCGCGCTGCACGCAGTCTTCGGGGCGCATGGCCATGTTGTCGCGCAGGTAGTCGAAGCCGAATTCGGCGTTGGTGCCGAAGGTGATGTCGCAGTTGTAGGCCTGGCGGCGTCCCTCGCTGTTGGGCTCGGTCTTGTCGATGCAGGCCACGCTCAGGCCGTGGAACATGTAGAGCGGACCCATCCATTCCGAGTCGCGCTTGGCAAGGTAGTCGTTCACGGTCACCATGTGCACGCCGTTGCCGGCAAGCGCGTTGAGGAATACCGGCAGTGTGGCCACAAGGGTCTTGCCCTCGCCGGTGGCCATCTCCGATATCTTGCCCTGGTGAAGCACGATACCGCCTATGAGCTGCACGTCGTAGTGTATCATGTCCCATGTCACCTCGTTGCCGCCGGCCATCCAATGGTTTTGGTAGATGGCTTTGTCGCCCTCGATGTGCAGGAAGTCTTTCCCCTCGGCTGCCAGCTGGCGGTCGAAGTCGGTGGCTGTCACCTCGATGGTCTCGTTTTGGGCAAAGCGGCGCGCGGTGTCTTTCACGATGGCAAACACCTCGGGCAACACTTCGTTAAGTTTCTCCTCGGTGCGGTCAAGAATGTCCTTCTTCAGTTGGTCAATCTTGTCCCACAGCGGCTCACGCTCTTCATAGTCGAGCTTCTCGATCTCTTTCTTTGTCTCGGCTATCTCGTCGCGCATGGGCTGCACTTCGTCGCGCAGTGCCTTGCGTATGGCTGCTGAGTGCTCACGCAGCTCGTCGTTGCTAAGTTTCTCAATATCAGGGTATATGGCCTTGATTTGATTCACTATTGGCAACAGCTTCTTCATGTCGCGGTCGCTCTTATTGCCGAAAATTGATTTCAGAATGTTGTTGAATCCCATATATATTGTGAATGTTTTTTGTTTCGCAGTTGGCGGTAGCCAAAATACGGCTTGCTCCCTGCCTGGGCGGTGGGCGCAGTCGTGGCTCGGCTACAAGCCACAAAGTTAGTAAAAATGTTTTGATTGTGAAGAATTTGAAAGACACTATTGCAGTGTCAGCGCGCTCATGCGGGCCGCATTGGGCGAGCGTATGCGCAGCAGGCGCGCCACGGTGGGCGCGAGAAGGGCCGCGTCGATGGTGCCGCTGATGCGCTGCGCCTTCACTTGCGGGGCCAGTATCATTGCCGGCGTGCAGGCTACCGATGCGCGCATGTGCTTCACATGGGTGAGCTTGCCGTTGGTGGTCACCACATCCCATCCGGGGGCGATCTCCACCATCACGTCGCCGCTCAGTGCGGGCACCATGGTGCGGCTCAGCGCCTTCATCTCGTCGCTGGTGGGGTTGTTGAGTATGTCTTCAAATGTGTAGGCCGCTGTGATTCCGCTCATCTGGCGCAGAAACTGGCTCGCCTCGCTACGCACTGTGGCGATGTCTATGTTGCGCTCTTTTATGAGCTTGCGGTTGAGGAAAAAGCTCTCGTTGTGGTATCCGGTCACCCAGTTTCCGTTGCCGTGCACGGCTATCAGATACATGTTGAGCAGTGACATGGCGCGGTCGGGGCGGAACTCGCCGGTGGGTATGTTGAATTTGGGGTCGACTGGGGCACCGGGGGCAGAGGCGCCAGTGCCGGCGACAAACACCACGGCTCTGTCAAGTCCTACGGCCTTGTCGATGGCATCCAGCACGCGGGCTATCTGGCGGTCGAGGCGCACGTAGGTGTCGGCAAGCTCAAATCGCCCGTCTTTGCTCTTGGCCCAGCTCGCTGGAGCGGCGCTTAGGCCGATGTTGATCATGTCGAGTTGCCCTCGGTTGCCTAGCTTGAGGCTGTTGAGGCAGTCGATGGCCACTGTAGTCACTTCTTCGTTGGCAAGGGCCGACTGCTTGAATGCGGCGTAGCGGTCGCGCATCTGGCGGCCGAATGTGTGGCGGAAGGCGTAGTAGCGGCTCGCCTCGGGCACGCTTGTGTAGCTGGTTGCGGGCAACAGTGGTTGCCACTGCATGGTGTCGAGACGCGCGCTCAGTGGCTTGCTGTAGTTGCGCGTCTGCACGCACTGCGGCACATCGGGATAGTAGGTGGTTGATGCCCAGTTGCCGGTGGCACTGTTGATCCAGCACGCCCCGTTGGCCGAGTGCCCGGCAAGGGCAATGGCTGTTTGGGCATCGGCTGCCAGGGCATACACGCTGCCCAGTCCGTTGTTGTCGATACGTACTTCGTCGGCAAGTGTCGACGTGCGCAGAGCGGCGGCCGAGTATTTGTCGGTAGTAAAGTTGCCTATGTAGCGGCTGTCGGCAAATATGTCGGTGGGTACGAGTTTGTCTTGGTCAAAAGTCTGCGACCATGTCACGCCGTTCACTCGCGGATAAGCTCCGGTCATAAGCAGCGTGGTGCCCGAGGTCGCGTCGACTTGGCAATTGAACGCTGCGTTGTCGAAGCACGCTCCGCTGCGCATCAGGCGCTTGAATCCGCCGTCGCCCATCTGCGACTGCAGCAGCTCTAGATAGTCGCTGCGCAACTGGTCGATGACGATGCCCACAACCAGTTGTGGCTGGTTGCCTTTCACCTGCGACAGGGCCGATAGGGCCACCATCGATGCCACTATCGAAGTGGCCAGCCGGTTCATTCGTTGTCGGTCGATGTGCATTGCGCGTTCAGTGTCTTTTGTTGTTATCTTTGTGCTTCGCCGGCATTGTGGGACGGCAAGGCTTTTTGACATATATGGCCAGTCTTATGGCAAGGGCTGCCATAATGGGGTAGAATGCCGCATTGGGCTCTTGAAGGCCTGCCGCAAAGCATATTGCGGCCAATGCGATGGCTGCAATCAGAGCTGTCGCCGCCCAACGCGTAGGCTTGTCGCCGCGCTTGAGCCATATGGTGACGGCTGGCACTGCATATAGCGGGTTAAGCCAAAGCCCGTTCAAGTTGGGCGATGTGGCCTCGTGGGTGGATACGAATATCAGAAACCACACAAAGGCGCCGGCTATTGCCCCAATGGCCCACAGTGCGGTGTCGAGTCCACGCGACCTGCGACCTAGGCGCAAGTCTCGCACGCTCATGGCAATCACAGTCAGCAGCAGTGCCATGGCTGCTGCCATGGGGGTACGCCACCAGGGGGTTGGGGGCAGCACCAGTCCATTGTCGCTGCCTGAATTGGTCACTGTGGTGGCTGTCACAAGCGGCTCGCTGTGGCCATTGCGGTCAATGGTGGCTCCCGCAGCTGCCTGCATCAGCAGCATGGGCACAAACATGCGCTGGCGTGCCGTCAGCACGGTGTCGAGGCCGCTCCCGAGCGCCAGGTCGATGCCGAATTGCTCCCACGGATAGTTGCGGTTGTAGTGTGCCATCACCTCGCGGCAGGTGGCTTTGACGCTGTCGGCCGGCCAGTGAAGTCTGTTTCCCAGTGCTTTCTCTATGATGTCGCGCGGACGGGTAGCGCAATTGTCGCTCACATATTTATAGCGGTAGGTGGCACTGTCGGGCATGATGTTGCGTCGCAGCATATTGAGCACTTTATGGGCCTCGTCTTGGGTCAGGTTGAGGCTTTGCTCCACGGCCTTGCGGCCGGGGGTGATGCTGCCGCGCTCAATGTAGGCAGGTAGGGCCACGCACAGATAGTCGGTCTCGCCCGATGCGAACCGCAGTGCGAAGTTTGGCGCATTGAAGTCGAACACGCCGTAGTTGAAATACGCGTCAAGGCCGTTGCCGGCGGTGATGTGCACTTCGGTGTGTCCGAACAGCTCATAAATCTCGCTGCCGGGATAGTAGGTGACAAGGCTCACTGCCACCGAGTCGGTGTCGGTGGTCTGCGATCTCACTGGCAACGGCAATGCTGCCGTCGCCATCAGTATGGCGGCGGCAATGAGCATGCGTGTGTGTAGTAGGAACAGTCTTGTCATTGCTTGAGCGGGATAGTCCTTTCGGGACTGCCGGTTGTGTGAGGCTGCAACAATCGTGCCGCACTCTCTCGCACACCGGCAAAGTTAGTGCAAATATGATGAATGGCAAAAAAATGGCATTGTCTCCTTGTTACTTGGCATGAAAATCACGGTTTTTGCTCAATTTTGTGTTTGCACTGTTGCCTGTTACCGGAATAAACGCTTACATTTGCCAATGAAAATCGACTCTGTTGATTGCTTATATCGGTCAATGGGGCCTGTGGCCGGCGATGCAGTGACGCTTGGCCTGTATATGATGTAACAACTTAAACATACTGGTTAATATGAAATCGGAAAACACTTCTGCTCAAAAACGCATTCTGCGTTTTCTGCCACACGTTATCGCTCTTCTGATAATGGTGGCTTTCCTGTGTGGCGTTATGGGTTGGCACATTGGCCGCGCGGCCAATGCCGACGGTGTTGAGGCCGGCGTCACGGTCATCAATGGCCATCGTTTTGTCGACTTGGGTCTACCAAGCGGCCTGTTGTGGGCCGAGAACAACGTCGGGGCCGCCAAGCCGGATCTCCCTGGCTTCTATTTCGCCTTCGGCGAGACGAAGACAAAGGCCGACTTCTCGTGGGCCACATATAAGTGGGGTACCGATGCCGACAGTCTGACGAAATACACCGCCACGACAATCAATCCCAAACTTGATAGCTCCGACGATGTGGCTACGGTGATGTGGGGTGGTGATTGCCGCATGCCCACTGCCGATGAACTGAATGAACTCATTGAGCAGTGTGTGTGGACTTGGGATGACTTGGGTGGCTTCTGGGTGAAAAGCAAAGCCAACGGCCGCTCGATATTTCTCCCCGCATCGGGATATTACGACGACAAGGTGCTATGCCGTCAAGGTTCTGGCGGATTGTGCTGGTCATCAATTGCAGCCCAAGGCGGTCGCGCGTCGGCCATTTACTTCGACTGTGGCGGTAGCGGCATCGGCCTCAACGATGTGAGCCGCAATTTGGGGCTCACTGTGCGCCCGGTGTCAGAGGGACTCGTCAAGAATTAACTCAACTGGTGAATAATGCAGGCAGGACCGACTCCCTCTATCGGGAATCGGTCCTGCCTGATATTATTGATGCCAGCCAGTGTCGGCGGTTATTGACGCGTGTGAGCCGCTTACCGCACTATCACCTTTGTGGCTTTGCCGTCGACAGTAACCACATAGGCACCGGCATTGAGGCCGAAGCACTCTTTGGCGGCGACGGTTGCATCGGCCACTCTCCGGCCGTCGACCGAATAGATTGCCACTCGGGCCGAACCGTTGACGGCGACAGTCACCACTCCTTCACCGGCAATGACCGTTGCGCGTTGTGCCATAGCCGCATCTGCCGATGTGTTTCCTATAGTTACAGCCACTTCGTTGCTGTATCGGCTCTCGCCCTGCTCATACACGGCTGTCACCTTATAGATGTTCTCGCCGTAGGGGGCGTCGTTGTCGACGTAACTGTTGATGTCGACAGGCTCGCCGGTTATCTTCTCGCCGTTGCGATACACGTTGTAGCCCACAAGCGAGAGCGGGTCGGCCGTGCCGTTGTGAGCCGCATAGGTGAAGTCATCGAGCATGAAGAACATGCGCGACAGTTTCAGGTTGACGGCAAAGTAGCGTGCGCCTTCGGGCACCGTGGCCTCCACATGCTTCCAGTTGTCGGAGATGTTGATGTCGTTGCCTCCGTTGAGCGGAATGAAACTGTCGGGGTCGGTATCGGTAGTGGAATAGGAGATGGCAATCACGTCGTCGCCCGATAGGCCCATAGGAATGCGGGCATAGAAACCCACCGTGTGGCTGCGTCCGTCGAGGCGCGGGGTGATGAGCCAGTCGTCGTTGGCCGTCCCGTAGACAGCATTGCTGAATCCCATCATATACTGCTTGCCTGAGTGGGCGAAAAACACGTTGTCCTGGTTGTCGTCGGTCTGCACTCCGCCCTCATAGGTGTTGAATACCATAAACGACATCGGGTCACCCATATGCGGACGGGTGGGGTAGTTTGAATTCCATGTCATGGAGCCGTCGCGGTCGACCAGGGTCCATCCGCCGACGCTGTCGGTTGCAAACGGGGTGTACGATTCGAAGTCGTCGGTCACATATTTCATTTCACCCTTTTCCGATGCGGCGCGGTTGATGCCGGCTGTCCAGTCGAGTGTGACTTTGTGTCCGTCGACACTTGCCGTCAGACCCGATGCGTCGGGCACATCGCTCGGACGGGTCGACCATGTGACGGTATCAGATGCGTTGTTGGCGCTGTTTTGGTCGTCCTCAAGCTCCACTTTGGCTGTCCACACCGACTTCTCGCTGAGCATAGCGTCGTCGAGGGTCGAGGTGTATTTGAAGTCAACGGTGGTGATGGCTGTGGCGGCGAGCTCGGGGCCTGCTTTGCGGTCCACCTCTTTGCCGTCGCGGTAGAGCACCACATCATAAGTCTTCTCACCCTGTCCTCCGAAGTTGCGCAAGTTGGCTGTGAATGTAGTGGTCTCGCCTATGTCGGCACGTTTGGGTGATGCTGTGAGGCTGCGCACTGCCATGTCGCGGCTGTGGGATGCCTCGGCCACGCTGATGTTGTCGATGTGCATCGCGCGCACGCCACCATAGGCTAGGAATGAGATCTGCACCTCACCGCTGCCGGTGAAGTTGGCGAGCGGAACACTGCACCGGCTCCACTGCAGGCCGTTTATGCCTGTCTCCCACACGGGCTCTGCCACGTCTTGCCACTCGCCGCCTATTTTGCGCACTTGCACTTTAAGGCTGCTCTTGGGGCCGTTGATCTGATAGAATGTGAGCAGTGGGTTGGCAAAATTCGAGAGGTTGAATATTGGAGAGCAGTAGCGTGATGTCTCGTCTTCGTTGTGATAGAACGATTTTGCTATCAGGTCACCTCCGTCATTGTCCTGGGCGTAGATTGTATAATTCTTCACGTCGGGATCAGAGTATTCATCTTTTGCGGGGTTGTCGATCACCCAGCTGAATGCGCTCTCGTCGGAGTCTTGGTACCATGGCGATGATGCCTTTGCGTCGGCAAACGACTCGCTGTAGGCAGTGGTGATGGCGTTGCCCATGATCACACGGTTGAAGCTGGAGGCCTCGCTGGATCCTGCTTCGGCCACGGCTACAATCGTGTACTCATACACCCGCTGGTCGCCCTTGGCGAGTGTGAGGGTGTGTGATGTGCCGCTCACCACAGCCGAGTCGCCGGTGGTGCTGTCGGTTATAATATAGGTGAGTGTCTCGGGGTTGAAATATCCGCCGTTGACCGATGTGGCAGGGGCTTGCCAACTCAGACTAATCTTACCGTCGTTGAGGGTGGCGGCGCGTGGCTTGATTACGGCTGTGGGCACGTCGATGCCCACAAACACTGTGGCCGTTGCGGGCACGCTCTTGCTGCCGTCGGCTGCGACGCAGGTCACCTCATAGGTGTTTAAGCCTTGGATTGCGGTGCTGTCGGTTACGGTGATGGCCGATCCGGGTGCGGGGCTGGCGATTGTGGCTACGGCCACCGAGTCGCGGGTGATCACAATCGACGATATCTCGGTGAGGCTGTCGCCTGTGGCTGTGACGCTCGGTGCCGTGAAGCTCAGGGTTGCACTCAGAGATCCCTTCTCACCTGCCGTAGCCGCAAGGCCTGTTACTGGGCCTGGAGCCGCTGCGGCAGCCTTGGCGGTGACGGTCACGTCGTCAAGGTCGATTCGCCCCATGTTGGCGTCGGAGTAGGCAAGGAAGCCCAATCGATAGGTGCCGTCGGCAGTCACGCTGATTTCTGCCTTGCGGGTGATGTCGGCATTGTCGTCGCGAAGCATTCCGTTGAGGTCTATGAGCTCGGTTGTCATGCTCTCGATGGTGGTGTCGGTGCCGAGATAAGCCCTAAGGTTCTCCTTCTTGTTGAATGTGCCTGGGGTGCATCTGAACGACAACTCATACACAGTGCCTGCCTTCAGTGTGAATTCGGGCGATATGAGCCAGTCGTTGGCTGCATTCGGCGAATGCTTGAGTATCTGTGCACACTTCGATTTCATCGGCTTGCCTGTGCTTGTGCGGTAAGTCCAGGTTGTGCTCCCTTCTTCGACGTTAATGATTGTCCATTTGTCGAAATCATCTTGGGTGTCGAAGGCCTCGGTCATCACGGTCTCACCGGTGGCACTCGCTCTCTGCGGTGTGATGCCAATGAGAATGGCCGTGGCCAGACAAAAGAAAGTCCTTTTCATAAATCTTTGATTTTTTTGTTACCCCACAAAATTAGCCGAGTGGCTTCCATCTGACAAAATCACATACTATAATAATACTACTACAATACTACTACATTATGTGTAAATGTCTGTATATTAGTGGTATATTGAGTGTAGGTATCTGGCCGTATCGGTCCCTGCATCGAGGTTTAGCTTCTTGCGTAGTCGCAGCCGGGCGGTCTCTGCCGACCGCACTTCTTTGAATGTGAGTGAGGCGATTTCCTTGGTCGACATGCCCAAGTATAGAAATGCGCACAGGCGCAAGTCGTTCTTCGTGAGCACGGGATGCAGGTCAAGAAGCCTGTCGAAAAAGTCGGGATGCACTTGCTCAAAATATGTGCGGAAGTCGGCTGCGATGGCTCGCTCGCGGTGGCTCGCCAGATGTTTCATTATTTCGGTGAGGGCACTTTTTGCGGTCTCGGCACCGTGCGACGGAAGGGCTTGGATAGCATCTGAGATGTGGCTCTCGAGTTTCGCGTGGAATTCGTTGTTGGTGGCTTGCTCAGTGCTGAACGACAGCAACTGGCGCTGCTTCTCTTCGATGACGCGCTGTTGGGTGAGGCGCTCCCGTTCTGCCTTTTCTTTCTCGAGATTGAGCAACTGTTGCTGCTGACGGCTGATGATGCGGTTGGCCCTGGTCATGGCGGTGTGCTTGCGTATGAGGGTGATGATGAGGATGACGGCAAACAGTATTATCGTCGATGTCCCCCACACGATGATTGTGCGGCGGCTCAATGCGAGTGCGAGATTCTCGTTGCGCGTCTTCAGCCTGTTTGTGTCGTAGGCCACCAGCAGCTGTTGGAGTTGCTCGTAGTCGATGTTGGCCTGGGCCGAGTCGCGCACGGTCTCATATTCAATGATGTAGCGTAGGGCAGTGATCGAGTCGGCTAGGTTGAGGTGGATATCGGCAATTTGTGCAAGGGCGTTGATTTTGGCGTCGCGTGGCAGGCTGGGCAGAAGCTGACGGGCTTTGTCGGCATAGCCGGTGGCCATTTGACGGTTGCCCTGACCCACACCCACGAGTGCCATGTTGAGGTACATCTGCGCCAGGCTGCTGGGCTTGAGTTGCGACTGCGGTATTTTAAGCCCCTCGCACAGGTAGTGCCGGGCTTTGGGCAGGTCGTCCTGCCTGAAATAGAGGTCAGCGATGTTGATGTAGGCCGAGGCTTGTGCTTCGGGATTGCCTCGCCCCAGCTCAATGGTTTGGTTGTAGGCGTCAAGAGCCTTGTCGTAGCGCTGTGTGGCTGCATACACTATGCCAAGATTGTTGAGGATGCTCACCCGCAGCATTGTGTCGGTGGGGCTCAATTCGGCCATGGCCTCGTGTAGCAGGTCTTCGCCCTCCCGCAAGCGGTGGGTGCGGTAATACACGTTGAATATGTGATTCTTGGTGCGCACTTTGTCGGCAGTCATGCCGTGCTTCTCGAAGTAGGCTAAAGCATCGAGATAGTGCTTCAGCGCTTGGTCGTAGAATCCGAGCGACATCAGCTGGGTGCCCATGAAGGTCTCTTGCTGTCCCTGATTGGAGGTTTTGCCCTGTGCAAAACAACTCAGAACCGGCAAAATGAGAAAAAATATGACTGCAATGTGTTTCATCCCCCATTAATATAATGTATGTTTCCTCACTAGTTGGCTTTTCTCTCGCGAGACAATACGTGTTGTGTGACGAGTCAGATGCTTTCTGAAAAAATCGAGAATGCAAAAATAGTCAAAATATGTGGGGAATGCTTACGGAGTGTCATAATATTGCCATGTGTCGTTGGATTTTATCAGTTTCAATAGCGCTATCTTCCCTTTTTCATCGTGTGTCTCTCTGGTATCTGTAGATGCGAATGGTCGCAAAAAAAACAGAAGCTGCTTAGACAACGGTCCGGGCAGCTTCTGGCTGTGTGTGGGTATGTTGTGTTATATTTCGCTGTGGCTGTTATTCTTCGGTGTTGCCACCCTCGGCCGGTTTGGGCTGGCGGGGCTGCTTGCCGCCTTCGCGGCGGGGTTTGCCACCCTCGCGACGGGGTTTGCCGCCCTCGCGGCGTGGCCCATGGTCTCCGCCCTCACGGCGCGGACGACGCTCTTGGCGGCGCTCCTCATAGCCTTCGGGCTTCTCTTGGAGGGCACGCATCGAGAGGCGGAACTTACCAGTCTTCTTGTCGATCTCTATCAGCTTCACGGTCACCTCGTCGCCCTCATGCAGGCCGCTGGCCTCCATGTCGTCGAGACGGTTCCAGCTGATCTCGCTGATGTGCAGCAGTCCGTCGCGGCCGGGCATGAACTCGACAAATGCGCCAAACTCAAGGATGCTGCGCACCTTGCCTGTATACACCTTGTCGACCTCGGGCACTGCGATGATTTGCTTGATGCGCTCCACTGCGGCGTCGATGCTGTCCTTGTTGGCTGCGCTGATCTCGATCTCTCCCTTGCCGTCGATTTCGTCGATGGTGACGGTTGCACCTGTCTGCTCCTGGATGCCTTGGATCACCTCGCCGCCCTTGCCGATGATGGCACCGATGAATTCCTTGTCGACTGTCATGGCCACAATGCGGGGCACATGAGGCTTGTAGTCCTCACGCGGAGCGGGTATGGTCTGGTTGATTATGTTGAGGATGTGCAGGCGTCCTTCCTTGGCCTGGCGCAGTGCCTGCTCAAGAATCTCATAGGGCAGGCCGTCACACTTGATGTCCATCTGCGTGGCTGTGATGCCGTCGGCCGTACCGGTCACCTTGAAGTCCATGTCGCCCAGGTGATCCTCGTCGCCGAGAATGTCGCTGAGCACGGCGTGCTTCACGTTGCCCTCGTCGGTGATAAGGCCCATTGCGATGCCGGCCACTGGTTTCTTCATCTTCACACCGGCATCAAGCAGTGCAAGGCAGCCGGCGCACACTGTGGCCATTGACGACGATCCGTTGCTCTCCAGAATGTCGCTCACGATGCGCACTGTGTAGGGCAGGTCGTCGGGAATCATGCGCTTTAGGGCGCGGTGGGCCAGGTTGCCGTGGCCTATCTCGCGGCGGCTGATGCCGCGCTGCGGACGTGCCTCGCCGGTCGAGAATGCCGGGAAATTGTAGTGGAGCAGGAAGCGCTCGTTGCAGCGGTTGAGCACATCGTCGATGAGTTTCTCATCGAGCTTGGTGCCCAGGGTCACTGTGGCAAGGGCCTGAGTCTCGCCGCGGGTGAACACTGCCGAGCCGTGGGGCCAGGGCAGATAATCGGTCTGGCACCAGATGGGGCGTATCTCGTTGGTCTTGCGGCCGTCCATGCGGATGCCCTCATCAAGGATGCAACGGCGCACGGCGTCGCGCTGCACCTCGTTGAAGTAGCGGGTGATCATCGGGGTCTTCTCCTCACGCTCTTCCTCGGGAATAGTCTCCATGAAGTCGTCGAATGCCTTCTGGAAGCTCTCGTTGCGCCACTGCTTGTCGGCATTGCCGGCCTGGGCCACGGCATAGCATTTGTCGTAGCACTCCTTGCGCACGCGCTCGTGTATCTCCTCGTCGTTCACCTCGTGGCAGTATTCGCGCTTGGTCACCCCAAGCTCGGCTGCCAGCTCTTTCTGGGCCACGCACATGGGCTTGATGGCATCGTGTGCTGCTTTGAGGGCTGCGATAAGGTCGTCCTCGCTCACTTCGTCCATTTCGCCTTCGACCATCATTATATTGTCGTATGTAGCACCTACCATTAATTCCATATCGGCATTTTTAGTCTGCTCGAATGTAGGATCGATGACGAATTCGCCGTCGACGCGTGCGACGCGCACCTCGGCAATGGGCTCCTCGAAGGGAACGTCAGATACGGCAATCGCTGCCGATGCTGCCAGTCCGGCCAGTGCGTCGGGCTGGTCAACGCCGTCGCTTGAGAACATGATGATGTTCACAAATGTGTTGGCGTGATAGTTTGACGGGAACAAGGGACGCAACACGCGGTCTACCAGACGGCATGTGAGCACCTCATAGTCTGAGGCACGGCCTTCGCGCTTTGTGAAACCGCCTGGATAGCGGCCAAAAGCTGAGTATTTCTCCTTGTATTCCACTTGCAGGGGCATGAAGTCGGCCCCGTCTTCGGCCTCTTTGGCCGAAACCACTGTCGCAAGAAGCATCGTGTTGTTCAAGCGCAGCTCCACAGCTCCATCGGCTTGCTTGGCAAGCTTTCCTGTTTCGAGGGTGATCTCGCGTCCGTCACCCAGGACGATGGTTTTTTTTGTAGGTGTTACCATTTTACGTTTTTAAAAATCTTGTAATAATCGGGCAAATTTAAGCATTATTTTTCGCATAGCCAACATTTTACACCTTATTATATGCGCTTTGCGCCATCATTGCTGTCTTTTGGGACTGTGGTACATGTTTCAACCGCTTATGATGGCTATGTCTCAACACGATGGCCATGACTTACGGGCATTGTGTGCTCTGACACGACTTTGCCATACTGCCGGCTCTGAAATGCCGAAAATGGCTATCTTTGTAACAGTATAACCAACCGTTATGATTTCTTATGGATTTCAACAATGATGGAAAGCGTCCTGCCGACGCCATATTCGGCGAGATGATGTCGGGCCGACCCTACGACGGTTCCGATCCGGCCTTGCTCGCCAGTCTAAAGGAGTGTGAGCAGCTGTGTTTCGACTACAACCGCTTGTCGCCGCGGCAAGAGGATGAGCGGCAGTCCATTCTGTGTCGCCTTCTCGGTTATGTGGGTGAGCGTGTGAAGATAATTCCCGATTTCTTCTGCGACTATGGCTTCAATATCTCGGTGGGCGATGACTTTTTTGCCAACACGGGTCTCACTATTCTCGACGAGGCTCAGGTCACTTTTGGCGACCATGTGTTTGTGGGCCCACATTGCTCGTTCTACACGGCAGGACATCCGCTCGATGCCGGCCAGCGCAACAGACTCATCCAGTATGCCCTCCCCATCACTGTGGGCAGCGATGTGTGGGTGTGTGGCAATGTGACTGTGGTTCCGGGAGTGACCATAGGCTCGGGCTCGGTGATAGGGGCTGGCAGTGTGGTGGTTCACGATGTGCCGTCGGGTGTGCTTGCGGCGGGCAATCCGTGTCGTGTGATAAGGGCTGTCACTGATGCCGACTTGCTCAGTCTCGGTCATTGACCATTGCTGCAAGTAGGGCGACGTTGCCGGCCTTGTGGCCGTCAACTTCAAGCCTGTATAGCGAATCGGCCTTGACTTTGACGGCCGATTTGGGGTCAACGGCAATGCCGTTGCGCATCAGGGCATTGGTCACACACCGGTTAAGCATCGGGTCGGGGCAGTCGAGAGCTACGGCGCGTGTGGTGGGCAACACGGCCTCGTAGTCGCACATCGTAGGGCTGAACGCTATCGACGCGTCGGCAAATGTGCGGCTCATGGCTCCGCTCATAACCACCTCTTCAGTGGTGCCGCTCACCATGCGGCCATCATCGGTAATCACCCAAAGGGCATCGGCAAGCAGTAGCGACTGCTGCACATCATGGCTCGAAAGAAGCACTGCCTTGCCCTGTGTGCGGGCAAGCGAGTGGAGCAGCTGCATGGTGCGTATGCGGCTCGCCACGTCGAGGAATGCCGTGGGCTCGTCGAGCACAATCAGCGGTGTTTCTTGGGCGATGGCTTTGGCTATCATCACCTTTTGCCGCTCACCGTCGCTCAACTCGGCCATGTGCCTGCCAGCCATGTGGCTCATTCCCACGCTATTGATGGCTTCGGCCACTTTTTGCCGGTCGCTTGCCGAGAGGCGGCCGGTAAACCCGGTGTGTGGCTGGCGGCCGAGTTCCACAAGTTCGGTCACGGTGAGTCCGCCCACTGCCACGCGCTCGGTCGACACCAGCCCAACCATGCGCGATAGCTCGCGGCTGCTCATCGCAGCCATGTCGCGTCCGCCTATCACTACGCGTCCGTCGATTGGCTGCTCGGCTCCGGTGATGGCTCTTATCAGTGTCGACTTGCCGGCTCCGTTGCGGCCGAGCAGTGCCACCACGGTGCCTGCCTCGATTTTCAGGTTCAGGCTGCTCAGGATGGCTGTTGGCCGTTTACCCTTGCGGTATCCGACCGTAAGGCTGTGTGTGGTGAGTATGTGGCTTGGCGTGTCCATAGGAGTGTGGCGTGTGTCAGTTGAAATATTGTATGCGTCGGCGGTTCACTATTATGTAGATTATCACGGGCACGCCTATTATGGGCGTGATGGCGTTGATTGGCAACACTCCGTAGCTGCCGCAGGTGACGCTTATGAGTGTGCACAGCAGTGCCACATCGGCTCCGGCGAGCATGGTGGCCGGCAGCAGGCGTCCGTGGCTGCTGCTGCCTGTTGCGAGGCGGGCTATGTGTGGCACCACCATACCAATGAATCCTATCGGGCCGCAGAATGCGGTCACCACAGCCGTGAGTCCGCCGGCCACCAGCAGCAGCACATTGCGCACTTTGCGTGTGTCCACTCCCAGGTTTTGGGCGTAGCGTGTGCCCAGCAGCATGGCGTTGAGCGGCTTTACCAAGGCCAAGGCCACGGCAAGCGCTATGGCAATGGTTGCGGCAAATAGGGGCAACTGGTTGGTGGTGATGCCCGAGAAGTTGCCGAATCCCCAAGCCACAAATCCCTGAAGTCCTTCGTGGGAGGCGACCGAGCTCAGTAGCGATATCACGCTCGAGGCCAGGTAGCTCACCATAATGCCCACTATGAGCAGCATGGTGGCGCTGCGTACGATGCCGGCAAAGAGCATGAGCACGGCAAGCACTGCCAGAGCCCCGGTCATGGCGGCGGCCATCGTGGCCATGTATCCGCCGAACCCGTGGCTGAGCATGCTTCCTATGCCACCGCCTGTGGCAAGCATCACCGCGGCCACTCCAAGTCCGGCTCCTGCCGACACGCCGAGCACGCTCGGGTCGGCAAGCGGATTGTTGAAGGTGGTCTGCAGTAGCAGACCCGCCACAGCAAGTGCCGCGCCGGCAAGTGCCGCAGTGGCAATCATGGGCAGGCGGCTTTGGGTGATTATCACATCCCATGCATAGTTGCCGCTGCTGTGGCCTGTGAGAATGGTGGCGATGGATCTTGGCTCAATGTCGACCGATCCCCACATGAGGCACGCTGCGGCAAGCAGCATGAGCGACACTGCCAGTGTCACTGTCACTATGGCTGCTCGTGGACTATTGGTCTTGGCACTGTTTTGCATAGGCAGGTGTGTGATGGCTTGATTATTGTGCCAGTGGCTTATAGTAGCCAGGCTCGCTCTTTATGCCGGTCTCGGGGTGGAATATCGAGGCCAGGTCGCGCAGCAGTTTTTCAGGATGGAACGGAAACTCTCTGTAGAATGGGGTGGCGGCGGTGTTGCACGCCCACACCTTGTGGTTCTTGAAGGCCGCAAATTCGGCGTTCAGCGCATATTCATTCTTCAAGTCGGCATACGTGGCGATGTTGAATGTCTTTATCAGCCAAATGTCGGCATTTTGTGCCTTGTTGAGCACTTGGCTGAAGTCAAGTGCCAGCGATCCGGCACTCTTGTCGTCGGCCCACGGGTAGCTGGCACCGGCATCCTCAAGCACGCATGCCATGTAGCTGCGTCCGCCTGGCACGTTCCACACGCCCGACACTACATTCTCGGTGATCACCATGGGTTTCGGTGTCTTGGCTTCGGCCACTGCCTTGCGGCAACTCTCGTAGGCTGCCTTCACGCTGGCAAAGATGCTGTCGGCGCGCTGGCGCTGGTCTGTGAGCTCTCCAAAAAACTTTATCCACTCGGCACGCCCGAGCGGCGTGCTTTCCATATAGTCGGCGCATTCGATGATGGGAATGTCCATTTTGGCCACCTGGCCATAGTTCGCGTCTTGGAACGGCGACAACAGTATGGCGTCGGGCTTCATGGCGAGCACTTGCTCCACGCTCGGTGTCATCGACGAGCCGCAATCTGCGATTTTGCCGCTTTTGATGCTTTGGACAATGGCTGGGTCGGTGAAGTATTGGGCATCGGTCACGCCTTTCACGGCCTTGTCGGCGCCAAGCTCGCCGAGCACGCTTGTGTGCACTTCCGAGTAGACCAGTGCGCTCTCAATGGGGGTGCGCACCACAGTGCCTTGCGGCAGATTGCCGGGCAGGTCGTTTTTGCGGGGCACAAGCACATAGCGGTGCAGCACTTGCCCTTGTTTCCACGGGTTTGCCACTTCAACCACGGTATATTTGTCGGTGTGGCTTATCTTCAGCAGTGTGGCATGGGTGATGGTAGTGTCGGTGGTGCCATCGCCTCCGGCACCGGTTCCTGAGTGCCCGCAGGCCGCCATCATGGCCACCAGCAGCACTGTGAGTGCGGTGTTTAGTATCTTGTGCATAGTGTTATGTGATGTTTGTTGTCGCATTTTGTTAGTCCCTTTGTCGGTGGTGCCGCATGGCACAACGCAAAATTAGTCATAATTCCCGAGAACTGCCACAAAAATGCTCTGTCGCAGCAAAAAGGCTTTCAGTCAGCAAGTGCCTATGGTAGATTGTTCTGGCTGCAATTAAAAGCAATCGTGGCCGGCGCTCTTGTCGCGCGGCCACGATATTGATGGTGATGGATGGTTGAGTCGCGTGACGGCAATGGTCAACGCTTGGCGGTGATGCGCTTTAGCCAAGCGGCTATGGCCCTGTCACTGTTGTCAACGGCATGTCCACGCAACTCGAGCCCTTCGGCAATTGTGCTTTTGGGACAACATTTGGCTATGTCGCCGAGGCTTGATCCCCAGCCGCTGCCCTCGTTGGTGCTGAATGGAACCACCGTCTTGCCGCTTAGGTCGCATTGCTCAAGAAATGTGAACACAGGCATTGGGAATGTGCCCCACCAAATGGGGTAGCCCACATACACTGTGTCGTAGTCGGCGATGTTGGCCGGTACTTTTGTGGTGATGGCCGGACGCTGGTCGGTGTCGTGCTCAACCTTGGCCACGTCGCAGCATTCCCGGTAGTCGTGCGGATACGGCTTTTCCGGCTCAATGCGCAACAGGTCGCCGCCTACAGACGCCTGGATTTTCTGTGCCATGCGCTCTGTGTGTCCCACCTTGAGGTCGATGAAGCCACCGGGCATATAGGTCATGCCACGGTGTGAGAAATACACTATCAGGTTCTTGCCGCTTTGCGTTGAGGCTGAGTCCTGGCTTGTGGCACCGCGAGCCGATGCCTTGTTGTTGCAACTCATCATAGTAAAAACTGCAATTAAAAGGGTGATGATTTTTTTTGCCATAGTGATAAGGGATAAATGTGTCGTTGCGGTTTATGCGTCATTTTCTGCTAGGGGGCGGCTGATGTGCTTGACCGCAACGACATTCCATTAATGATTCACGGTGCAAAATTAGTTGCAACGCCAGCCTTTTGAAAAATATATATTACCGATTGACGTACCAATTTAACCGAATGCCATTATGGGAAAGGCTCGAGTGTGTGCCAAGTCCGGGCGTCAGCGTATCAGCAGATGCGCCAAACGGGCACTGCCGCGCTTCCCGGCGGTGATGCGCCTGTACAGCCACATCAGTGTGTGCCGCATTGGTGGCGACGGCTTCAGCCCGGCAAGTGCTCTCTCGAGCAACGCTTGGGCAAGGACGGTCTCCCCCTCGTTGTCATAAGTCGCGGCAAGCGACAGCCGTCTGTAGTCCACAAGCCGTGTCAGTCGGCGCTTGTCGGCCACATTGCTGTTGGCTATGTGGCTTTCCACCATGTCGAGCACGTGTTCCAGAATGGAGTGCTGCCGGCTGAAGCTCGTTCCGGTAATGGAGTCCTCCCCGCTGACCATCACGTCGACCATCACTTCACGCATGGCTGTCACGCGCGCGCCGCCAAGCAGCAGTCTCACACCCAACTCGTAGTCTTGCCACCTGGATAGCGATGTGTCCCAGCCTCCGGCTCTCTCCACCGTCTCGCGTCTCACGGCATAGCATTGGGTTGAGAGCATGCTGTGCAGAATCTGCTGCGCTGTGCAGTCGGTGGAGAATTGCGGCAGTCGCCTGATCACGCTCCCGTCGGCTGCAATGAGCCGTGCCCCGGTAATTACCACATCGGTTTTTCCGCCTGCGGTAGCTATGCGCCGCGCATATCTTTCTATCAGTTCGGGGTGCATCACATCATCGCTGTCGAAAAACACCACCCATTCGCCACTTGCCGTCAGTAGGCCGCGGTTGCGTGCTGCACAGGCTCCGGCAACTGGCTCAACGGCCACAGTGACCGGCATCTGCCGGTGCTCGGCGGCAAACTGTTGCAGCACGGCAAGGGTGCCGTCGGTCGAGCCGTTATCGACCAGTATCAGCTCAAAGTCACGGCTCGATTGGGACGCCACCGAGCGTAGTGTGCGCTCTACCACACCGGCACGGTTGTGCACCGGAATGATTACCGAGAAGGTGGGGCATGTGGGCTTTTGCTGGTGATTCATGCGGTAAAGGTAGCCCTAAAAGCCGACTTGTGCAAGCCCCCCTTTGGCCGTGCCGATTTTGGCATTACCGATAATTGTGCTACTTTTGCGCGGAAAGCAACCTCTGCAACACGCTTTATGAAAATTCTCTTTGCCGGCGATGCCAGCAACATGCACAACTGCCTGGCCCGGCAGCTAAGACTCATGGGTCACACGGCCATTGTGGCCAGCGACGGCTCGCGGTGGATGAACACCGGGCGCGACATCAACCTCACCCGTCATTCCGATGCGGTGGGCCGACTGCGCTATGTGGCCGACGTGCTGCTCGCATTGCGCCGCATGCGCGGCTACGATGTGGTGGAGCTTGCGAGTCCCATCTTCCTGAAATTGCGCCCCGAGAGGTTGCGCCCAATAGTCGACTACCTGTGCCGCCACAACCGGGCGGTGGTGCTGTCGGCTTTGGGCACCGATTATGTCTACTACACTGCCTGCCACGACGGTCACACATTCCGTTACAGTGACTACTTTGTTGGATCCAAGCCTTCGCCATATGTGGGCTCACATGAATATGAGGCCCAGCACCAGGATAATTGGAAACTGCCACTGATGCGGCAATACAGCGACTTCGTGCTTGACCGCGTCGATGGAGTGGTGGCATGCCTTTATGAGTATTGGGCCGCCTACCGCGGGCACGTACCCGACTCACGTTTGGCTTATGCGGGCATTCCTATCGACACATCGTCGCTGTTGCCACCGCCATCGTCGGGGACCGATACAACTCCCGAGCGCGTGCGATTCTTCATAGGCATACAGCGTGACCGCAATGTGATAAAGGGCACCGACGTGATGCTCGATGCACTCAAGCGCGTACACGACCGCTACCCGCAACTGTGCGAGATGGAAGTGGTGGAAAGCGTGCCCTACGACGAATACACACACCGCATGCGCTCGTCGCACGTGATCCTTGACCAACTTTATTCCTACACGCCTGCCACCAACGCCCTGATAGCCATGGCGCAAGGTCTTGTGGCGGTATCGGGCGCCGAGCCTGAATATTACCGTCTCATAGGTGAGCGTGACCTGCATCCGATAATCAACGTCGACCCCACGGTGCCTGGCGATATCGACGCACGCCTGGAGTGGATTGTACTCAACCGCCACCTTTTGCCGCAACTCAGCCGCCAGAGCCGCCGGTTTGTGGAGCGGCACAACGCTGCTCCGGTGGTGGTGCAACGCTACATCGACTTCTGGACAGACGTCCTCGACCGCAAGGCATATTGCTGACGCGATTCTCTACCCGCGTATAGTTCTTTCCCAAAAGATGCCGATATATATGAC
>CAVIEK010000029.1:0-22417 GCA_963641805.1 Bacteroides fragilis
TCTGAAACAACATTACACAAAAACAATAAATATGAAAGGAAAGATTACCACAATCATGGCGGTGGCTTTTATTGCGGTCTCGTCGGCGCAGATCACAAGCAAGCTCACCACCAACACCATTCTCGACCTGATGCCGCGCACTGCTATAAGCGGAATCCGTAAGGCTCCGTCGGTGAGCGGAAAGATGATGAGCGCCTTTGTCAAGGTCAACGATGCTTCGGCAATCGACTCAATCAGGATGCTTGGCGCCCGGGTGGGTACGGTGGCAGGCAACATCGTCACCGCACGCATCCCCGTTGACGCCGTTACGGCAGTGGCCGCCCTGCAGGGCGTAGATGTGATAGAGGGAGCCCAAAAGGTGAACTTCGCAATGGACTCGTCGCGGTTGCTCACCGGAGTCGACAAGGTGCATGGCGCCCAAGCCCCTCTCACCATGCCGTTCTTGGGCAAAAACGTGGTGGTGGCCGACATTGACGCCGGCCTCGACTTCGGACATCCCGATTTCTATACAGGCGACCGCAAGGCCCTGCGCCTGAAGCGTGTGTGGCTGCAGGCCGACACTGTTGGCGGAACCGTCCCCGCAAAGTATGGCTACGGCAAGGAATTTACCACCACCGACGCCATCTTGGCCAAAGGCACCGATCTCAGCTCCTATGCACACTCCTCGCATGTGCTCGGCATAGCGGCAGGAGCCGACACCACCGGTGGAAACCCCTACTATGGCATCGCACGTGAGTCCGACCTCATTTTTACCACATTCGGCTCAATCGACACGGGCATTGCCGACGCTATGAAATATGTGTTCGATTACGCCGACTCGGTGGGTAAACCGGCCGTAATCAACATGAGTCTCGGAACGCAGATGGGACCGCACGACGGCACCTCGCTACGCGATCAGGTGGCCGACCAACTGGCGGGACCGGGCCACATATTCGTGGGAGCTGCGGGCAACGACGGCCTGATAGACACCCATGTGAGCAAAACATTCAAGGCCGACGGCGACACACTGCTCATCGGCGTGGCCTTTGCCGAATCGATGAATGCTGCAGGCACAGGCGAGATGCAATTTTGGGGTGAGGAAGGCAAATCGTTTAAAATAAGGGTGTGCACCATCGACAAGACTACACTGTTGCCCGTGTACCAAAGCAGGGCGTTCAACGCATCACGCAGCTATAGCGGAACGGTGGTGCTTCAGAAACCCTACGACCAAGCGGGCGGCTCATTCGACATTGTCACTCAGACGAGTCCTCTCAACAATCGCCCCACAGCTCACATCACCCTCAATATCACCGACTACAAGCCAGGCAAGGTGATTGCTATTATGGTGATAGGCGACGGCGGCAACACAGTGCACGGCTGGTGCAACCAAAACTGGTGCTGCTTCAGAAAGTGGAACGAGAAGATGGATCTGCCCGACAACAAATACCAGACCTGCGAGATAGGTGGCGTGGGCAATAGCGTGATTACAGTGGGGGCCTATGTCACTCGCCCTAAGGTGATCACCATTACCGGCGACACTCTCATCAACAGTGCTTCGGCTGGCTCGGCCGACGGTTTTGCCATTCACGACATCGCACCGTTCTCGAATCAGGGCCCCACAATCGACGGCCGCATGAAGCCCGACATCTCGGCTCCCGGTTCTTACATTATCTCAGCTCTTAACAGCCACTCCTATAGCGACAATTACTACGTGGCCAAGAGCACCGACAAATGGAACGGACGCACCTATGGTTACGGCGCAATGCAGGGCACATCGATGTCAACCCCGCAGGTGGCGGGTATTATAGCCACTTGGCTCGAAGCCGTGCCTACCCTAACTACCGAGCAGATAAGGGAAACGTTTAAAAACACTGCCATCCGCGACAAGTATACCGGCTCTGAACCCAACAACACTTGGGGCTACGGCAAAATAGATGCCTATGCAGGTCTCGTCTACATCCTCAAGAACTTCTCTACGGTGGAGCAGGTGAAAACCTATGCCGAGGCCTGGAAAGCCACCACCCAGCCCGATGGGTTGCACATACTCTTCCTCAAGAGTGTGGGTGAGACACGTGTCGACGTTTATGCCCTAAACGGCACACTCGCCAAGACATTAAAACTCACGGGCAAGACCACCGGCGACGACTGCGTGGTCGATTTCGCTGATCTCGCCCACGGTGTCTATGTGGTTAAGATAGCCGGCGGAGCCAATCAAAAGACAATCAAGTATCTCAATAAATAATCAACCCCAAATAATTAACCGCAAATGAAGAAAGTCTTAATGTTATCATTGGCTCTCACTGCCGGAATATCGGCGTGGAGCCAGACCTTCAGCGGCGGCACCGGCACTGAGGCCGATCCCTATAAGATCACAAAGGCCGACGACTTCACCGAGCTCGCCACTCTGGTCAACGACAGCGCAAAATCGTTCTCGGGCCAATACTTCGCCCTGCAAAACGACATTACCTTCCCGTCGACTTTCACCTATACCCCCATTGGCAAGTGGGTGAGCTATAGCGTGCAAAACAAGTTCGACGGGGTGTTCGACGGCAACAACCATACCCTTACCGATCTTGTCCTCGACTCTAAGACGGGCGACCGCCTTGGTGGTATGTTTGCCGTTGTCGACAAGAATGGCGTAATCAAGAACCTCAATCTTGCCAACCCCAAAGTCACAGTCAATGCCGGCACATCGGTGTCGGGCGGTACCATCGTCGGCCAACTCGCAGGTACGCTCGACAATGTGCACGTCAAGGGCGGGAGCTACATGTCTACCATTTCGGGATATAAGGGCGGCCTTGTGGGCAATCTGCTCGGTGGCGGCTATGTACTCAACAGCTCTTACTCAGGCAGTATGACCAATGTAAATACCTTTGCCGCTATTGTGGGGCAGCACTATGGAGTTATACGCAACTGCTGGAGCGACGCCACACTCACCGTCCAGCTCGAGAGTCAGACCTACACCGGCGGCATCGCTGGCGTGGCTTTAGGCTCAATGGCCGGATCAGGCAATCCACAAGTGGAAATCTCCGACAGCTACTTCTATGGGACCATATCGTCGACCAGCGGCAACTGCGGCGGCATCGTGGGCAATGCGTCGAAGGTTGTAATGGAGCGATGCTGGAATGCCGGTTACGTCCAGTCAGGCAGCTACACGGGCGGTATCGCCGGACAGATGTCGGCGGTCACTGTCAAGGACTGCTACAACACAGGCACCGTCTACAATCTGTCCACCGCATCTGTTGGCGGCATTGTGGGCTACCTGAGCGGCACGTCAAACAGCCTTGAGAATTGCCTCAGCTTAGGCACAATTTTCAATTCGGTCATAGCCCGCAACGAGGGCTGCGAGTTCATAGGCAACAACCAATCGTCGATTACCCCGGTCAATTGCTACTTCGACTCTCAAGTGGCAGGGTGGGGCGGCACGCTTGGCGCCAAGACCACCAAGGAACTTACCGATGGATCTGCCATCAGCGGTTTCAGCACCGACACTTGGACGTTTGTCCAAGGCATGTATCCGCGCCTCAAGAAGATTGCCTCGCTCGATGTGGCCGTTCTCCACGCCACTCCGTTCTATCTTGCCGACGGCGAGAGACACGGACGTGTGACCAAGAACTTCACAGTGAGCACTGCCAATGATGTGGAGTGGGAAATCACAGGCACCACACAAGCCCGCATCAGTGGCAGCAATGTGACTGTCACGCGCGGCGCCACAATTTCCAATGCCGTTCTCCACGCCTATTTGGGCGACTATGAGAAGCGCAGTCTGGTGAGCATCTATCCGCAGATATTCTCGGGCGAGGGCACTGCCGATGATCCTTATATTATCGCCAACTACGACGATATGAAGAAACTCAGCGATGCCACCAACAAACAGTCAATGTCGTTCTCAGGCGAGTACTTTAAGATGACTGCCGATATTGATATGCAGAACGATACCTCGTTCCCAGTCATTTCCGACGCGTCGCTCAGCGCCTTTGCCGGCACGTTTGACGGTCAGGGCCATAGCATAAAGAACTGGAAAATCGACAATTCGGCGACAGAAGAGCTGTGGTCGGCCCTGTTCTCCTATGTCGCTAAGGATGGTGTCATAAAGAACTTGAACATCGACAAGAGCTGCTCGCTGCGTTTCAACCGCAATGCGGCCTCGCTTGTGTCGGCTCTCATGGGCACACTCGAGAACTGCCGCAACTATGCCGATGTGTATACGGCCAACGGCTTTGTCGGCGGTCTTGTGTATATCGCCTACGGAGGCTCAAAGGTGAGCAACTGCTACAATGAGGGCAATGTGGTGACTTCTGACAAGGGCTATGTGGGTGGACTCGTCTACAGCGTTGAAAGCGGCGCCACCGTGAGCAATTGCCAGAATGCCGGCAGTGTGACTGCCTCAGGTACGGCCACCACAGTGGGCGGACTATTCGGCTCATGCGCTGGCGAGGTGACCGACGCTCTCAACACGGGCAACGTGTCGGGCACAACGCAAGTGGGTGGAATCGCCGGACAGCTCAAGGCCGCCAAGATGACCAACGTGCTCTCGCTCGGTGTGGTGTCGTTCACAGGCAGTGAGTCGACTTCGGGTGCCGTTGTGGGCAATCTGAGCTCGGCCTCTACGTTCAACAATGTGTGTTTCGATGATCAGGTGGTCATCGGCAACAACGTAGTGGCCGACGGTCTCTATGGGGCAAGCACACGAAACATCCTGTCGTCGGGCAGATTCAACAGTGGTCAGTGGGTGACTGCTGACGAACTGTACCCGCAGCTTAAATCGTTCAAGGACGAGGAGGGTGCCGTGTTGGGATCATGCCCCGTTATGTTTGCCGATGGCGAGACGCGCCAGCAGGTGAGCAACACAGCCATCCTTAAATATCTGTCGGGTATTGATTGGAAACTCAGCAAAGGCACCGACTTCTCGATCTCTGGCGTGGCGCTCAATTATGCCGAAAGCGACAAGCCCGTTACCGACACTCTTACCGCTACATTCGGCAACCACAACAAAATCATTCCCATCGCTGCCGTGGGCAAAATTCTACCAGGTTCGGGCACGGCAAGTGACCCTTACATCATTGCGACTCCGAGCGACTTGGTAAAAGTATCGGCAGTTGTTGCATCGACCAAAAACGGATTCGTCGGCAAGGTGTTCTCTGTGGTTGCTGATCTAGATATGGACGGTATCGACTTCCAACCCATAGGTAGCACGTCGACAGCCAAGTTCAACGGCACAATCAATGGTAATAAGCATTCTATCAGTAATCTTACCATCAACAAGGCCTCTGATAATAATGTGGGTCTAGTGGGTGTGCTAGGCCTCAATGGTAATATCAACAACCTCGTTATAAAGAGTGGTAGCGTTACAGGTGCAACTTGTGTTGGCGCATTTGTGGGCGAGGCTGAGGGCTCATTGACCCACCTCACTAACTACGCCTCGGTAACAGCCACGGCAAAGGCAGGTGGTATTGCAGGCCACCTCGCTCCTGGCGAAGGTCTCACCTACAGCAATCTTTATAACTACGGCGATATCGCGGCCACTGGCTCGTCTGGTTATGCTGGCGGTATCGCATCACACTTCTCTGGTGTAACTAATGCCACTGTTACCGAAGTTGCCAACTTTGGCACTGTGAGCAGCACCAAGAGCGTGGCTGGCGGTATCGTTGGCTATGTGGAGCATGGAATGGAAGTGAACAGCTCAAACAACTATGGCACAATCAAGGCCTATGGCCCTGCCGGAGGCATTGTGGGGCAAAACACCATCTCGTATAGCGACGACAAGACTGTGCGCTTCTCGGTGTATGCGTGTCTTAATGCGGCCGACGTGACTACCTCTTATAATGCGGCTGGTGGCATCGTGGGCGACATCGACAGTGAAGCCGGGCAAACCTACGTATACAGTAGCGCCAATACCGGCAACATTTCCAACACCAAAGCCACAATATCGGCCTACTCGGCTGGTGCTGCGGGTATTGTGGGCAAGGGTAATCCGGTGATTCAGGATGTGTGCAACAGCGGCAACATCAGCGGCAACAATAGCATCGCCGGAATCTTGTCGATGCCCGGAAGCAACTACAGCAAGTATTCCATCTCCCGTGCCGTCTCCACTGGTAGCCTTTCGGGCTACGCAAGCAATGCAGCCAATATAGGTGCAATAACATGCAAGAAAACCAGTTACCTCACTATCGACAGCGTGGCCTACGATGCCCAGCAGTGCAATGTGCTGGCTGTGGCCAATGCCGACATTGATGGTGTGAGCGCTCTCAAGACTGTCGACCTTGTGTATGGCTACAAACTCGGTAGTAATAGTTGGGTTTGCTCTGATGCCGAATACTTCACGCCTGACGCATGTTATCCCATGCCTGAGGCTCTCAGAAATGATTCAGCAATGATAGCGGCCTCAATTCCTATGTATCTCGACTCGGTCGACACGCGTTATAACGTGACCAAGACCATTGCAGTAGGGCAGTTGCAGGGCTCGGAGTGGACTGTGCCTGACGCGTTCTACTACACCCGACACTATGTGGCAGCCAAGAAAGGCACTGTGGGCGACTATTCAATCACTGTGAACTACGGCAAGTATTCCCGCACTTACAACCTATATGTCAACGCTCCCGAAGGAACCGGTGTGGATGGGATCACTACCAATACCGTGACAATTCGTGCCGTGAATGGTGGCGTGGTGATGCCTGAGGGCAACTATGCCGTCTACACGGTGGGCGGATCGCTCGTGAAGTGTGGCACTGCTGCAGCCGGCGATATGGTTGGCCTTTCTGCCGGAATCTACGTGGTGAAGGCCGGCACTGCCGTAGCCAAGGTTCTGGTGAAATGATATGACTTATGCGTCCCTTGATCCAATAGGTTCAGGGGCGTATCCTGATAAATAGCCGGAACGGATATTCCCTCATGATGACAGGGATTATCCGCTCCGGTTTTCTTTACCTATAACAGAGTCATGCAGCTTCACACGACGCCCATCACACCTCACACAAAAGTGGACCGGCATGCTTGTGTGGTAATGATATTTGTATTATCTTTGTATATGCTTGAGCGCTAATGCATTGTGCTGATTTGTAGGTTGTTGCCTTTGGCACTTAATGCATTTTGCCGTTCTTCTTCAAAAAGAGTCTCACAATGTGTGACTTGAACAATACTGAAAACAATAAGATACTGATATGGTTAAGACGAAATTAATGCTCGCATTGGCAGTGGCGTCGCTCACTGCCGGCCAGTGTCTGGCTTGGGGCAAAAAAGGACACGACGTGACTGCTTGCATAGCAGAGCATCATCTTACTGCCAAGGCAAAGGCTTGTGTAACCGCCGCTCTCGACGGGCGTTCAATGGTTTATTGGGCCAATTGGCTCGATGATGCCAGCAATAATATAGCCGGCTATGAGCACACCAAGTCGTGGCACTACAAGGACGTGGACGAGGGCAAGACCCCCGACACGCAGACTCCCGCCAAAGACGGCGATGTGGTGCGTGCCATCAACGAGCAGGCGGCACGCCTGCGCACCCACTCTCTGAGCCACGAAGAGGAGGCCATGGCGCTGAAGATGATAATTCACTTTGTGGGCGACATGCACCAGCCGATGCACATGGGACATGTGACTGACCTTGGCGGTAACCAGTGGAAGGTGAAATACTTTGGCCGCGAGACCAACCTGCACAGTGTGTGGGACACCAATCTGATCGACGGTGTGCACAACTGGAGCTACAGCGAGTGGCAGCAGCAAATCGACCTTTGCTCTCCAGCCGAGGTTGATTCGATATCGGCAGGCACTCCCGATGACTGGTCACACCAGACCTTCAAGCTTGCGACTATGGTCTATGAGAGCACCCCGCAGGGATCCAACATCAGTTACGCTTATCTGGTGAAGATGCGCCCCGTGATAGAGCAGCAACTTGTCACGGGTGGCCTGCGCCTGGCGGCATTACTCAACAGCATTTACGACCCCAGCGGTAAATAACCGCCTCTTTCTCACATAATCAGCGCTAAAAAACACAATTGCAAGTAATGAAAGTATTAAAGTTTGGAGGTACGTCGGTGGGAACCGTGGCCAGCCTCACCAACGTGAAAAAAGTGGTTGAGGCTCTTTCGGAACCCGCCGTGGTGGTCGTGTCGGCTTTGGGCGGTGTCACCGATCTTCTGATCAAGGCCGCTACTCAGGCGGCCGACGGCAAGGCCGACGACTGCGAGGCCACCGTGCAACTTATCACCGCACGTCATTTCGATGTCATTGACGGCCTTGTGCCGCCGGGGCAGCACGACGATGTGGCCCATCTCACCGATACCCTTTTGCAGAACTTGAGGTCAACCCTCGTCATGGCGAGGCAACTCCATACCGTCACCCCGCAGCTCCAATGCCGCGTGGTGAGTTTCGGCGAGACATTGTCATCGCTCATAATAAGCTCAATAATCAATGGCGCGAAATTTTTCGACTCGTTCCAGTTCATCAAGACACTACCTGATGCCTCAGGCGCCAATGTGGCCGACCTTGATACCTGCTCGCGGCTCATAGCCCGCGCCTTTGAGGGCTTCACTGGTCCTGTGGCGGTGGCTCCAGGCTTTGTTGCCACCGATGCATGTAGCGGCGAGATTACCAATCTGGGCCGTGGCGGCAGCGACTACACCGCGGCCATAATCGCAGCAGGTGTCAATGCCTCGAGTCTTGAGATATGGACCGATGTCGACGGCTTTATGACTGCTGATCCACGACGCGATCCCTCGGCCACCGTGATGCCCCACATCAGCTATGCCAAGGCAAGCAGGATGTGCCAGACCGGAGCCAAGGTGATTTATTATCCCACAATCAAGCCCGTGGAGTTGAAGAGGATTCCCATTTGGGTGAAAAACACCTTCAATCCTGATGCTCCCGGCACCCTTATCGATGCCGCAGGCGACTGACATCAAGGTGGGGCGTTGAACACGTCTTCCACCCGTGACAATTCAAAAAAACCAACCTGCATCAATCAAAAATCATGAAATATTATAGCACTACCGACTATAACGTGACTGCCACACTCGAGCAGGCAGTCATCAGAGGACTTGCTCCCGACCAAGGTCTGTTCATGCCCGAGCAACTGCCCGTATTGCCGTCGGCCTTTGTGCGCAACATGGCTTCGATGTCGCTTGGCGAAATCGGCTATGCTGTGGCCAACTATGCCTTGCAGGGCGATGTGGAGGCCGAGGAATTGAAGCGCATTGTGGCCGAGACGCTGTGCTTCGACATACCGCTGTGTCACCTCTCAGGCAACCGCTATGTGCTTGAGCTTTTCCACGGTCCCACCTTGTCGTTCAAGGACATGGGCACTCGCTTCCTTGCGCGATTGCTTCAATACTACAATAGTCGACACCGCCGCAACATCAACGTGGTGGTGGCAACGTCGGGCAATAGCGGCGGAGCCATAGCGCACGCTTTTGCCGACATCACCGACGTCAACGTCTTTGTGCTTTATCCGAGCCGTGGCCTCGATGAAGTGCAACGGGCACAGTTTGCAGCCGTCGGCATGCCCCATATCACCGCTGTCGAGGTCAATGGCACTCTCGATGATTGCCGCAACATAGTGGAGCAGACGTTCCGTGACCCCGACGTGTCGAGCCGTATGATAGTGAACAGCGCGCGCACCGTCAATGTGGCGCGCCTCCTCCCGCAGATGTTCTACTACTTCTATGCAGCCGCGCAGCTCATGCAGCGCGAGCAGGACCCGTCGCAAGCCGTGATGGCTGTGCCTTGCGGCAATTTGGGCAACCTCACTGCCGGCCTCATGGCCAAGCGCATGGGACTGCCTGTGAAGCGGTTTGTGGCGGCATGTGGTGTCAACGACACCTTTGCCCGCTATCTCGCCACAGGCGACTACAGTCCGCATACCCGCATAGATAGCATTGCTCCTGCCATCGCCTTGCCCAATCCGAGCAACTTCAGCCGCATCAAGGACCTCTATGCCAGCCATGCCGAGTTGTGCCGCGATGTGCAGCCGTATACTTGCGCCGACGAGGCAATCGTGGAGTGGATGCGTTGTGCCTATAATGCCGACAGTTATATCGTCGACCCGCATACAGCCATCGCCTATGGAGCCGTGTGCTCGCAACTGAATCCTGGTGAGATTGGCGTCGCGCTGGCAACCGCACATCCGGCTAAGTACCGCAACACCGTTGATCGGGTGCTCGGCACACAAGTGGCGGTGCCGTCACGTCTTGTCGAGGCGCTCAATGCCCCACAGCGTGTGGAGCACGTCAATTCGGGCTACAACTCGTTCAAGAAATTTCTGCTCTCTCGCCATAGTTGACCCTCCATCCCCCCACACTGCACTTATCGCAATCTGATTTTTCACAAAGGTCATCATTTGCCGAAATAACAGCAATCCGGCCTTTTCAACAGAAAAACAACGGCGGCCTCCCTTCAAACAGGGAAGCCGCCGCGGCCTTTTGTAATTCTAACTAACTTGTTTGAAACACTATTATTCTACATTTGTGCCTTTTCAGGAATTTTGTAGGTTATTCGCATTCATAGTACACATACCATCCGTAAGAGTCCCAGTCGACCCCGCCTTTATATACGGCGGGGTGGAACAGTGTCATATACTTGTCGTCGAGTGTGAGTATCCAGTACACAACGTCGGTCTTGGCTGTCGATGACTCGTCGAACTCACCGCCCATAGTGCGCACCGACATGGTCAACTCGCCTTTCACGAGCTCGTCGGCCACGGTGTGGGTGTAGGCAAATGAGCCGCTGCGGCGCACGGTTGTGCCGTCGGGCTCATAAATCACCACTGAGCTGCCGTTGTAGTTCATCACCATACTTTGGTTGCCGAGCGTGCTGAGGTCGGTTATGTTGCTCCACCAGGCGAAATTCGATTCGGGGGTGTATCCTGCCGAAGTATACTTCCAGCCGCCGTATGCGCCCATATTGCAATATGAGCCCCACTGCACCTTGCGGAACCGCCACACCTTCTTGGCGCTTTTGTCGGCCTTGTCGGCGGCACCTGTCAGGTAGCGGTCGAAGATGTCAAACACGTTGGTCACCGTGATTCTTATTGTGTCGCTCACAACCCGCTGGTTGGCCGAGATGCCTTCATACACAATCTTATAGTCGCCATTGGTGCCTAGCACAATGGTGTCGGCATCGGTGGCGTAGGTTGTGCCCACGCTGCCGCGGTAGAACTTCCACACACCTCCCACTTCGGGCTTGTTGTTCTTCACTATCACATACTGGTCGCCTTCCACTTTGCCGTCGGTGTTTGGCAGCTGCTTCACGCTCAGTGCGGCGGTCAGGTCGGCTTTCGAGATCGGGTCGCCGGCATTGGCATATTTCTTGCGGGCGTCCATGTCCTCGATCGGGTCGCATGAGCTGAGCGCCACTGCCGATGCCGCCAGCACGACCGCTATGTTGAATATCGATGTTAGTCTCATGATTGTTTAATCTTGTAAATTGTGAAAATTACGTTATGCTGAATGACTGTTTCCTTACTGGCGGTCATCACATGTTGCTCCAGTCCTTGAACATGGCGCTTGCGTCCCATCCTGGATTCTGCTCGAGCACACCGTCGCTGAGGTCAATCTCGTTTTGCGGAATGGGCCAGTAGCCTTGGGTCTGTTTCAGACGTGCCGCATAGTCGAATTTCACCATCGGCACTACCACGGCAGCGTTAATCACGTTGAATCCGGTCTGCTTGTTCAGCGCCTCGCCGGCTTCTTCGAGTGACGGTCCCGACCAGCGAAGCAGATCCCACCAGCGCAGCGACTCAAAGGCAAATTCCCAACGGCGCTCCTGCTTGATGGCATCGAGCGAGTAGGCTACTGGTGCCAGGTGTGAGCGGCGACGCACGCGGTTGAGGCCAGTGGGGTCGTGGGTGAGCTCGCTTTGCATGAGCAGCACGTCGGCAAAGCGCATGTGTATCAGGTCTTGAATCTGGGTGAGCGACTGCGATGTGTAGTTGCTCACATTGGGATACATCACGCGGCCGAAGGCGGTATAGTTCTTGGCTTTCGGGTCGTAGGCGTTGATGTTGATGTATTTCTTGCCGAAGTAGCCGGTCTGCTCAAAGTAGCGGTAGCTCACAGTGTAGTCGGGCTCGTATTCGTTGAGGCGGCAGTCCATCAGCACGTTGCCGTCGGCATTGGGGTCGATGGCGCGATAGCTCCATATCGAGCCCGACAGACGCGGGTCTTCGGTGTAGCCGTCGAGGTATTGCTGCCTGCTGCTCCATTCCTGCCATTCCTTGACCATTGCGGGCGATACGGGGCCTGCTCCCCAGCCTGTACCGAAGGGATAGCTCTGCTTGGCGCTGAAGTTGTCGCCTGAGGGCGAGTAGAATTGCGACACGGTATTGGAGAACCATGTGTAGGTCCAGTTGCTCTTGAGGCTGTGCTTGTTGGCAAACAGGGTCTCGATGCAGTTGTTGCCGGCCCACTTGAGTCCGTTTTTCACCACATAGTTGTAGCGGTCACCGCTCTCGGCCTCTTCCGAGGTGGGGTTGGTGTAGGCCCAGATGTTGCGCTGGTCGTCAACGAGGTCGTTGCCCGAATGCTCCACGCAGTCGTTGATCCAAGTGATCACCTGGTCGCGCGTGATGCCGTTGGGCAGTGTCTCTTTGCCATAGCGGCCGGTGTAGAACAGGAACACGCGTGCCATGTAGGCCTCGGCGGCATACTTGGTGGCGTGGCCGGTCATCTCTGATCCGGCAAAATAGTTGACGTTGGGCATCAGCTCAATGGCCTTCTGCAGGTCGTTGGCTATGAGGGCATACACGCTGTCGACCGATGCACGCGGCAGGTTTGTGTTCTCGGCCTTGGTGCGCAGGGGCACTCCTCCGAACACCTGTGCCAGCTCATAGTAGGTGATGCCGCGCAGAAAGTAGGTCTCGCCATAGTGGCGGTTCTCCTCGCTCTTGCTCGACCATTTTGTCACGTTCTTAAACGAGCTCAGAGCGGTGTTGGCGCGGTGGATAAGGGTGTAGCAGCGGTCCCACAGTCCCAACAGTGTGTTGAGGTTGCCTGTGTACATAAGGAAATTGACCGCGCAGTTGCCTGAATACGACAGGTTGCCACCCAGGCAGTCATCGCTGGCAAGTTGGGCCAGGTAGTATTCCGACGAGGTCTCTGGATTCTCGAACAACAAGTGGGCATAGATGCCGGTGAGCATCTCATTGGCCTCTTTCTCGGTGGCAGGAAAGTTCTCCGACGTCTTCTGTGTGAGCAGCTCGGTGTCGAGAAAATCCTCGCAGCTGCACAGGGTCATCGCCGCGGTTGCGATTATTGCATATATTGACTTTTTCATTGTTATTTAAAATTTAATGTTAACACCAACAATTACATTTCGTGAGCTCGGGTAGTAGCCCAGGTCGATGCCCTGCGCATAGCTGCCGGCGCTCTCGCCGCCGAAGCCAATCTCGGGATCCATGCCTGAGTAGCCTGTGATGGTGAATGGGTTCTGCACCGATGCGTAGAGGCGCAGCTGCTCTAGCGGTATGCGCGGGAACTGTTTCTTGAAGTCGAATCCCACGGTGATGTTTTTCACCTTCAGATAGTCACCGTTCTCAACATAGATGTCGCTCACGCGGTTCCAGTTGCTGCTCGATGCCGAGCTTAGGCGGGGCAGCTTGTTGCTGGTGCCGGCTCCGTGCCAGCGGGCGAATATGTCGGTAGTGAAGTTTTGGTTGGGCGATGTCGAGAAGTCGCGGTAGCACTTCATGATCTGTTGTCCAAAGGCACCGAATGTGGTTACGCTCAGGTCAATGGCCTTGTAGGCCACGTTGAACGAGAATCCCATGGTCACGTCGGGGTGCGGGTCGCCTATCATGGTACGGTCATTGGAGTCGATGGTGCCGCTGTTGTCCACGTCAACCCAAATCACGTCGCCAGGAGCTGTCTTGTCACCGTTCAGCTTGGCTCCCTTGTAGTTGTCAATCTCCTCTTGTGTCTGGAATATTCCGGCACTCTTGTAGCCGTAGAAGTAGCCCACGGGATAGCCCACCTCGGCAGTGCGGATACATTCCTCTGATCCTTCCCAAAGCACGCTGCCCGCACCGTGGATGATGCCGTCGGCATTGGCGATTTTGGTCACTTTGTTCTTGTTGTAGGCGATGTTAAAGTTCACTCCATAGGTAAAGTCTCGGCCCACATTGTCGTTCCATCGCAGGGCGAACTCAACGCCGCTGTTGGTGATGCTGCCTCCGTTGACCGATGGGGCGTTGGCTCCCACGCTGTATAGGATGGGGGCTGTCACGAGCCAGTCTTTGGTGGTGCGGTGGTAGTAGTCGAACTCAGCGCTCAGGCGGCCGCGCAGGAAGCGGGCGTCGAAACCGAGGTCAAGCTGCTCTTGGGTCTCCCACTTGAGGTCGGGGTTGGTAATCTGATAGGCATATGAGCCGGTGCCCACCTCGTCCATCTTGTCGCCGAAGGTATAGCCGCCATAGCCATTGTTGCTTGTGATGAGCGACAGGTACTGGAAGGTAGATACCGAGCAGTTGCCGTTCTGTCCCCACGATGCGCGCAACTTGAGGAACTCAAGCCACTGCCGTGTGCTCTCCATGAAACTCTCGTTGCTCACCACCCAGCCTGCTGAGAACGATGGGAAGTAGCCCCAACGGTTGCCACGGGCGAAGGTCGAAGAGCCGTCGGCGCGCATAATCACCGATGCCATGTATTTCTCGTCGTAGTTGTAGTTCACGCGGCCGAAGAACGACGCTATGGCACCAGGGCTGTTAGGCGAGCCCGAGAGGGTGGTCACGCTCGTCGGGGTAGTGGCCACATTGCTCAGGTAGGCATGTGCGAAGTCGTAGAAGTTAGACCCCTTCTTTGTGCCGCTTATCGAGCTGCCGTAGCCCCATTTCTCGGCCGACTGGCCTATGAGGGCGTCGATGGCATGCTTCTGAATTTTGAAGTTGTAGCTCAGAGTGTTCTCCCAAGTCCAGCGGTAGGAGTTGGATTGTGATTGTGTCACCTGGTCTTGCGTGGTGGCAAGGCTCGATGTGAGCTCGTAGGTGGGAATGTAGGCGCGGTAGTCGCTCGACGACATGATGTAGCCGAACTGCGACTTGAACTTCAGGTTGCGTATGGGCTGAATTTGGATGTAGGCGCTCGACTGCAGGTAGTGGCCCTTGCTCTTGTTCTGGTTCATCACATAGTCGAGATATGCAATCGGGTTCTTGTTCGACCCGTTGGAAATGTCCCACTTGTAACCGTCGGCCACCTGATCCTTATACTCATAGTAACTGCCGTCGGCATTGTAGGCATGCATCAGCGGGCTCATGACAAGCATGTTGTGCACTCCGTTCCAATAGATGCCGCCGGTACCGAACGACCCGTTGGTGTCGCTGAACTTGTAGTTCAGTGTCTCGCCCACTTTTATGAACTCGAAGTCGTGCAGGCGTTTCATCACGTAGTCGTTGTTCACGCGCAGGTTGAAGCGCTGCATGTAGGGCATTTGGCTGGGCACGCCCATTGTGGCCTCTTGCTTTGTGTACGACAGACCGTAGGCATAGGTGCTATTGTTCGATCCGCCAGTGAAATTGAGCGAGTGGTTTTGCACGAGCGCGTTCTTGTTGGTGATCTCTTTCAGCCAGTTGGTGCCTTGCCACTCGCCGCTCATGAGCTTGTCATAGTCGGCCTTGGGCAGATAGGTGCTCCACGAGTAGGGGGATAGACCATCCATCAGTCTGCCCTCGTCTTGGATTGCCATGAACTCTTGGGCATTGAGGATTGTGGGAATTTTATACAGGTTTTGCCAGCCCACATATCCGTCATAGGATATCTGTGAGTGTCCGGCGCGGCCGTGCTTGGTGGTGACCAGAATCACACCGTTGGCGGCGCGTGCGCCATAGATTGCTGCCGAGGCGGCGTCTTTGAGCACGTCGATGCTCTCGATGTCGGTCGGGTTGAGGCCGTCGATGCTACCGCCGGCCACACCGTCGATCACATATAGCGGCGACGAGGTGCCGATGGTGCCGATACCGCGGATGTTGACCTTGAATCCAGAGTTAAGGAAACCGTTGCTTTGGGTGATTGCCACACCGGGTGCCTGGCTCTGAAGGGCACCGAGGGCATCTACGGTATTGAGGCGGGCAATATCGTCGCCCTTCACTTGCACTGTGGCTCCGGTCACCAGTTTCTTCTTCTGCACACCGTAGCCCATCACCACGAGCTCTTCAAGCGACTGGGCGCTGGGCACGAGGGTGACGGTGACGCTGGAGGCGGCACCCACTTCTGATGTCTCGCATCCCACATAGGTGATCACGAGCTTTGACCCGGGTGCCACTTTGAGGCTGAACTTGCCGTCGATGTCGGTAGCTACTCCGTTCTTGGGGTTTTTCTTCTCAACTACGCTGGCTCCTATCACGGGTTGGCCGTCTTGGTCCAGCACTGTTCCTTTCACTGTCAACGTGGCATTCTGCCTGGCCGTCTGCGGGGCAGCTGTCTGCGTCGGCGAGGCAGCACTGACGGGGGCGGCACTCATTGTGCCGCCTGCCAGCAGTGAAGCCATGATTATAAAATAAGCTTTGCAGCTCTTCATGATTGATTAAATTTTAAATTTTAAGTATGGCTTGGTTTTTTCAATTCCATGACCGTGCTTCTTTTGTCCGGCCTTGGCTCATGTGACGGATTGCACCTCCATGCACGCCTCACCAGCACTGTTGGGATAAGCGTCCGGGTGGTGGGTTCGGTTGCCTGGTTAGAGCACGTGCAGTCGCTTCTGATACTCGCTGATGGCGGCATCGAGGCGCTCTTGTGCTGTGGTGTCGCCAGGCACGTTGTGCGATGGGTTGATATATAGTTTCACTCCTCGGCTCTCGAGAATTTCGACCACGGTGGCCACTGTCATCCACACCAGTGTCACGAATCCGAGTGTGGAGAGCGGGCCAATCTTGTCATACTGGTGCTTGGTGGTGACCGATGCGTCTTGCAGTGGCACACACGAGTCAACCACTATATCGGCCACCTGAAACAGGTTTTTGCCGCCCGAGTGGCGTCCGGGCTTGTCGCCTGTGGCACCTGCCGAGCCGTAGGCAATCACTTTCATGCCGCGGCGGTGTGCCTCGTTGGCGATGTCGATGTTCACCGCATTGATTCCGGTGTGTGAGAAAATCCAGATGCAGTCTTTAGAGTCGAAGTTGTAATTCTTCATTATCTGCTGTCCGTAGCCTTCCTGACGCTCAAGGAACAGGAACTGGTGGATGCCCATCTGTCCGATGATTTGGGTGAAGAATGTGAGAGGAAGCTCGCACAATGGGTGGAAACCCACGATGCCGCCGATGCGCGGATACATCTCCTCGCATGGAATGGTGGCATGGCCGCAGCCCCATGTGTGCACCCAGCGGCCTGCCTCGATGGTGTCGGCCATCACGGTGGCAGCTTTCTTGATGTTGTCAATCTGTGTCTGTTCAATCTTGCCCATTATGTCGCGGGCGTTTTTCAACCAATCTGTAGCGTACATGTCGTTAATGTTTTTTTGATGTTGTTGATGTTATATGTGTTGTTAATAGTTTTTTTCCATGTTGGTCATTTGCCGCTGCCGGCAGGCTGTGTCCTGTTGCCTATGGCAAAGAATGCCGCCATCATAGCCACGCATGCCATCATCACCAGCGGAAATGCCTGGTCGCTTAACTTGCCTATCACAGTGCCCATAAGGCTGTTGAGCAGTGTGTTGCCTATGAGCGAGATGGTAATAGCCACACCAAATGCGGTGCCGGTGAGCATGGGGTAGCGCTGTCCTATCACGCCAAGCACCACCGGGAATGTGGCTGCAGTGCCCACGCCTATCAGTGCCATTGCAAGCATCGAGGCGGCGGCTCCACGGGCGGCAAGCATCACAGCGAAACCGCACATCAGCAGCCCGAAGCAGCACATCAGCAGCCGCGAAGCCTTGTAGCGGGCGAGCAGCCCGGCAAGGGCAAAGCGGGCAATAGTGAGTGCGAGCACCATCACGGTGAGTGTGAGCAGGGCGGTCGAGGCGCTCACTCCGGCACTTTGAGCCAGGAAGGTGGTGGCCCAGGTGTTGGTCACCATCTCGATGCCGCTCTCGAAGAAGAGAACCATGCTGAGCATGAGCAGCACCTTGTCGGCAAGCAGCGACACGGCTTTCTTTACGGGAAAACTCTGCGTGATCTTGGGTTTGGGGTATGTGACGGTGGTACAGTAGATGATGCATAGTAGCATCACCAGACCTATGCCGCGTGTGGTGGTCTCGAAGTCAACCTTGCCTGCCAGCAGGTAGAGCAGCAGTGTGATGCTGATGGCTCCCACGCCGTAGAAAGCGCCGAGCAGACTCAGCCGTGCGCCGCGTGCCGCTCCGTCGTAGAGATCGGCCACAAGGGCGTTGGTCTGTCCGTTGAGCACTCCTCCGCCAAGTCCCACGAGCAACACGGCCACGGCGAGCGCGCTGGTCGCGGTGAGTGCCGTCAGTCCCATCAGTCCGCCGAGCACCATCACGCAACTTGCTATCTGCAGCCACTTGTGGCCGTAACGGTCGCAAAGCGGACCGAACACGAGTGATCCTGCGAGGATTCCTGCCGATTCTGTGCCTGCGAGCAGCGCCTGTTCCATCGGAGCGAGGCTTAGCTTGGCGTTGAGTGAGGGCAGCAGGGCTCCCAGTGTGACCATTGTCACCCCGAAGAATGCCATACCCATGCAGGCGGCGATGAATGCCTTGGTCGTATGCGCCTTTGTGAAGGTTGTTGTTGTCATGAGGCTTTATATTAATGTGTGTATATGTATTCCTTTTTTGTCAGCTCACACTTTGCCGTGCATTATGGCTATGTAGGCGGCTCCTGTGAGTCCGGTGTTGCCGCTGTTCACCGCTGTTGGCTCAAAGCTCACTTTCTTGATGTTGAGCGGTTGTGCCCATTTGCTGGCCTCGGCATATATGCGGTCGATGTAGGCTTTGGCTGGGCCAAACACGCCGCCGCCCCATATTATTTTCTCGGGGTTGAGCAGGCTCACGAAGTTGGCTGCTGCCATGCCCCAAAACGTAATTGCCTTCTCTACCACTTGAGTGGCTATCTGGTCGCCCGATGCGTAGGCAGCAAACACGCGGCTGGTGGTGATGCGCGATATCGGGGTTTGGCGCAACTCTCCACGGTAACTCTTGTCGGCTTTCACCAGCTCTTTGGCGCGGTTGCTTATGCCCGGGCCGCTAGCATAGTACTCAAAGCATCCCACTGGGTCGTACTCGGCACGGTAGGGAGGCTCGAGAGCCATCCAACCGGTGGCTCCCACGCAGCCTGATGCCCCGTGGAGTGCATGCCCGTCGATGATGATGCCGGCGCCTATTCCGGTGCCTACGGCCATAAACACCACATTGTCGCAGTTTTGGGCTGCTCCCTGCCACATCTCGCCATACACATAGCAGATGCGGTCGTTGTCCACGTGTATGCCAATGCTCTTGTCGGCAAGGGAATTCCTGATCACGTCGCGAAGCGGATAGTTCTGCCACCCGGGAATGTTGGGCGCCCACACGCGGCCTGTGTCGGGATCGGCGTTGCCCGGAATGCACACCCCTATGTCAGTGATGTCGATGCGGTGATAGCGTGCCGACTGCATCTGCCTCTGCAGGTTGTCGATTATGAGGTCGCCCACGTCGTGGCCTTCACGCCCGTTGAGCATGTTTTTGTGAAGCGACATCATAGTGCCGTCATCTTTGAATATGGCGCTCGAGATTTTGGTCCCGCCTACGTCGATTGCAATAACTGCCATAGTTTTTAGAGGTGTTTTGTATAGTTAATTAGTAGTCTTGCCATATGTGCCGCTTTTTGTCGTGGCACTCGGTGTGGCGTATTTTGATTTTAAGTGTGGTTAAAGTTACTCAGAAAAAATAGTCGTGTGTATCTATATTGGTTCGATTTTTTAGTTAATTTGTGTGAAACTGCATAAATTGCCAATTGTGGGATAATGTATGAGATAGAATAATGTGTTGAGTCATAGTCTATTGAGCGATAATACCAAATAGACGAAGTACTGAATTTAGTGTTTGTTAACATTTGCTTGCATTCATTTTTCATGCCAAATCAAGTAAGATTGACAAAAAAATGCATTTTATTTTCTGCGTGTCCTCTTGGGGTGATGTGTACTGTGGCTCGTTTCTAGTGTTGGCAGTTGCCGCGACTGCAAAAAATGAGCCTGCAATGCAATTTTCCGGTGTGCTGCATCGTTGAGTCATTGGTGGTAGGCAGGACATGCGGTGCGTAGTGTGACTTGCCGGCCACAATGTAAACGTTCATCATTTTTTATGACACACAATAACAACGACAACTCAATCCGCACCACGTCTGCTCCCATAGCACAAAACTTGGTTGACGGAGCTTTTGCATTCTGCCTTGAGCATGGCCTCAACAGCTCGTTGGCGGTCTTTGTCGACTATTCGATACCATCCGACCGTTGCCGCTTTTTTGTCTATTCGTTTGCCTATGGGCGCGTGGTGATGCAATCGTTGTGCGCCCACGGTCGCGGTATGGGCAGTACCGACTCTGAGCCGCACTTCAGTAATGTTGAAGGCAGCGAGTGCTCGTCGTTGGGACGGTTTGTTATAGTGGAAAGACGCCGAATGAACACAATGCCTGAAGACTGCCTTGCCGTCGACGGGCTCGACCCGACTAACGACAATGCTTTGCGCCGGCTCATACTCATCCATCCATATCATGTGGTCGACCGTTATGAGAGCGGCGAGGCCGAGGGGCTTATTCCAGTCGGTCCCACAAGTCGCGGGTGCTTCACCATAAGCCACCGCGCCATGGACAGGCTGCTGGAGATATATGAGGCGCAACCATGCAAGCGCATTCTCGTTTATGCTTATGTGTGACCTGTTTGGCTCACTCGGCAAGCAGAGCGGCGCAATACCTGGTGTCGACTTTTATCGGGGTGAGTGGGGTGTAGCGTGATGTGAGGTATCGCGGGCTTGTGATCACCATTTTGCCCCGCATTCCACGGCGCCCCAGGGCAGCGGCAACGAGTCCCATGGTGGGGCGCAGGTTCACTTCCACACACGGGTTGATGCCCACTTTGCCGTCGCTTTTCTCAAATAGCAGCATGTCAACCCCGAGCCAACCGTTGTAATGGTTGGCAATGATGCCGGTCACCGCTTCCGACACCCATCGCTCCACATTGTCAAAAGCGGGATAGAGGTCGGTGATGCGTCTGCGTAGTGATCCTTGGGTGTCGACCACTCCGTATTGGTATTGGCTGTGAAAGTCGCTTTCAAACACCGAATACCCATCGATGCTGCATTTTCCGCCGTCACACCGCAACTCAAGCGCAAAGTCTATTTTCCGGTTGAAAGCCTTCTCGCACATCACCGATCCTTGGCGCTTGATGATGCCGCGGCACCACTGCACAAAGTCGCGTGCTCCTGGCTGGAGCAGGTGATACACTCCGCGCCCGCTGCCCGACCATGGCGACTTCACGTAGCATTCACCCCACTGGGCGGCGATGTGCTCTACGGCATCAACGCTGTCGGTCTCCTCGGGGTAGCTGCACAATTGCCTGCCCGCCAGCCGTGTCACGGCCTTATGTATTGCCACTGAAGTGCGTCGGTGCGACAGGGCTCGCAGTCTTGCCGTTGCTTCGGCATCGGGCATCCACGTCTCTTTGGCTCCCATGCGTTTCAGAAAGTGCCTTATGGCCGGACTCCAGCCCCACGGCTCCACCCGGTAATCGCCGCTGAGTGCCGACAGATGGTGCGGTTCTATCGCTTCGATATTGAGCTTGTGACTGTCGAGCCACGACTGTGCCTCGGCGGCCTTGTCGCACACCACTGCCGACCCTGCTGGCGCGAACCATGCCGGCAGCAACTGCATGTCGCCTCTCAGCCGCTGGGCAAATGGAGGCGCTGTGTAGTTCTTGCTGCCACTGGCAAGGGCAAGGTCATTGTCGGGGTTGAAAATGAATATCTGTCGCATCGCGTGTGCAAAGGTAATTCATTTTTCCCGCTTTTGAGTCCGACTCCAGGGGGTTCGGCCTTCCACTTGCCGCAAGCTCACCCTATTTAAGAGCCAAACTTTGCCGATTTTATTGTGCCTTAACGCAAAAAGCACTATATTTGCACCATAATTAAAAGAACAATCACGATTATATTTTCCGAATTATGAAAGCATGCTTATACAATGAAGAGGCTCAGCCTGTGGAACCCATCGATGAGCACAAGCTCGCCGTTGCCGACAAGAAGCCAGAGAAGGTCGATGCTCCGCGTCAAGGCTATTATGTAGTCGATTACAAGACCAAAAAGGCTGCTAGCCTGATAGCTCTTGTGATTTTCCTCGTTTGGATTATTGCATTGTTTGTGCTGTAATAAACTGGCAATTAGCGTAATTGGTGAGGTGTAATTGAATTTGGCTGAATTTTTTCGGCAAAAAACCTTGCTGATTGAAGAAAAATGATTAACTTTGCACCGCAAAACGAAAAAATATTGGCCCATTAGCTCAATTGAATAGAGTGTTTGACTACGGATCAAAAGGTTATAGG
>CAVIEK010000030.1:0-22261 GCA_963641805.1 Bacteroides fragilis
ACAATCACCTCAACAGCCGAGTGGATAGGCAATGAGTACGACAACGGCGACAAGGTCGGTGGCATTACTGGTTATGTAGGTTACGCTTTAATTAAGGACAACACTGTGAAAAATGCAACATTGACAGCTTACCGTGACTTTGGCGGTATCGTCGGTTGCGCAAGCGGCAACACAGAAGACACATATCCTGTCGTTTTAATAACCGGCAACAAGATTGAGAATGTTAAGCTCATCGTTGACAAGACACACAACTACAAAGGCTACACCACGCAGGATCAACACAATGTGGGCAGCTATCTCGGCAGAAACGTAGTGTTAAATAACAATAAACAATCTGCCACTCTTTCTGACAACTCTGGTGAAGCAACAATCGTTTACGACAATTAATGCGAGTTCTGAATAAGAACACTCCATAAAAGCGACTCGCCACATAGCCTTAGCGGCTGTGTGGCGAGTCTGCTTAGTATATAGATGCATTTTTAGACATAAGCCCAACCGCCCATCTGCTTATGTCCTTCTGTTCATCTGTCCCCAAATCCGCAAAAAAAGCCGTGTGTGGACGACAAAACCGCCATCTGCTTATGTCCTTCTGTTCTTTTGTCCAAAAAAAACCGCAAAAAGCCGTGGCTGGACGACAAAAAACCAACCGCCATCTGCTTATGTCCTTCTGTTCTTCTGTCCAAAAAAAACAAAGCCGCACGACCCATGCTATGTAGCATAGAGCCGTGCGGCTTGTGTGTGTTGATAGCGGCTTATCAGCGCTGTTTCTTCTTACGCTTTTCCTGCTCACGCAGAGCGGCCTGTTGCTGGCGTTGAGCCTCCTCCAGGCGTGCCATGAACCCACTCTTCTTTTTAGGCTTCTTGGCATTCTCGGCAATCTTGGCGCGCACCTTGTCCTCGCTCACGATCAGGCGGCTGCTATAGGTCTGCGCGATGGTGATGAGCAGTGAGATGAAGTAGTAGTAGCTCAATCCCGATGCATAGTTGTTGAAGAACACAAGGAACATGAGCGGCATCAGATACATCATCCACTTCATGCCGGGCATCTGTTGCGACTGCTGTTGCGACTGCATCGACAGGTAGGTATAGGCGATGTTGGTCACGGTCATGAGCATGCAGAAGAGACTGATGTGGTTGCCGAAATAATTGGTGATAAACGGAATCTGGGCGTTCCACGACACGATGGCGTCGGGAGCCGAGAGATCCTTGGCCCACAGGAAGGCCTGGCCGCGAAGCTCGATGCACGACGGGAAGAACCAGAACATCGCAATCAGGATAGGCATCTGCAGCAGCATGGGCAAGCAGCCGCCGAACGGGCTTGCTCCAGCCTGACTGTAGAGCTCCATGGTCTTCTGCTGGCGCTTCATTGCGTTCTCCTGGCCGGGATACTTGTCGTTGATTGCCTTGATGTCGGGGGCAAGCACACGCATCTTGGCCTGCGAGATATAGCTCTTGTAGGTGAGCGGCGAGAGCACCAGTTTGAGCAGCAGTGTGAGTATCAATATTATGATGCCGTAGTTGCTCACATACTTGCCAAGCCAGTTGAACACCGGGATAATCACGCCTGTGTTGATCCAGCGGAGCCATTTCCATCCGAGCGGAATCAGGTTGGTGAGCTTTAGGTCTTCGTTGGGAGAGTATTTGTCGTAGCTTGAGAGCAGGCTATACTTGTTGGGGCCGAAATAGAAGTAGAACGATGCCGGATTGGCCTTGCTCGAACTGTAGGGCACCTGTGTGGTGACATCCATCACCTTCAGATATTTGTTGTAGTCGGGCGAGTCTTTCTTTATCTCGGTGCTTGTGAGATTGGCTCCGGTGAAGTTGTTGTCGGCAATCAGCACGGCCGAGAAAAACTGGTTCTTGGTCGAAATCCATTTCACCTGATCCTGTGTGGTCTTGCTGTCCTCGCCGTTCTCCTTTAGGTTCTCTACCGAGCCGCTCTCGCCGGCATACTTGAAGTAGAGGCCGCTGTTGCGCTCCTCAAACATCTTTCCCTCCTCGTGGCGGCTCATCTTCTGGTGCCACTTGAAGTCCATGTTGGGAATGTTGGTGGGTATCACCTGGGCCATGTTTTTCTGAACCACTTGCATGCGCACCATGTAGCTGCCCTTCAGCAGCGTGTAGCGCAAGCCCCATTGGGCTCCGCCGGCAAGATTCAGGGTCATCTCCACTGTGCTGTCGTTGAGCTGACGTGGAGTGAAGTAGTAGTTGCGTGTGTCGAAGCTCTGTGAGTTGCCGTTGAGGATGAAGCTGTAGTAGTTGTCGCCGGGGCTGAACACTTCCACATGTGGGGCGTTGAATGCCTTGTAGTCGAGCAGTGTGGCTCTCGATACCATGCCGCCCTTGCTCGACAGCTCAATCTCGAGAACGTCGTTTTTCAACTTCACTATCTGTTCAGTACCGGTCATGCACGAGGCGAACGACCCGTTTTGGGCATATCGGTTGATTTCGCCCCTCACGGCCTCTACGGCCAGGTTGTGTGCCTTGACATCGGTGCATTCGCTTCCGGCCAGCTCGTTGAAGTCTATTGTCTTGCCGCCTTCAACCGCTACCGAGCCCTCTACCACATCGCCTTGGGCGAGTTGCAGTTTCACGCCGTTGTTGTCAATTGCGGCTTTGCCGCCATTGGCTGCCGCTGTTTGGCGGAGCACGTCTTTCAGCTGCTGAAGGTCGCCGGCGCTCAGCGTGTCGGCTACGGCGGTAGCGGCCTGCTGCCTGGCTTTCTCGACCTGCGCTATGGAATCTTGCTGGCGCTGTGCGGCAAGCTCAGCCTCGCTGGGCTGGTTGATATACATGAAGCCGAAAATCACGGCGCACATCAGCAGCATTCCTATGACAGTGTTTTTGTCCATTACTGTTTCTCTTGTGTTTTTTCTTTTGTTATGTTAATCTCTAAATCAAATTCCGGGGAAGCTCCAACGCGCGTTGTGCGCGGCCCGCTTACGCTTTCTTTGAGTCGCGGTTGGCCATGGCGGCGCTGATGAAGCTCATGAAGAGTGGGTGGGGATTGAGCACGGTGCTGCTATACTCGGGGTGGTATTGTGTGCCCACATACCACTTCTTGCCGGGCACTTCCACCACTTCCACCAGATGGGTCTCGGGGTTCTCGCCCACACACTTCATGCCGGCGTCCTCAAACTGCTTGCGGAACTCGTCGTTGAACTCGAAGCGGTGGCGGTGACGCTCCTCGATGTCGAGCTTGCCGTAGGCTTTAGCCACTGTCGAGCCCTCGGTGAGGTGGCAGGCGTAAGCGCCGAGGCGCATGGTGCCGCCCATGTTGGTGATGCTCTTCTGCTCTTCCATCAGGTCGATCACATTGTAGGGGGTCTTGGAGTCCATCTCGGTGCTGTTTGCCTCGGTAAGGCCAAGCACGTTGCGGGCATACTCAATGACCATGCACTGCATGCCCAGGCAGATGCCGAAGGTGGGCATGTCGTGCTCGCGGCACCACTTGAGTGCCACAAACTTGCCCTCGGTGCCGCGCTGGCCGAATCCCGGTGCCACTATCACACCGTCCATGCCGCTGAGCTGCTCTTCCACGTTGGCGTCGGTGAGCTTCTCGCTGTTCACATACACCAGTTCGAGCTTCTGCTCGTGGTAGGTGCATGCTTGCAGCAGACTCTCGTCAATACTCTTGTAGGCATCTTGCAGCGACACGTATTTGCCCACCAGACCCACTTTCACTGTGCCTGATGCTGCACGCATGTGGTCGAGGAACTGGTTCCACTTGCTCAGGTCTGGCTCTCCGCTGTAGGGCGTGCCGGTCTTATCGAGAATGATGTCGTCGAGCTTCTGCTCGTGCATCATCAGGGGCACCTCGTAGATGGTGGGAAGATCCACGCTCTGTGTCACTGCGTTGACATCGACGTTGCAGAACTGGGCCACCTTCTTGCGCATCGACAGCGGTATCTCTTTCTCGGTGCGGAGCACAAGCACGTCGGGCTGGATGCCCAGCTGCAGCAGTTGCTTCACCGAGTGCTGGGTGGGCTTGGTTTTCAGCTCCTTGGCTGCGCGTATGTAGGGCACGTAGGTGAGGTGCACGCACACGCACTTGTTGCCGAGCTCCCAGCGCAGCTGGCGCACGGCCTCAAGGAACGGCAGCGACTCGATGTCGCCCACGGTGCCGCCTATCTCGGTAATCACAAAATCATATTTGCCTGTGTTGCCCAGTAGCTTCACGTCGCGCTTGATCTCGTCGGTGATGTGGGGGATTATCTGCACGGTCTTGCCCAGATAGTCGCCTCGGCGCTCCTTGTCGATCACGCTCTGATACACACGTCCGGTAGTGATGTTGTTGGCACGTGTAGTCTTGATGTTGGTAAACCGCTCATAGTGACCCAGGTCGAGGTCGGCCTCGTGGCCGTCGACTGTCACATAGCATTCGCCGTGCTCATAGGGGTTGAGTGTGCCGGGGTCGATGTTGATGTAGGGGTCAAACTTTTGAATTGTTACGTTGAAGCCGCGCGACAATAAGAGGCGGGCAATCGACGATGAGATGATTCCCTTACCCAGGGAAGAAACCACACCGCCAGTCACAAAGATGTATCGTGTATCCACTGCCTAAATGATTTGATGATTACAATTTGCAAAATTAGCAATAATTTTTCAATACCGCCATACTGCCGCCGCCTTTTGGCCTCAAATTGTGCTGTTTCCGACCGCACAAATTGAGGCGCGCCTTAGCCGCTTGTCGGGCAGCTGGCCTCCCGGTGGATCTTGCATGGGAAAACAAGAGCCGCCCATGTCCTTTTTTCCTGGCTGGAATCAAGACATGAGCGGTGGTCTCGTGGCTCTGAGGCGTGGCGGTTCGGGGACTCGCAGCCTCAGCGCTTGGCTTTGAAAAACTCTTTCATCAGTGCTGCGCTCTCTTCGGCGAGCACGCCACCGGTGACGGTTGTCTTTTTGTGGAACGGCGAGCCGCAGAATGTGTGGTAGCCGCGCTTGTCATCGGCCGCGCCATACACCACACGGTCAATCTGGCTCCATCCGAGGGCTCCGGCGCACATCAGGCACGGCTCCACGGTCACATATAGTGTGCAGCCCACCAGGTACTTGCCTCCCAAATATGTGGCGGCCGATGTTATTGCCTGCATCTCGGCATGTGCGGTGACATCGGTGAGGGTCTCGGTCAAGTTGTGGCCGCGGGCTATCACTTGTCCGCGGCACACCACCACCGCCCCTATGGGCACCTCGTCTCGCCGCATTGCCTCGCGGGCCTCGGTGAGCGCCATGCGCATGAATCTCTCGTCGGTCTCTGTGGTGCTCGTCATCCTGTCAGAGTGATATTTTGGTCACATAGTTGCCCACGCGCACGATGTAGACGCGGCCGCGGGGTAGGTCGCAGATCTCGCTGCACACCGACGGACGCTCGTAATACAGGTTGCCATACACGTCGTATACCCATGTCCATGTGCCGTAGTTGTCGCCTTTGATAAAGATTGTGCCGCTGCTGGCTGTCACCACGGGATGGCTCTGCTCGGCCTCGATGTCGCCGATGGCGGTGGGCGCCACTGTGTAGGTGAGCGGGTCGCCGTCGCTGAGCATATTGGTGGGTATCACGGTGTAGGTGACGCTTTGTGCCGTCACGGGCAGGTAGTAGCCGTCGGCGGCGGTCACCGCAAGCAGGTCGGTACCACGATAAATCTTATAGCCGAAGTAGTTGCCAAGGCCCACGCGCATCCAATTGTCGCCGTAGGGGGTGCCGCTCAGTGTCATTGAGAGCGACACGTCCTCACTCGGATACAGGTTGAAGGTCGACTTGTCGCCCCACACGGCATTGGCGGCATAGGCGCTCACGGCCTTGTCGTCGGGCACAATCACGTCGATGTTCTCAAGTCCTATGAATATTGCCCAGCCGCTGGCCTTGGGCGGAGTGGCTGCCGCGCAGTAGATCTCGGCGAGGCTGTGGCAGTTGTTGAAGCCGTAGGCATCGATGAAGGTGAGCGTCGACGGCAGCATCACGGTGTGCAGCGAGGCACACGACTGGAATGCGCCGTAGCCCACACTGGTCACGCCCTCGGGCACCATGACCGATGTGATTGCACTGCCGGCGAGCATGGTCTTGCTGATGGCCTTGAGCCCGGTGGGCAGTGTTATGCTTGTGAGGCTCTCGGCATAGGCAAATGCCGACTCGCCGATGGTGGTCACCGTGTTGGGAATCTGCACCTCGGTGACTCCCGACTTGTAGAATGCGCTGTCGGCAATGGCTGTCACCGTGTAGGTGGCATTGCCGTGGGTCACTTTCTCGGGTATCAGCTGCACACCCGTGTAGTTGTTTTGCCCGTCGGCGGCCTTACGGTCGACCGCCACCTCGCCGCTCTTGCCTTTGATGAAACTGTAGAAGATACCGTTGCTCTTAAAGTCGTAGGCACTTGCGCTTAAGGTGCCGAGCATTGCGGTCAATGCGGCCGCTACTGTGAGTTTTGATTTTATAGACATTTTTGTGGTTGGTAAAGCTTTTTATCGTGCTTTGTTTTATTTTTTGTTGTCCCTTATTGCTTATGTGTGGCTCAGTCGCGGTAGTATACGCGCTTCACTCGTGGCGATATGCTCGTGAGAATCTCGTAGGGTATCGTGTCGCGCACCTCGCTCAGCCGCTCTATGGGTATGTGCTCGCCGTATATCTCCACGTGGTCGCCCACATGGCAGTCGGCATCGGTCACATCGATCATCACGGCGTCCATGCACACGTTGCCCACGGTGGGGCACAGGGTGCCGTTCACCCACATGCTTGTGTGGCCGTTGCCAAAGTGGCGGTCAAAGCCGTCGGCATACCCGATGGTCACTGTGGCGATGCGCGACTGGCGCTTGAGTATGCCGCGGCGGCCGTATCCTATCGTGGTGCCGGCCGGCCATTCCTTTATCGAGATTATCACCGAGTGGAGCGATGCCACGGGGCGCAAAGCGTCTTCGGCTCCGTCGCCCACAGTCTTGATGCCGTAAAGACCGATGCCTATGCGCACCATGTCGTATTGCCGCTCGGGAAAACGCACCACTCCGGTGGTGTTCAGGATGTGGCGGGTGATGTGGTAGTCAAATGCGCTTTGCAGCAGGTCGGAGCACTCGTCGAATGAGTCGAACTGCTTCATCGTGTATTCGTCTTGCGACGGCTCATCGGCCACACACAAGTGCGAGAACACCGACGACGGCTTGATTATTTCTTGCGAGCGCAGTAGCTCTATGAGCTCGGGCAACTGTTCCTTGGTGAAGCCCAGACGGTGCATCCCGCTGTCGATCTTGATGTGCACGGGGAAATTCTTGGCGCCATACTTGCGGCCTTCTTTCACAAGCTCGCGTGCCTCTTCAATGCTGTAGACTTCGGGCTCAAGTCGGTATACAAACATGGCCTTATAGTTCACTACCGACGGGTTGAGCACTATTATGGGCATGTCGATGCCTGCCTTGCGCAGATCCACGCCCTCGTCTTGTACTGCCACGGCCAGGTAGTCGGCACCCATGTCCTGCAGTGTCTTGGCTATCTCATACGACCCGGTGCCGTAGCCCGATGCCTTGACCATGCCCACCGTTTTGGTAGCAGGCTCGATGAGCGACTTGAAGAATTTGAAGTTGCTCGAGAGTGCATTGAGGTCGATGTCCTCCACCGTCTGGTGCTGGCGGGCCTCAAGAAGGTCGACGATTTGCTCAAACTCAAATTGCGGGGCTCCCTTTATCAGTATGGTCTCGTTGTCAAAGTCGCTTTGCGACATGTTGTCGAGGAAACTCTTGGTCGACTCAAAGAAAGTGGCGTTGATGTTGCTGAAGTACCGGCGGTGGCGGCACAGGTCGGGGCCTATGCCTATGAAGCGGCTCACGCGCTTGCTTTTCAGGTGCTCGCTCACACGGATGTACAGCTCATCGTCGCTGAAGGTCTCGGTCATGAGGTCGCTCAGTATCACAGTGATGTTTTGCGACGGGTTGCTGCGGCGTGTCACGAAGTCGGTGGCGGGGGTAAGCGAGTAGTAGTCGCTGGTGTACCCGTCGACTATCACGGTGCAGTTGTTTACACCGCCTATCACGTTGAGCCTGGTGCCCACGGGGGTGAGCCGCGCCATGCGGGAGGCGATCACCTCGGGCTGCACGTTGAGGTAGAGCATCACTGCGAGGCAGCTGATGGCGTTCTCGATATCGCGGCTGCTGGTGAACGGCAGCGACAGCTTGTGTGGCACTCCGTTATACAGGTAGCTGATGGTCGTGGCCTCGGCTGTGCTTTGCACACTGTCGACATAGAGCGTGCGCTGCGGGTCGTTGCGCGACCATGCTATCTCAAGCGCCACGTCGACGTCGAGCAGCGGTCTTATTGTCGCGGTCACAAGCGGGTCGTCGGCACAATACACTATGCACTCGCAGTTGTTGAGTATCTTGGCCTTCTCCTGGGCTTTCTCGGCCATTGAGGCAAAACCCTCGTTGTGCTCGTCGCCTATGTTGGTGATCACGCCTATGGTGGGCCGAATCATGGCTTGCAGGTTGGCCATCTCGCCTGTGGTCGAGATGCCGGCCTCGATTATTGCCAGATTGGTGTTGAGGTCGATGTCCCATAGCGAGAGCGGCACACCGATTTGTGAGTTGAAACTGCGTGGCGACCTCACGATGTGGTAGTCGTCCTTGAGCAGCTGGTAGAGCCATTCCTTAACAGTGGTTTTGCCGCGGCTGCCGGTGATTCCTATTACCGGGATGCGGAACCGCCGCCGGTGGTAGGTGGCGATGGTCTGTAGGGCTTCGAGTGTGTTGGGCACTACCAGGAAGTTGGCGCCGCGCAGCGTGGGCGGCACGGCATCGAGCGACTGCACCACAAAGTTGCGCACGCCCTGCTCAAAGAGTTGCGCTATGTAGTGGTGGCCGTCGTTGTTCTTCGTCTTGATGGCAAAGAAAAGTGTCTCGGTGGGGTAGGTGAGCGACCGTGAGTCGGTGAGCAGCTGGCTCACGGTGTCGTCGGGGCGCTTGAGGGCGGCGGCATTGATGTCGAGTATCGACGCAATCTCTTTTATCGAATAGTTCATAATGGTTGCCTCTTGTTTTATTCTGTGTTTATCTTCACTTGTCGAGTAGGTTCCTTATTTCGCGCACTTGGGCTATGTAGGGGTATTCCTTCACCAGGTTGCGCACCACGGTGAGCGTGTCGGTGTTGAAGCGGTCCACCACCTCGCGGTTGGCGCTCATGGGGCGGTGGCGCAGGCGTTTGGTTACGCGCTCGCATCGGGCGATGGCCTGTGCCGAGTGGTCGTCGAAATAGGTGGCTTGGAAAGCCTGCCATATATATTCTACTGCCACCTCGCTCGGGTGCACCATGTCGGTGGCATAGAAGCGGTAGTCGCGCAGGTCGTCGAGCATGATCTCGTAAGCCGGGAAGTAGGTAGCGCACTGTTTGTGGGCTCGGCACACGGCGGCTACGGCCACGCGCAGTGTGGCCTTGCTCAGCGAGTTGGTGGCAAGTCCGTCGGCGATGTGGCGTATGGGGCTCACGGTAAACACCACGCGCAACTCGGGATTGTAGCCGTGAAGCGTCTCTACCATGCCGTTGAGCACGGCGGTTATGGCTTCGGCACTCTCCATTTTGCGCGAGAACTCGTGTTGCGGCACTTTGTGGCAGTTGGCCACCACTTCGCCGGTGGCTTTCAGCCTATATACTATGGCGGTGCCCAAGGTCACCACCAGTGTCTGGCACTTGGCCAGATGGCGGTGGGCAGCCTCGATGCGAGAGTTCATGTGGTTGATGGCCGCCTCCCTGTCGGGTAGCGAGTATCGTGAGTGGAAACTGTAGCTGTTCCATACTCCGTTGGCCGAGAACAGCTCGTGCCCTTCAACCACCCGGCCGCTGACTATGCGCTCCACTGCAGCCGATATGCTCATTGGGTTGTAGATGGTGCCGAAGGGGTTCACGTCGACGTTCATCATTGCTCCGGTGAGCTTCGCTCCAATGTTGTCGCTGAAGCATGAGCCAATGAGCATCATGGCATCGCTGTGATGCATAATGCCTTGATTTTCCGTCGTTTTTATCGTTGTTCTGAAGTCCATAGTGGCGCTGTTGTCTATTAAATAGCAAATTTAGCATTTTTCTTGCCAACTATTCCCCCTTTTTCATTAAAAATGCGTAAAGCGCTTTGGGTGCATTCAATTTGGGTGCATTCGCATCCCGAGAACAGGCTGAACATCATGCTTATGAACTGGCTTCAGGTGTTGTAACCCTTGTTGTGCGTACTTGCCCCATGGATCGTTTTTACGGATTTTTTCTTTTGGCCGTTTGCCTGTGCGAAAAGTGTCGTGTTTGCCATAGGATGCAAATCTTTGCCAAGGTAGCATGTTCTGTCTTAGCTTTATTTCCTTTTTTCATTCATAACGTTTAGGACAATATCAGGCTGCATTGACACAATGGAAAAAAGAGAGAGGCTGCGCCCTGATTGCTCAGCCTCTCTGAAATTCTCAAAAATAGAAACAGATGCTTTACGCTTGCTCGGCAATGGAATGCCGCCGGCGGTGGGTCAGACTGTCATCTGTTCACTATTATCTTGCGTGATGTGCGTTTCCCGTTGCTGTAGATGTCGCTGGCCACATACACTCCCTGCTCGCTGGGAACGCAGTTGCCAATCTCCACACCGCCCAGCGTGTAATACACAGTGCGCACGATGGTAGCGTCGGCATCGACTGCATCTACTCCGGTTGCTTTTTCAACATAAAGGTTGTAGGTGCGTGTGTGGTTGCCGTAGGTCTTGGTGACCCAAGCCTCGCCTTCGGCATTACTGTCGGCTTTGCCGTAGGCGTTGATGGTGATGTTGGCACTGGCGGTCCACACGGTACCTTCTGGAACGCCCACCTGGAACGCTGAGCGCACGTGACGGTAGCTCTCGTCGGCGGCCACGACGGGTACTGCGGCAAACCAGTTGGCAAGTGTGTCGGCGCTGAATGCCTTTAATGTGGGATACATGCCTGCGGTTGTGTCGAATGCCGTGTCGCACGGATTGGTCAGTGTAAGCGCGCGTGTGCTCATTCCGTATGCCAGTGAGTCTACGTTCGATTTGCCGACCCACGGGTTGATGTCGGTATCGTAGTAGGTGTTGCTTATACTTATGGTGTAGTTGCCGGCGGGCGATATCTGTCCGCATGTGGCGGTGTCGGCCACCACGAGATGTCCGGCTGTGTACACGTTGTCGCACACAAAGTCGTTGGCTACTCCGCCGGTGATGCCGCCTGCATATGCTTTGGCGGTCACGGTGCCCATGTTGTAGCAGTTGTGGAACTTGGTTTTGCCGTAACCCCAAAGCCCGCCTGCAACGCCGTTTTTGCTGTTGCCGTCGGTCGATGTCACGTCACCAAGGTTGTAGCTGTCGCGTACGTCGGCCCATCCGAGTCCGGCAAGTCCGCCTATGCCAATGCCTTTTGCGGTGACGTTGCCGGTGTTGTAGCAGCGCACCACATTGCCGCTAAGGCTGCTCGCCACACCGCCCACATAGTTTCCGCCTGAGTAGACGTCGCCTGTGTTGTAGCAGTCGATGAAGTCGGTGTTCTGGTTGGTGTTGCCAGCCACGCCGCCTGCGTAGCTGCCTGTGCCGGTGTTGTTCACGGCGCCGGTGTTGTGGCAGTTCTTGGCAAGCGAGTGCATGGCCGATATCGACTCAAGTGAGCCCACTACGCCGCCGGTGTAGCTGCCCGATGTGTTCACGATCTCGCCTGAGTTGCTGCAGTCGATCATGTAGGAGCCTTCCTGCATGCGTCCGGCCACGCCGCCCACCGAGCCTTTGTCGCTGGTGATGGTGGCCGTGTTGGTGCAGCCTATTATCACGCTCGTGTCGGCAGTGGCGCTCTTGTAGCCTACTACGCCGCCCACGCGTCCGGCTGTCGACTTCACTGCGCCTTCGTTGCGGCAGTAAAGCGTGCTGTCGGCTCCTTCTACCTGTGCCACGATGCCGGCCACGGTGGTCTTACCGCTGATGGTTCCGCTGTTCACGCAGTTGAGCACGGTGCCCATGCTTTCGGCCACCACACCTGCCACGATGTCTTTGGTGCTGGTGATGTCGGCCACGTTGACGCAACTGTCAACCAGGCCGCCGGTTTCCACTTTGTAGGCAATGCCGGCTGTGGCGTTGGCAAATGGGGTGATTTCTCCCTCATTGCGGCAACTTGTCACGCGGCCGCCTTTCTTGACTACTGCGGCGATGCCGCCAAGTCCGGTGCTCTTCAGTGTGGCGACGGTGGCCTTGTTGGTCACGCGCTCAACAGTGCCAAACACGTTGGCGGCCACGCCTGCCGTGTAGCTGCCTGCGGCAATCGAGCCGCTTGCCAGCGTGAAATCGTGGATGCGTCCGCTCGCGCCTACCTCGCCAAACATTGCCACATACTGGCCAGCGGTGTTGTTGTAGTTCACATTCAGGAATTGATGATTACCTCCGTCGAAGTCGGCATTGAACTTGGCTGAGCCGAAAGCCACAGGCTGGTAGGTCGTGGCGCCGAAGTCGATGTCGTTGACCACTTTGAAGTATCGTCCGTTGTAACTGAATCCGTCGTCGGTGGTGGCGCCGGCAAGGGTGATCATGTCGTCTTTGGTCTTGATCAGGTAGGGCGATTCCTGAGTGCCTTTGCCTTCGAAAAGCACGGGCATGGCGCGTAGTGGCAACACCTTGGCATAGTCGCCCATGGTGGCCGTGAGGGTGTCGCGCGCGCTTGTTCTCTCATCGCTGGCGAGATTGATGGCAAGTGTGTTGCCGCTGAGGCTGAACTCCTTGCCCGACTTGAGCGACCATTGCAGCCCGTCGTAGCCCGACACGCTGCCGTTGCCGGTGATGTCGTCTGTGGTCTCGCTGTCACCTAGGGTGAGCACCATGTTGCGTGCTGCAATGGCTGCCGGCTGATCTTTGAATGTCTTTATCACAGGATATTTTCCGGCCGCGAAGTCGACCACGCTGGCATCGATGCCGTCGATGGCCTTGCCGCTGGTAAGGTCGCGTGTGAGCATGCCGCTCATGCCTTCGCCGGCGGTCATTGCCGCGGCTCCCTGCCAGTTGATCTGCTTGTCGTAGCAGTTGCCGGCCACAACTGAGCCAGTGGCAGCCGCATTGCCCAGAATGGCTCCACTCACGTCGCTTGTGGCGGTTTCTGAACTCACCATACCGTAGTTGATGTTGCCCTTGAGCACGCTCTCGCCTGTCGAGCCGAGCTCGACAGCGATGCCTGCCACGCCGAGTGGTGCGCTCACGTTGCCGGTGTTGATGCAGTTGGTTACTTTGCTTGTGCCGTAACACTGGGCCACGATGCCGGCTGCGTATCGTTGCCCGCTCGGCTTGTAGGCATTCACGAAGGCTCCTTTCACGTTACCGTCGTTCTGGCAAGCGTCAATGCTGCCGCAGTTGAAGCCTGCGATACCGCCGGCATAGTAGCGTCCGGCCACAATTTCGCCGGCATTGTAGCAGCCAGATACCGCACCGTTCTCGGTCAAGTAGCCGGCGATGCCAGCGCTGTAGGCGTAGGCCGTCTTCACTGTGGCCAGGTTGCGGCAGTTGGCGATGAGGCCGTCGTTGTAGCCTGCAATGCCGCCTGCATATTGCCAACCGCTGATGTCGCCGCTTGCGATGGTCAGGTTCTTTATCACGCCGCCGTTCTCCACATAGCCGAAGAGCCCGACAAACGATGTTGAGTTGGCCTTTGAGGCCTTACCTTTGGCATCGGCGCCCAGGCCGTTGATGGTGAGATTGCTTATCGAATGGCCGTCGCCATCGTAGATGCCGCCGAATATGTGGCTCGAGTAGCCGTCGGTACCTATTCCGCTGAATGTGCCGTCGCCTTCGGTCAGATCGATGTCAGCAGTCTGCTTGAAGTGTTCTCCCTTATAGTGCTGGCTGCTGCCGTTCACGCCGTTGCGCAGCTCTATGAGGTCGGCTTTGCTTTTTATCAAATAGGGATCTGCCTCGGTGCCGCTCCCGGTGAAGCCGTTAGGGTTGATTGTCTTCACCCACAGCCGTTTGTAGTATGACTCGTCATCACCCATCATCGCCACTATGATGCCTGTGGTTGTGGCACTCTTCAGTGTCACGTTGCCGTCGGCTACCGTTACTGCGCTGTTCTCGCTTCCGTAGGTGTCAGAACTGTCATCGTAGGCTTTCCACTTTACACCGCCTGCAGTGCTAACGGTGAAGTTGTGTTTCACCTTTTGGGTGGTCTCGCCGTCGGCAAGATAGGCCGGCGTAGCGGCTACTATGGCCGATGTCACACTCTCATAGCCTTTCAAGCGCGGATACATTCCGTCGGCGAGTACCCATGTGCCCGATGTGTTGATGCCGTCAAGTCCGGCAGCCGATGCCAGTTGTGATGTCTCGCATGCTGAGCCTTTGAGGTGGCTGCCTATCTCGTTTCCTGTTGTCTGGCGGTCGAAGTAGCATTTGGTGAACACCGTGTCGGCATAACTCTTGCCCCACAGACCCTGGGTAGCAAGAAGCGCCGGTTGCACCACCTGGCCTGAGTTGTAACTGCGTGTCACGCTAGATGTGTTCTCATAGCGTACAACCACGCCGTTGTTGATTACAGATGCCGGTGTGGCCACCTGGCCCACAATGCCACCCACACAGTTGGTGGAGTAGCTGTTGATCACGTAGTTACCGTTGTAGCAGTCTGCTATGGTACTACCGTAGATTTTTCCGGCAACGCCTGCAGTAGCTCCCTCTCCCAGTGATGATGATACCGACGACACTCCGTTGATGAGTCCTGCGTTGAAGCAGCGCAACATATCGGCTGACTGCAGTTGTCCCACGATTCCGCCCACAAGTGATGCGCTTGAGCGGCCCACAATGTGGCCGTCGTTGTAACTGTCGGTGACTGAGCTGCGTGTGGTGCCATACACTGTGGTGCCGGCTATGCCGCCCACGCCCGTGTAGCTGCCGTCGTAGTATTGGCTCATGGTCACGCGGCCGTGGTTGCGCGACTGCTTCACTTTGCCGCGAAGCTCGCCCACGATGCCGCCGGTCATGCCCCAGCCGCTCACTGTGCCGCTGAACTCGGCGTTGCTCAGGCTGTTGCCCTGATATCCGCCCACAATGCCGCCCGTGGCAAGGCCATAGGCGGTGATGCTTGCGCCGGTCACGGTCACATTGGCCACGGTGCCTTTGGCAAGGCCTGCAAGGGATCCGGCATATTTGCCGTAGGTGGTTATGGTGAAGTCTTTGATGACCACATCGTGCACAAGGCTGCCGGCTCCGGTGTAGCCGAAGAGTCCCACGCCAGTCTGCTCGCCGGCATCGATGGTGAGGCCGCTCACGGTGTGGCTGCGACCGTTGAAGTAGCCTTGGAAGCAACTTGTCTCGCTCGAGCCGATGGGCTTGAACGTGCTTGAGGCATCTTTCAGATCGATGTCGTTGCCAAGCGACACATACTTGCCGCTATAGCTTGTGCCGGCATTCACCGTCTGCGCGAAAGCCACCAGTTGCTCGGGAGTGGTGATTATGTAGGGCGACTCGCTTGTGCCCTTGCCTTCCCAGTCGAGCACGGGTGCTGCCGGATAGCTGATTGTGTCGCCTGTGAGGCTTATCACGGTCGACACTATGTTGCGCTGACGTGTGCTCAAGCTTGTGCGGCTGCACACTGCCCAGTTGCCCAGGCTGATGGTGTTGGCTGTACCTGTGCCCGTTATGTTGTCCTTGATGCCGCGCAGGCCTTCCGCCCATTTGGCTGGATAGCAGAAGCAGTCGGCGCTGGTAGTTGAGGTGATGTATTGTGGCACGATACTCACGCTCTTGTCGTGAAGTAGGTCGACGGTGATAACGGCATTGCCGTAGTTGCCGAAGTTGAACACGGTGAGCTTGTTGCCGCTTGCTTGTTCCACATAGCTCCGATACACCTCTTTTGTGGTCTTGCTCACACTTGTCTTGAATGTGACATCGGTAATTGTGGCATTGGCTGGTTTTAGGTCGCTCGACTTGTAGAGGCCAAACGTAGTGCCGCGGTAACTCCCCTCAACGGCAAACACACCCCACTCCGTCAGCGTGATGCTGCCGTCGGCGTTGATGCTGCCGCTGATTGGGGTGGTGGTGTTGAATGTGTTGGTCTCGGCATTGTAGGCGCAGGCCCAAATGGCTCCGTAGGTCGAGTGCTGGTACACCTTGCCCGGCCACACTTTGATGGTGCCGGCCGTGAGGTCGGCTTTGGCACCGAGTGTGCCACCGGTCAAGCCGTGAATTCCGCTCACTATTGCAGAATCGGTGTCCACGGCTGTCACTGTAAGCATTGCCGATCCTTCACGCTTGCCTCCAGTGCTTGTGTCAAACTCGGCTAAATACAGCGTGTCGGGCAGTTGGCCGATAGCCCTCTTGCCACTTTGGGCCGTTTTGGCCGCTTCGAATTGTGCAAATTGCACCTTGTTGCTTAACGGTGTGAGTGCGTCGCGTGGTGCTGATGTCTGTACGGCGGTTCCGCCTGATGGCGGTGCCGTATAGGGTGCACTTTCGCGAGCGGTAGCCTGCGACAGACCGACTGCACAGAGCACACCTAAGAGTAGTGTCCTTTTCATAACGCGTTACATTTAAAACTTGTACTACATATAATCAACCAAAATTCTTAAATCAATGTAACAGCGCTATTACAATTCGGTAACATTTGCGTGCTTAAGCGGTGGAAGAATATGCCGACAGTGTGCTGCGTCTCTCGCATTGTGCTTCGGTTGCGCCCGACCGCATTAATATAAAAAGGGCAGAAGGTATGGAGTAACCCAAATCTTCTGTCCTTCTTCGTGAAAATATGTCTTGCAGCCTTCTCAGGCCAAACAAACCATTAATTTGTCAATGTTTTCCTTTCTTTGGTTTGCGCTTGAATTTGTCGAAGTTGCCATCGGGCTTTTTCTTCTCGCCTTTTTTTGTAAATCCGCGCTCAGCGTCACGGCTTGTGCGGCGGTCGTCGGAGCGTCCCCCGCGTCGGCGGTCATTGAAGTTGCCGCGCTTCTCATGCTCGCGTCGCCGGCGCTCGGCACGGTTTAGCTTCACCTCGCCTCCGGTACAGCCCTGGCCGGCATAGTCCTTCCCCTCGGCTGCAATTTCAAGATAGAGCCGCTTGCCGTAGAACTCTGCGTTTTTCAGCGCGCTCACCACGCGGTGTGCCTCGCCCTGACGCACGTCGAATAGCGAGTAGTTGGCCAGCAGGTCGATGCGGCCCAAGTCTATGTGTTGGCCATGGGTGTTGGCGTTGATAAGTCTGATGAGGTCGGGAGCGAAAAAGCCGTCGGCCTTGCCGGCATTGATATACACGCGCTCATATCCCTCTTCGGCTGTGCGGCGGTCTTTTTCGGCGCGTGTGGGTGGTACGTCATATTTCTTGCGCTCTGCCTTCGGCTTCTTTTCGGGCACGTAGTCGAGCACAGGGGCATTCTTGTAGTATTCGAGCAGCCTGTTGAACTCGAGCGACAGCACACGCTTGAGCAGGTCTTCGCTCGACAGCCACGACAGCTTCTTCAGCACGCCGGGCAAGTATTCGGTAATCTCGTCTTCTTTCACTTCCACTTTCTCGAGGCGGTCGGCAAGGTTGAAGAGCTGCTTCTCGATGATGTCTTCTGGTGTGGGCACGTCGTGGCGCTCAAATTTCTTGCCCATGTGCTTCTCTATGGTGCGCAACTTGCTGCGCTCGCGGCTGTGGATGATGGCTATCGACACACCGGTGCGCCCGGCGCGTCCGGTGCGTCCGCTGCGGTGGATATACACGTCGTTGTCATCGGGCAGGCTGAAACTTATCACGTGGGTGAGCTCGCTCACGTCGAGACCGCGGGCTGCCACGTCGGTGGCCACCAGCAACTGCAGGTTGTGCTCACGGAATTTCTTCATCACGGCATCGCGCTGTGCCTGTGAAAGGTCGCCGTGCAAGGCGTCGGCATCATAACCGTCTTGTATTAGTTGCGCCGCCACTTCCTGTGTGGTGGCGCGTGTGCGGCAGAATATGATGCCGTAGATGTTGGGCAGATGGTCGACGATGCGCTTCAGCGCCAGATATTTGTCGCGGGCATTCACCATGTAATAGATGTGGCGCACCGTCTGTGCGCCCTCATTGCGGGTGCCCACCACATATTCCTGTGGATTGTGCATGTAGTTGCTGGCTATGGCCGATATCTCGGGTGGCATGGTGGCCGAGAACAGCAGCATCTTGCGCTGTTCGGGCACGTGGGTGAGAATCTCGTTGATGTCGTCCACGAAACCCATGTTTAGCATCTCGTCGGCCTCGTCGAGAATCACGGTATTCACACGGCTCAAGTCCATCTTGCCGCGCTTTATTAAGTCGAGCAGTCGGCCGGGAGTGGCCACCACCACCTGCACGCCTCGGCTCAATGCCTTTATCTGCACGTCGATGTTTGATCCGCCATACACGGCAAGCAGTTGCAGCCCGCTCGTGTATTTCGCATAGTCGGTGAGGTCGCGGCACGTCTGCAGGCACAGCTCGCGGGTGGGGTCGAGGATAAGGGCCTGCACGGTTCTGTCGGCAGTGTCAACCCTTTGCAGGGTGGGCAGTCCGAAAGCCGCGGTCTTGCCGGTCCCGGTCTGGGCCAGGGCCACCACGTCACTGTCTTCATTAAGCAAATGTGGAATCACTTTTTCCTGTACGGGCATAGGACTCTCATATCCTATTTCTGAGATAGCTTTTAGCAGATCCTCGCGGACCCCTAAGTCTTTAAATGTCGTCATTCAGTTGATGTTGCGTAAAAATTTCCGGCAAAGTTACGGTAAAAAAACGATATTACCGCATTGTGCCGCAAACTTTGCGGCTGACGTCCACGGCAACTGATTGAGAACTGCTTGAACTCAATGGCTCGCGGTAGCTTTTCCCCTTTTCAGGTGGGGCGTGCCAGAATGAGACGCAAAAAAACTGCCCGTTTCCGTTAGGAATAGGGCAGTATAGCTTTTGTTGCAGTTATTAGTGTGGCTTGGCGCTTTTCAGCCTTCTGAGATAGCCTCGTTGGGGCAAGCCTCTGCGCAAGAGCCGCAGCTGATGCACACATCGGGGTCGATCGAATAGATGTCACCTTCGCTGATTGCACCTGTAGGGCACACCGACTGGCAAGTGCCACAAGCTACACAATTGTCATCAATTACGTATGCCATTTCTGTTAGATTTTAGTTGTTAATAATAAGTAAACGTCCACAAAAGTAATTCTTTTATTTTAATTGGCATCAATATTTGAGCCTTTTTTGGCGCGTGACTTCAACAAAAAACCATAAAAGCCACAATGCTGCTGGCCGCCACGGATATGCCGCCGTCACTGCACCACCACGCGCAGTGCCACAAATGAATTCTTGTAGCGGGCATACACCGTGTGGGTGCCTGCCTTCTTTGCGCTGATGCTCACCGTGGTGCTCTTGCGTGTGGTTCCTCTCACTTGCAGCTCCACGGCTTCTCGACTCGTGCTGTCAACATCCACCTCGCAGTCTTTCTGCGGTATCACGGCAAGCACGTCGCTGTCGCCGCAAGTCACGGTGGCAAGCGTGGAGTTCCACTCGGGGAAATTAAACTTGCGGGCGGCATATTGGGCATAGCACACACGTGCCCCTGTCTTCTTGCCGTCATTGGTTATCCACTCGTCGACCCACAGGCGGTAGTAGGTGGCGTTGCTCGCTATGCCCACACATCCGCTCGGGAAACGCCTCGACACGTCGCGCTTGAACAGCAGGTAACCCTCGTCGGGCTGGATATATGCCTTGTCGGTGATCGTCAGTATGTCGGGGTCGGCCTCCTCCACATGACCGAGGTCGAGCACAGGACCATAGTCGCATATGTAGTAGTCTTTCGAGGTGATGTTCATGTTGCGGTCGATGTAGGCATCGGTGGTCGATAGGGTTGTCTTCCCGTTGTCCTCATCCATCATGTTTTGGGTAGCCATGTCGTAGGGGGTGCTGAACGGGTCCTCATCGTTGCATGAACAGAGTGCCAAGGCAAGCATTGCAACCATGGCCGTGAGATACGTGTGAGCGTAGTGTTTCATCTTTTGTCTTAGAATCCTGTTGATGTGAGATTAGTTCCTTTTTTGTTGGGTGTGTCTGTGTTTGGGTGTGATTGCTTTTGGCCCCTCCGCACTTGCGAGCCGGTGACTCGGCCACGACCAATCCTTTCCTCTTGCCTCAGAACCGGTATTTAAGTCCGGCCGAGGTCACCGATTGGTTGTGGTCGCTCACAATCTGGTAGCGCCACTCAGTGTAGAAGGCAAAGTGGTCGGCGATGTTGTATTCGGCTCCGCAACCCAGATTGGCCCCGTAGCAGTCGCGGCTGTTAAAGCCTGAGTAGTCCCAATGCTGGTAGGTGAATCCGGCAAACGGGTAGATGTTGAATCCGGCGTAGGTGTGTATCACGTAGTGCACATTGATGTTCACGTTGGTGGCTGTGTGTTCCCGGTTCTTGAAAAAGTAAAGCAGCTCGGGGGCAAGGCGCACGTTGTTGAACACCTCAAGCTGGTATTGCAGCCCAAGGCCGGCTTGGTCATACTTCGAGGCATAGCCGAAGCCGATACTCAAAGCCATATCGCCCACTGCCGCATGGGCACTGACTGCCGAGACGGCACATGCCACGGCTGCCAGGATGTGTAGGATGGATTTTCTCATGAGCGGCTTTCCGTGTTAAAAGTGATACTTCACGCCGAGTGTGGCCAGCGACTGGCTGTAGTCTGATGTTATTTGTCCGCGTTCTTCCACGAAGATGTCGAGGCGGCTCGCCACGCGGTATTCAAGGCCTGCGCCGAGGTTCACTCCGAATCGGGTGGTGGCATTACTTTCTGAATGGTCCACACTCCAGCTGCTGAACGACACTCCCGCAAGCGGATACACGTTGAGTTTCGGGGCTATGTTGATGGCATAGTGCGCGTCGCAGTTGATTTGGAATGTAGAGACGTCTCTGTTTTGGAAAAAATAGATTATCTCAGGTTGGATGCGCCAATTGCCCGATAGGCCTATTTGCACTTTGAATCCCAAACCTGCCTGGTCGAATTTTGTGGCATAGTTGAATCCCGCGCCTACTGCCAGGTCTGCTGCCTTGGCCTGTGAGCCAAGTGCGGCAATTATCATTGCTGCCGCGAGCAAAAATGTCTTCTTCATAATTCTGATATGTTTTTTGTTGTTACCTTTTGTCGTTGTCTCTGCCGTTGTTGTCAGCCTCGTCCTCGATGTCGACATCGGCAGTCATGCTTTCGTCGCGCTCTTTAGGCTTGAATTTGTGCAGACGCACTTTCATCTCGTCGAATCCTTGCCCGTAAATGGCGTTCACGTTGGCTTGCGAGATGAGGGCATCGTTGTCCATGGCCTTTATGATGCGCATCACGTGCACGCTCTCGTGCTTGCGGCACATCACCAGCAATATCTTCACGTCGCGCTTAGTATACCACCCGGTGCCGTGAATGAGCGTGCAGCCGCGGTGAGCCTCGTTGTTGATGGCGTTGGCTATGTCCTCCCACTTCTTGCTGAATATCAGGAACTGCACCGCCTGGCGGTTGGAGTTTATCACCATGTCGGCCACAAATGAGTTGATGATCATGAACACCAGGCCATACACAATCTTGTCGATGCTGTGGAATATGATGTATGACGACGAGATGATTATCAAGTCCATGTAGAGCAGCATCCGCCCGAACGATATGGTGGTGTGCTTGGTCACCATGGCCGCGATGATGTCGGTGCCGGCTGAGCTGCCGTTGTGCACAAACACTGTGCCCACTCCCACACCGCAGAAGCACGCGCCGATTATCATGTTCATAAACGGCTCGTGAGCCACAATGGGACTGTGGGTGAGCGGGGTGAACAGTCCAATCATCAGCGAGGCCACCGTGGCCCCGAATACAGTGCGTATCACAAACTGTGAGCCTACCGACCTGAATGCGATTGCGAGCAGCAGTAGGTTCACGCCATAGAATGTGATGGCCACGTTCCATCCGAGGCCAAAGTTGAGCAGCGAGGTGATACCTGTCACGCCGCCGGTAACCACTTTCTCCGGAAGTACAAATGCGCACCATCCGAACGCATAAGATGCGAGCCCAAGCACTATGAACATATAATCTTTCAAGTTCTTGAGCAGGGTCTGTGTGTCGATTGGGTTCGTTCTTGTCATCTTTTGTGCTGTCTTTAATATGCAAAACTAAACATTTGTTTCGGTTTTGCAGCATTCAAAGCATCACTTTCTTGCCGATTCACCGTGAAATTTCTCAAATGTGGGCTCACCGGCAAGTGCATAATTAGGTAAAATGTTGGAAAAAGCGTTTGAGGGGGCACGGCAGATTCGAGGTGGTTCAAGTTGCCGTTGGCTGAATTTAGCCCGTTGGATATGTCACGTA
>CAVIEK010000031.1:0-22188 GCA_963641805.1 Bacteroides fragilis
ACATTCGCTAATGTCATTGAAGTGCCTCATTTTTCGTTTGCGGATGCAAAGTTAGGTCAATTTTCCGAAACCACAAAATCATATTCCGCAAAAAAATATCGCAGAAAGCACCAACAGTAGAATATTAGGCTATAAATCAATATGTTTACCCGTGAAAAAATATTTTAAAAATTTGGTTTGTTCAGTCAAATTCCATCAAGCACATCGTTTTTCAGCTATAAAAACAACAGGGGAAAGAGACAGAACGACCTTAAGCACACAGACTAGGGTCAATCTAGATTTTGAGACATTTTTCTAAAGCACCTGTAGCTTCAATACAATCATCACCGAGGCGCAATGAGTCGGCGCCCACCTGCGACATGATCATGACACACATTTATATATAACACTACCCGACATGCGGCTTCAGCACTACGCCAAAGCCCTTCTGCCCATTAATGGCCACCGTGAGCGGGCGTTCAAAATGCACAATGCGCACAAAGCCGTCGTCATAGACAGCCTGACATGCTGAAAGGAAATCCAAATCGAACACGCTACCGTCATTAGGCATACCCACAGTGAAATACCCCACGCCAAACGAAGTGAGATTTTGGAAAAAGTGTGTGCCTTGACTTGGCTCTATGCGTGCACCTGGGCGCGACATCTCCACAATGACCCTCGCAGACGAGATCGACGCCCACTTCACGGGGATTCCCAACGCCGGATCACTGGATCCCCAACGGCCGACGCCAGCCAAGATATAGTTTTCGCCACGAGCCACAAAATCGGCGTTTATTCTCGCCACCGTTTCGGCCACAACCGGATTGTTTGCCATCGAGAAGCACTCAGGCTTCACAAGAACCACGCTACATATATTATCCATCACCCCGTGACCAAGGGCATTACGGCTACAAATGAGCATTTGATCGGCAGGCACTTGCATCACATCCTCGTCGAGCATCTCCTTGCGGTCAACCATAGGTCTGATCTGCAGCCAACACAAATCGCCCTTGTTGCCAGGGTCGGAACGGTCGGGGTTGATGATGCCTGCAAACTCGATTTCAACAGGACGCCCCATTAACCTTTGCCCTGTGGTAAGCATAAAATCAACGATTTTGGCAAGCGGATACACATTTTGCTTCAACACGTTGGCAAAGGTGACCAATTTACGTCCCGGCCCAAGGTCATTGTCAACAATAGTTCCATTGCGGAAATCGTAGGTCGACACCATATATTTAAGGTGACCATCACGAGCAGCGTCCTGGATTGACAAACGCGAGATATCAAAGCCCTCGTCGATTGTAAAGTCTGGAGTCACATCGTGGGTGTTGAGAGCATAGAACGACGACTGGGTGTCGCGTAAAGCCAAGTCGAGCGTGCTCGTCTGCAGCACCTTGCGCGGGCGCCGGGGAGAGAATCGCAACGACATACCTCCGTCGACAATATATTTTCCCAACCCAACCGCAATCTCGGCTATACCCCCTTGCGGGTCTTCCCCCCCCACAGGATAATAATTGAGCGAACGCCCCACACCAGCGAACGAAGGATAAAAGTAATCGCCATGCTGCTCTCCAGCCACCTCTTGGATTATGACAGCCATTTTCTCCTGGTCGATGACATTGCTTGTGGCCACCATATAGGCTTTACTCTCGGCATAGAACACTGAGGCATAGACGGCTTTTATAGCGTTGCTTATTAGCTGCAGCATGGCTTTGCGATCGGGCATATGCGGAATCATATAGGTTGCATACACCCCGGCAAATGGCTGATAGTGGCTGTCCTCGAGCAGGCTTGAGCTGCGCACGGCAAGCGGCCCACCTATCACATCATAGATCGCCATCAGATCGTCGTCAAGACTCTCAGGCAAACGCGCTGCAAGAAAATGCTTTAGAATCTCGGCATCGGGAAGGTTGCTCAGAGCAAGCGGATACAGATCGTTAGACTCCATGAACTCATCGAAGACGTCGGTGCAAAGCACTACGGTGTGCGGGATATGTACCGACACCCCATCAAAATTATCACATATGGGATTGTGCTTTATAATACTGTCGATAAACGCCAAGCCGCGACCCTTCCCCCCAAGCGACCCTTGACCGATGCGCGCGAAGTTACTGTAACGGTCAAAGCGCTCACGCTTGAACTCGGCCACCACGCCGCGATTTTTCATCTTGCGGTACTTGACGATAAGATCGAAAAACAGCTGGCGCACAGCCGGAGCCTCGTTTATGTCACGAAACCGGTGCATCTTCACCACCTGCGCAATGGGAAATAACGCTCGCGAATAGAGCCATCGCGAGATATCATTTTTGCGGGCGTGGAATAGCAACGACTCAGCCGGGATATCGAATATATGGTTCTGCAATTCCTTTAGATTGGTAATGCGCATTATCTCACTGCCCGACTCAGGATTCCTAATTATGAAGTCGCCGAAACCGAAGTGGTCCATTATTGCCTGCCCAAGGTCGACGGGCAGTTTCTTTGAGTTCTTGTCGAGAAATGTGCCACCGAAATCCTTGACGCTTTCTCGGTTTTCAGAGTCACTCGACTCGATGATAATAGGCAAGTAGGGATCACATTCCCTCAAGTAATGGGCCAGGCGCAGGCCAGCATGCTTGTCCTTGACGCCAGCACGCTTAAACGACACGTCGCTTATCACCCCCAATATGTGATCGTGGTAATGGTCATATAGCTGTTTGGCCTCCTCATAGTCGCGCGCAAGCATCACCTTTGGGCGGCCACGCATGCGCAGCATGGCCTCATGGGCATTAAGCGCCTCGGTGGAGAAAATGCGCGACTGGCGTAGAATGAATTTATACAATGTGGGCAGAATAGATGAATAGAAGCGCACCGAGTCCTCTACAAGCAGAATCATCTGGATTCCCACACCCACGATGTCGTTCTCGGCATTCAACTTATCCTCAAGCAATTTGATGATAGCCACAAGCAAGTCGACATTGCCAAGCCAGCTGAACACATAGTCAACGCCGCTGAAGTCCTCGTTGGCGAGCCGCCTCGACACCTCGCGGGAAAACGGCGTAAGCACCACAATTGGAGTAGTGGGATACAGCCCCTTTATCTGCTTGGCAGCCGCAAAAGTCTCGGTGACATCGACACCGGGCATGGCGATGATGATGTCGTAGTGCTTCTCGGCCAAAGTCTGCCGTGCCGACTCATAGTCGCTCACACGTGTCACACGGGGCGGAGAGCTAAGGTTGAGCGACACATACTCAAAATATATCTGTTCCTCAACACGCCCGTCCTCCTCCATCATGAAGGCGTCGTATGTGGATGCGATGAGCAACACATTATAGATGCGTTCCTGCATCAAATTCTGAAAAGCCGTATCCTTCAGATACAACTGGCTGAGCAAAGGTTCATTCATTGCGCACTGACTGGTTGTTTTGCCGTGAATGGCGACAGCCACTCCCGACCCGGTTGATTTTTACGACACAAAAATAGTGCAAATCAGCAGCAATGGCAAACTGGCCTTGGCGAAATGGAGCCGGCCGGGCCGAAGACCAACGCGGGTGTAGAGACGCTACCGAAACCGGGATGCCGCACTTGTAAGTGAAGCGCGGCATCCCGGTTATGTGCTTTCTTTATGTGCGGCAGAGTTATTTAGCCACCACAGCCTTTTTGGACGTTGCTTTTTTCTTGGCGGCAGGTTTCTTGACCGTCTTTTTCTCATCGGTGGCCGCCTTGCGGGCCGCACGCCGTACCGAGCCCTTTGAGGCATTGGCCTCATCGGCCACGATTGAGCGGCAGTCGGCCAAAGAGAGCGAAGCTGCATCCATACCCTTCGGAATCTTGAAGTTTTTCTTTTGATAGCTGATATATGGACCGAAACGGCCGTTCAGCACTTGCAAGTCGGGAGCTTCGTCGAAAGTGGCTATCACCCGCTTTGCCTCGGCATTTCGCTTGTCGGCTATCAAGGCACAAGCCTCCTCGAGTGTGATGCTCTCGGGTGTGAGCGTTTTGGGAATCGACACGAATTTACCTGCATGTTTCACATATGGGCCGAAACGGCCTACAGCTACAGAGACCTCACTTCCCTCAAAGTCACCAAGGGTGCGTGGCAAGTCAAAGAGTTTAAGTGCATCATCGAGAGTGAGTGATGCTATGCTCTGCCCCTTCTGGAGTGACGCGAAACGAGGCTTTTCGTCTTCGTCGGTGCCACCAAGCTGCACGAGTGGGCCGAATCGGCCGATCTTCACAGCCACCACCCGCCCTGTTTTGGGGTCGGTTCCAAGCACGCGCTCGCCCACTTTGTGCTCAAGGCGCAAAGCCGACACCTTTTCAATGTCGGGATGGAAACTCTTATAGAAACGGTCTATTTCTTGATTCCACACTTGCTTGCCTTCGGCAATATCGTCGAACTCACTCTCGACACGCGCCGTGAAATTGTAGTCCATTATGCCAGGGAAATACTTGAGAAGAAAGTCATTGACTACCATTCCCACATCGGTAGGAATGAGTTTCCCCTTCTCGGCGCCAGACATCTCAGTCTTTATGGTCGACAGCACCTGTCCATTGTCGCCAAGAGAAAGTATCTCATAATTCCGTTCCTCTCCGTGGCTTTCCCCCTTCACCACATAGTCACGGGCCTGAATGGTTGAGATTGTGGGCGCATAAGTCGACGGCCTGCCTATGCCGAGCTCCTCGAGCTTGCGCACAAGCGATGCCTCGGTGTAACGCGGCGGCTGCTGAGTGTAGCGTTGCGTCGCCTCGATACCGGTTGCGGTCATGCTCATACCCACCGTCATTGGAGGCAGCGAATGTCCGTCAGATGCCGTTGCCGCCTCATCGTCGGTCGATTCCATATACACTTTAAGGAAGCCATCAAACTTAATCACCTCGCCTGTAGCCACAAAACGCTCGTCGCGACCGCTTATGGCAATGTCTACAACGGTTTTCTCGACCTGGGCATCGGTCATCTGCGACGCAATTGTTCGCTTCCAAATCAGGTTATACAGTTTCTTCTCTTGAGCAGTTCCCGCTATTTCATGATTTGAGATAAACGTGGGGCGTATTGCCTCATGGGCTTCCTGTGCACCCTTGCTCGTGGTGTGATATCGCCGCACCTTAAGATACTCCTCGCCGATGTTATCTGAAATTTCTTTACTGATTGTTCCGAGAGCCAAATTAGAGAGATTGACAGAATCGGTACGCATATAAGTAATGTGTCCGGCCTCATAGAGAGCCTGGGCCACACGCATGGTCTGCGCTACCGAGAACCCGAGTTTTCGTGAGGCCTCCTGCTGCAAAGTGGATGTGGTGAACGGCGGTGCAGGTGATTTCTTGAGTGGGCGCACATTGACATCTATGACATTGAACCGAGACGTGGCACATGCCTCTAGCAGCGCCACAGCCTCGTCGTGAGTAGCCAGCCGCTTGTTAAGTTCAGCCGTCACAGTCGCTTGGTTTCCCTGCGGCTGCATGGTGCTTGTCACGCGATAATAGACCTCACTTTTGAAATTGCGTATTTCCTTCTCGCGGTCGGCAATGAGGCGCACGGCCACACTTTGCACACGGCCGGCCGACAAGGCCGGTTTTATTTTCTTCCAAAGCACTGGCGACAGTTCGAAACCCACTATGCGGTCGAGCACACGACGTGCCTGTTGTGCATCGACAAGATTCACGTCGATGGTACGCGGATTTTCTATTGCCTTGAGGATTGCCGGCTTGGTGATTTCGTGAAATACAATGCGGCGGGTGTTTTCCGGCTTCAATCCAAGCACCTCATAGAGGTGCCATGCGATGGCCTCTCCCTCACGGTCCTCATCACTCGCGAGCCATACTGTGGTTGCTTCCTTGGCCGCCTTTTTCAAATCGGCCACCAGAGGTTTCTTGTCAGCAGGTATTTCATAAATGGGCTTGTATCCGTCATTGACATCAATACTAAAATCTTTCTTGTGCAAATCACGGATATGACCATAGCTCGACATCACCTTGTAGTCCTGACCCAAAAATTTTTGAATTGTCTTGGCCTTGGCGGGAGACTCCACTATCACTAAATTCTCAGCTGGCATAATATGTTTTCTTGTTGTTATATTTCTACCAACCCCTCTGCATGAGCCATTCAATACCAAAGAAAGGTGCAAAATCGGCTCAAAAAGGGTTGCAACTCTAAAATCGGGTGCAAAATTAGACAAAAAACCATAACGGCACATATTAATAATGTGAATTTTATGGTTTTTTGCCTAAAAAGTGGACGTTTTGGAACACATGGGGCGACGCCAGCACCGCCAAGCCGACAAAAGTAACTGTCGTCAACCGGTGGCTACAACGAAGTCAAATGACTTCGTGTCTAAGCACATAGGATTGACGTTGGGACTCAAAAGTAGCGGGCGACTGGCGCAGGCGGGCCGTATCGGCCAAAGGATTATAGCTTGCCATGACGGTGTCAAAGGTGACACCGGTAGCGCCCTCGGCAGGAGCCTCAACCACAGGAGCCTCGGCATTAATGCCGAAATGTGTGTTAAGCGCCTTTATCACCATTGCCGTACCGCGCAATTTACCCTCAGCCGAGTAACCAGCTATATGTGGAGTGGCCACAAAGGCCTTTTGCAAGAGGTCAAGACTGATGTCGGGCTCATTCTCCCAACAGTCGATGGCCACATCACCATGCCATTGCTCAAGCAACGAATTGTCACACACACGACCACGCGAGGCGTTCATTATGAGGTGGCAACGCTCAGCGCGGTCGAGCATCTGAGCATCACACAGATGCCGTGTCGCATAAGGGCCACGGGTGGTGAGCGGCACATGATAGGTAATCACATCGCTTTGTGACACAAGCCGACCATAGGAGCAGAAAGCCTCAGAGCCCTCACGATTGGCCCTCGGCGGGTCACACAACAGCACCCGCAGCCCCAACTCTCGGGCCCATCGCGCCACAATTGTGCCCACATGCCCCACACCAACCACGCCAAGCGTCAAGTCATGCGGGTCGACAATACCCCGATGCCTCATCCAATATCCAACAGTAGAAAGCACCCATTGGGCCACAGCCGGAGCGTTGCATCCTGGAGCATTGGCCACCGTTATGCCGCGTGAGGCACAATAAGCGAGGTCGATATGGTCGGTGCCTATGGTGGCCGTGCCCACAAACCGCACCTTGCTGTACTCAAGCAGAGCCTGACTGCACCGCGTGCGCGTGCGCACCACAATGGCATCGGCATCGCGGACGGTATCGGGAGTGAATCCTGACGGCTCAAGATATTCTACTTGGGCCCAAGGCTCAAGACGCCCCTTTATAAATGGGATGTGGCTTTCTACAATTATTTTCATCATTTTTCATTCCTTGCCTTTATCGTTTCATTCTATCAGTCACAGGCGACAAATTCACAACAATTGTGCCACATAGCTCACACACGAGCCCACAAGCAACACCACAACAAGCAGATACCGGCGCATGGCAGTGGAAATGGTGAATGTGTGGGCTACTTGAATGGCGAGACACAGATTGAGCACAGGCACATAGGTTGCCATATGGTTGTAGTCGACGCACATTGCCAATATCGAGAGCATTGCGAGTACCGCGAAGAAAGCATTGTACATGCGTATTTGCAAACGATAGTTGTAGGTAGTAAACAGATTCACAACCGTGAGCACAGCCGTAATGACAGACACAACTGCAGCCGTTACCACATCAACATGTGGCAATGCCTCACTTATCACTACAGTGAATATTGTGGACAAGTGCGGCAGCATGAAATCGGAAAGGTTTACCAGACCGAGACCTATTGCTATCCAATAAGGCGTGACTATGCCCAGCAGCACAGCTATCAATCCGCGCAGGTTTAGGGCACGCATCTGCATGAACCCTATAAGCATGACGGGCGCCAGGAAGATGAACGAGTAGTGAAACATACAGCAAAACGAGATTAGGGCGAAGGCTATGAATACGCTTCGTTGCGAGCACTGCTTGTTTTGGTATTCACTCATCAGCACAAATGACGCACCCATCAGCACAAGACACAATGCCGTGCCGACGTAGAACTGCACACTTGCTATGGGGTTACCCAGCTGCAACAGCAAGAACACCGATGCATAAGACACTGTATAGGCCCTCACAAAATTAAACATGCGGTTGAGCGTTATGAGCAACGCTCCCACGGCAAGCACACATGCCGAATTGACAGCCCATGAGGCCATGCGGTGGGTTATAAGAGCCTCAGGCGATGGAAAAAATGTACCCCCGCCTGCATGTGAAATCACTATTTTACCACTCATCGCCGCCCATGCGGTAAGCAACAGATAGGCGATCACCATGACCGACAAGAACTTTCGGCCATTAAAGAAATCGTTGATACGGTCTTCCCTTATGCTCATTTTCGAGAGTTGTTGTTTTAGTGACAGATAAACCTTGTCCCGCGGCAACTGCTGCCACAGGGCAATTTCATAGATGACGGCGCAACGTAGCTACACAGGTTACTGGAGATCGAAGCCTATGTCGCGGCGATAGTATTTCTTGTCGAAATCGATTTTGGCAATATTGGCAAACGACTGGTCGAGAGCCTCCTGTTTGGTGCGGCCATAGCTGGTGACAGCAAGCACACGTCCGCCCGAGGTGACTATGCGCCCCTGGGCGTCGAGGGCAGTGCCTGCATGGAACACCACACTTCCGTCGACAGAGTCGAGACCTGTTATCAGTTTGCCCTTCTCATATTTTTCGGGATACCCGCCACTCACCATCATCACCGTCACTGCATAACGGGGATCGATGCTGATGGAGGTTTCGTCAAGGCGTCCGTCGGCTGTGGCAAGCAACAGTTCCACCAAGTCGTTCCCCAGCCGCGGCATCACCGACTCGGTCTCGGGGTCGCCCATGCGCACATTGTACTCAATCACATAGGGTTCACCATCCACATTGATAAGACCGAAAAAGATGAATCCGCAATAAGGCAGATTCTCGGTCTGAAGACCACGCACAGTAGGGTCGATGATGCGCTCACGCACCTTGGCCATAAAAACGTCGTCGGCAAAACTTACAGGCGACACCGACCCCATGCCACCAGTGTTGAGACCCTGCTCATTCTCGCCAATGCGCTTATAGTCTTTTGCAACGGGAAGCACACGGTAGCTTTTGCCGTCGGTAACGACAAACACCGAGCACTCTATTCCCTTGAGAAACTGTTCGATAACGACCGTGGCCGACGACTTGCCGAACATGCCGCCAAGCATCTGCCTCAACTCGTCCTTCGCCTCATCTAGAGAGTCGACAATGAGCACACCCTTACCGGCTGCAAGGCCATCGGCCTTGAGCACATAGGGAGGCTTTTGGGCCTCAAGAAACTTGTAGCCCTCCTCAATGTTGTCGGCAGTGACACTGAAATATTTGGCTGTAGGTATTCCGTTCCGCTCCATAAAGCCCTTGGCAAAGTCCTTACTACCCTCAAGCTGGGCACCAAGTTTCGACGGCCCTATCACACGCACGCCTTCTAAATCGGTACGCGATTTGAAATAATCGGTTATGCCTGCCACAAGAGGGTCTTCATTACCCACCACGAGCATTTGTATGTCGTGCTCGATTGTGGCTGCAGCCACTGCTTCGAAATCAAGCGGTTTCACGTCAAGGTTCTCGCCATAAAGACCGGTCCCTGCATTGCCAGGGGCTATGTAAAGCTTGCCCAACAGATCGCTTTGACTCAATTTCCACGCTATTGCACACTCACGTCCGCCCGATCCGAGCAGCAATATGTTCACTTTCTTATTGCTCTCCATCATTGTTTGTGTTATTGTCGTTGTTAGTCTTGTTTCCATTATTGGCATCGGCAGCATCGTTTAGCTCACGGCGCTTCCATCCGTTACGGCGGCCATGCACTATGGGGCGCTCTTTCTCTATGCCTAGAGAAGGCTTGCGGCCGCGCAACATCTTCTTGGCAAACTCGCGAGAGTGCCAGAACGCATCAGTCTGTTGCTCGCCCTCCTCGTCACGACCACGCTCGCCATAGGGCTTCGAAGAGCGAAACGAACCAGCTGCCGGACGGTCGTCACGGTCTCGACTGTACTCACGATTGTAGGGACGGCGATCGTCACGACTCTCGCCATCGCGGCCAAAACCACGGCGGCGATCTTCCCCATCTCGACGGGACCCACGGCGGCGATCATCATCGTCGTGGCGGAAAGAACGGCGGTCGCGGTGTTCGGCATCACCACCGAAATCACGACGTTTTTTATACAAGCCACGCTTGTCCTCGCTACGGCGGAATCCATCGTTCTTAATAGACCCGCCGGCACGGCGCAATTCGTTATAGGCTCCGTCGAAAATCACATATTCACGCAACTCGCACGGAATCTCGCCATTGTAGAGCGGATATTTTACCGAAGCCTTGAGGCCTATCTGGTCAATAAGCTCTTCGTCACTTGCTATAACCCAAGCCTCGTAGCCGCGGAACACACGCTTCAGTTTCTCGCCAAGTGTGGCATAAAGCGCCTCAATGTCATCGAGTTTCAGACGCTCTCCGTATGGCGGATTGGTAATGAGCACGCCCTTGCCCTCGGCAGGCAGCGCGTCAAAGTCCTGAATGGCCTTCTGCTCAACTTCCACATATTTTGCCACGCCAGCGCTTTTCACATTGGCCATGGTGATCGCCACAGCTTTGCGCGCCACGTCGGAACCGAATATCTTGAAGTCGAAATCACGCTCCTGACTGTCGTCGTTGTAGATTGCCTCATAGAGGTCGCTGTCGTAGTCGGCCCAATGCTGGAATGCAAAGTCGGTGCGGAATACACCGGGATTAATGTTGGCGGCAATCAAGGCAGCCTCAACGAGAAATGTGCCCGAGCCGCACATAGGATCCACAAAGTTGCTCTTGCCGTCCCACCCGCTCAGCTTAATAATGCCGGCGGCAAGCACCTCATTAATGGGGGCATCGGTCTGCGCCGCACGCCATCCGCGCTTGTACAGGGGCTCACCCGACGAGTCGAGCGACAGTGTCACATCGTGGTCGCTGATATGCACATTGTATCTGAAATCGGGTGACGTGAGGCGTATCGACGGGCGCTTGCCGTATTTCTCATTAAAATAGTCGGCTATAGCATCTTTCACGCGATAGGTAACAAAGCGTGAGTGGCGAAAACTGTCGCTATACACGGTGGCATCGATTGAAAATGTGCTGTCGACGCCCATTATCGACTCCCAGTCGAAGGTCTTCACCTTCTCATACAAGTCGTCGGCATCACTCGACTTGAACTTGTAAATCGGTTTAAGCACCCGTAATGCCGTGCGCAGGCAGAAGTTGGCGCGATACATCATTTCTTTGTCGCCCTTGAACGACACCATACGCCGTCCTTCGGTCACCTCATCGGCACCAAGAGCCTTGAGCTCGTCGCAGAGCACACCCTCAAGTCCCTGAAACGTCTTGGCAACCATTTCAAATTTCTCACTCATCGTTTTTCAGTCTAACTATATTATTTGCTTTTGCTTGGATTAACTTCTCTCCACGGGCCACATCGGTTGTGACCCAAATGTTGCCTCCTATCACTGCGTTGTCGCCTATGCTGACCCGCCCCAGGATGGTGGCGTTGCTGTAAATCACCACATTGTTGCCTATTACAGGATGCCGCGGAACACCTTTTACGAGATTTCCGTCGGAGTCGGTGCGGAACGACCTGGCTCCTAACGTCACACCCTGATAAATCTTCACATGATTGCCTATGACGGCTGTGGCCCCTATCACCACACCGGTGCCGTGGTCGATGGCAAAGTGGTTGCCGATGCTCGCACCGGGGTGTATGTCGATACCAGTCTCGCTGTGAGCCTGCTCACTTATCATGCGCGGTATCACTGGCACTCCGGCAAGCAGCAGCTCATGGGCTATGCGGTGATTGATGATGGCTTTGATGGCCGGATAGCAATAGATAACCTCCTCACGGCTCACTGCGGCCGGATCACCCTCATAGATTGCCTCAACATCGGTGTGGAGCAAGCTGCGCAATTGCGGGAGCTTGGCAATGAACCCTGCCGTTATGGTAACGGCTCTCTGCCGCAGGCTGGCGAGTTTTGAGGCATCGGCCGAACATGCCCCAATGGCAAATCCGGCTGTTATTTGGTTTTCGAGCAGCGACTTAAGGCGCTCACAATGCAACCCCAACTGATATTCAAGATTGAAACTGTTGACATCGGAATCTCCGAAAAATCCAGGGAACAACAATTCGCGGCATAGTGTCACGGCCTCTTTTATGAGCCCTTGGCGCGGCAATGGCTCGCGTCCGAACCGCAAGTGGCACATTCCGCTGGCATTGATGTCATGAGCCAACTGGTGCACGGTGTGCTTCAGTTCCTCTTCGTTATAATAAGTGTTGTTGCCCATCATGTTAAAAAAACGTTCGGCGCAAGAATGCGCTAAGTTGCCGCAAAATTACTAAATTTCGACGTAACACCTCCACTACTACATTGTTATTTTCAATCGGCTCTCGGCTTTTAGGCTTTTCGCAACCGCACCGTTTCGGCAGGGAGGCCTTCGTTGTAGTGCATTCCGCTTGGCTTGGACACACAACTAAGGCCGCAACCGTCACTTTAGAGGTGATAAGGTTGCGGCCTTAGCGATTATGGAGGGAACGGTCAGATCGTCACTCGGCGTGCATCAGGCGCTTTTCGGTTGTGCGCGAACCGTCGGTATAGGTGGTTATTACAATGTTCAGTCCTTCGACAGGAACGGGACTGACAACGCCAGCTGCAGTCACGAAGCTGCGGGTGAGCACAACCTTGCCGGCAGTAATGTCGGTCACACCAGTCACAGCCACCTGCTCAGTGGCAACGGGCGACGCAAAGTAGTTATGCTTGGTGGCAATTGCCTTCACCGTGTAGTTCCCGGCAGGAAGCGCCACCTCGCCGTCGGTACTATTACTGTCGGACGTAGGCGTAGAACCATCGATAGTATAGTAGAAGGTGGCACCTTGCACATCGTTACCGAACACCACTGTCGAAGTGCCTGCCATCACCGTTATGGTCGGGGCTGCGAGTGTGTCGGGCACGGCAACCACTGGTATGCGTTTCACAAAGCCATTGCACTCAGCCACTACTGTGTCGATCAGGTTGTCGGCCGGATCCATCCACAACACGCCATCCTTAATCTGGAATGCAGTGCCGGCGACGGTGCTCCATTTCAGCCCGTCGGCCTTGGCGAGCTTGGCGTCGCTCTTGATTGAATCGCTGCGGTGGTTGTCGGCAAAATAGACCACACTCCTTGCCGCTGCCTGCGCTCCTGGCTCATTGGCAAACGTGCGCAACATCGGGTAGCGCCCTTCGGCAAAGCTCCAATAGGCCGTATCTAGCCCCTCAACGGGAGTACCACTTGTGAGCCGTGCTGTAGTCGAGGCGGCGGTACCGTCATAGGATGTGCCGTGACAAGCCTTGTGCTGCGACAACTGGGAGTCGTAGTAGCAGTCGGCGGTATAGCCCTTGTAGTAGAGCTTGCCCACTATGTTGCCCACAGTGGTGGGGTCGATGGTGGGGTCGATTTCAAGAATTCCCACATTGACAGCTGCCTTAGCCATTGTGTCGACAGCCTTAAGGTTGTACCACGCCATGATGCCACCCACATACTTGGGCGCACTCACACGGCCGGTATTGAGCACGTTGCGCATTGTGCCAAAGCTTGTGTGGCATATACCGCCAGCCGAGTGCAGACGATTGGCCTGGTAATTGGCGTTGATGAGCTTGCACTCCACTTCGCCGTCGTTCTGACAATTCTCGATGGTGCCGCGACTCGATGTGGTTATGCCACCCGCATACATGTAGCCTGCAACTATGTGTCCGGCATTGTAGCAGTCTTTGATGAGTCCGGCGTTGTGGTAGCCCACAATACCGGCCACAGTTCCTGCATGGCTCACCACGGGGGCATAGTTGCGGCAGTTTATCACATCGCCGCCATAGTTGTGACCTACGAACGCAGCCGTGTGAGAGTAGCCCTCAAAGTAGCAATCGGCGGCCATTCTGAGGTTCTTCACCACGCCGCCGGCCTTGAGGTTGTTGACGAAGCCACTGTTGTTCTCTTTTGTTGCCACAGCTCCCTTCTCGTCGAGCGTACAGCTGATGAGCCGCACATTATGGATGGTGTGGTTGCCGCCGTCGAGCACGCCACCGAAAGCATAGTTTGATTTCGAGCTGCCCTTGATGCCTATTCCCTTGAAGTCTTGGTCTTTCTCGACATCGATATCGGCAGTGATGAGGAAGTATGAGCCGCTGAACGACAACTGGTTGTCGACAGTAGCTTTACTGAGGTCGATGAGGTCGGTCTTGTTCTCAATAAGGTAAGGACTTTCGGCAGTACCGTCGCCCTTGAAGCGGCTCTTGGGGGCGCATCGCAGGTAGAAGTACTTTTGTACCGAGCCGTTGACGGCATAAATGGTGTCGGTCGAGAATGAGCCGTTGAGGTGGAAGGCTCCGGTGGTCTCAACACTGAGTCCATGACCATCGTCGGCAAGCGCGCCATCCATGGCTATTTTCCATTTCACACTGTTCTGCACGGCACCAGTGAAATCTTCAGCCACGTTGTCGACGTTCTGCTCGGTTGATGCAAACACCGCAGCCGCAGCCGAAACGTATGCGCTGGCATTGGTGTCGATCCCCTTAAGACGCGGATAGAGACCTTTGGTGAAGTTCCACACTTCGGTGCTGAAGGTACTGTCGAGAGGCTCGCCGCTCACCATAGTGCTGGTGCTTAGTGCTGCCGATGTGAGTTTGGCATTGGCCACAATGAACTGGCCGTCATGGTAGCAATTGGTTATCACCGGAGTGCTGCCGCCTGTCTGTGGGTCATATTTGCCCACAAACGGCGACTGTGCGTCGGTTGATGTGCTCTTTATGAGACCTGTCACATAGCACCGGCTGAACACCGAATGGTCGGCATGGCCTTCAATTCCGCCGATGTTCACATTGTAGCCCACAAGACCGCCAGTCTGCGGGCCGTTGATGATGCTTTCACCCGAGAAATAGCAGTCGGTAATCTCGCATGCCTGCACACCACCCACGATACCGCCGGCCGAGGTGCGGCCTATTGACGACGATGTGGTGCTCACCTGTCCCACCGCAAAGCAGCGGCGCACAGGGGCCTCGGTGCTGACACCGAGTATGCAGCCTGCCATCACGCCAGGGTACTGAACCACTACGTTGCCCGAGAAATAGCTGTCGGTAATCTCACCTCCGCGCTCTTTACCCAGGAAACCCACCACGCCGCCTACCGATGTGGTATATTCTGTGGCCGTACTGGTCACAGTGGTGGCTGTAGCGACAAGTTTGGTCAACGGTGAGCGGCTCACGCCGAGCACACCGCCCGTCTGGCTGTTGCCTGTCACGGCTCCGGTGAACGACACGTTGGTTGCCGCTCCCACAAAGCCGCCTACACCGCCGGTGCAGAAGTTACCCACCACCTTGCCTCCTGTGACGGTGATATTCTCTATCGAACCGGTGGTGAAGCCCACGAGAGAGCCGGTGTAGTAGTAGCCCGAATTGATTACGGGGCTGGTGAGGCGCACGTTCTTGAGCACGCCAGTGGTGTCGACTGCGCCAAAGAGGCCGGCATAGCCGTCGACGGTCGATTCTACGGTAAGGTTGCTGATGGCCTTGTTGTTGCCGTCATAGACGCCACCGAAGCGAATGCGGTCGTCACAACCGCCGATGGGCGGGAACAAATATCCCTTGAGGTTGATGGCCGCCGTCTGCTTGAAGTGTGCACCGGCATATTTAGAACCATACTTTTTGGTGGCGTCGATTTCGGTCGCGAAGTTCACACTGTCGGAAAGCGCGATGAGGTCGGCGGCATTCTCAATAAGGTAAGGATCGTCTTCGGTTCCGCTCCCCTTGAATCCTGCCGTTGCCCGGGCTGCCGGGAACGTGGCCTTGAAAGGCAGCTCAATTGTGGCGCCTGTGCTGATAAAGGCATAATACTTACCGTCGGTTGAGTTTGCTATCCAATTGCCCCAAGTGAGTTTGCCGCCCTTGCCGCTACCCTTGATGGGCTTGTAGGTATAATAGACCTTGCTGGCCGGGTCGTAGGGGTAGCACTTGTATCTGAGACTGCTCGTCTCAAACAGCACTTGAGGCTTGATGGCAATGGTAGAGTCGCCACTGAGAGCCACTAACGTCTTCTTGCCGCTGCCGGCAAAGTTATATACGGCCACCTGGTTGGTCGCTTCTTGCTCCACTATCACAGGGTAGGCGATAGTTTGCTCCGTGCCTAGTGTGTCGACCACGGTCATGCTCATGGTAGTATTAGACGGCTTGAAGTCGGAGCGTACGCGCACACCATCAAGGATGTAGCCCTTGTATTTACCGCTGGTGATGTAAAGTGTCCACGAGTCGAGGGTGAGTGTGTTGCCGGTAATTTGGCCGGTAATCACACCCGTGGTGTCGATTGTGGTGTAACCGGGATTCACCTTCACGATGTCGCAGTTGCCATAGGTGGCACTCTCATAGACCGACTGGCGCTCGAAACGCACCGCTCCCGTGGTCAGATCGATAGTGCCTGTGGCACTTTTGCCGTAACCGCCGAAACCCTTAATCTCGATTGTAGTGCCGCTGATGTTGAAACTCACGGGTACCGATCGCTTGAAGGCCGGGGGATTGCCTGTGGTGTAGTCGAATTGCAGGCTTGGACTCTTGAGGTCGCTTGCCGCAACGGCGCTGGCCACGCGGCGTGCCTTGGCATCAACGTTCTTGGCCACATGCTGTTGCATGCTCTGTATGGCCTGCGACCCCGACACATCGGTTGCCCTGGCACCGACCGTGGCCTCAACGGCCCGGCGCTGCTTCAAGGCTGCAGCATCGCTGAACGGGCTTGTGGCTTTGGCCACGGCCTGCAGAGTCAGCATTGCCGCTGCAAGTGATAATAAAACATGGATTTTTTTCATAAAACAATTAGTGTTTGGTTGAGTATGACTACAAATTTATTAAAAAAAGCCCATTAATCACCAACAAAGCCACTGCATTCTGTTTTGCAGCCGGCATAGTGGGTAATATGTGCGGATATGCATTTAAAAGGATGGGCGCCACCAGTGTGGCACCCATCCTTAATAATAGGGGTATTATACATTGGGCTGCAGTGTGTATGTCCGAGGACTGATTAGGATCGCCGGCACACGTGCAGCGTGCGTATGGACTTTATCACTGCTGGTCGCTGTCCCACCACACATTGATGGTCCAAGCGTCATCGGCACGGTTCCACATGGTTTCTTTACCCTTAGAATCGACCATGACTGCACCGGGCACTTGTGAACCGATTGCCTGCAGATTCTTGCTATTATAGTTATATTCGTGGCCGCATTGACGCCAACGGCGGTACTGCTTACCCGCAGGAATAGCCTTCAAGGCATCGACATTCTGATCGTGAGCTGCCGGAATGTTCCATCCCAAGAAATATTCGGGATTGAAGTCATAGCGACGCATGTCGTTCCAGATTTCCATTGAGAAGTGCAAAGCAAGGCGCTTTTGGGTGAAAATCTTGCCCAAAGTGATGTCGCCAGCTGTGCCCAGTCCGTTCTGGATATAGTTGTCGATATCAGTCTGCTCCATCGGGACAAACGATGGGCAATTCTTGAGACTTGCGTCCTCACCAATCCAAGTGCTGAGCTTAGAGTTCATCAGCTCCATGCTGGCGCGCACACCCTTTACATAAGCCTCATAGGCGGCAGCCTTGTTGCCTTGGTTGAAGAGCACCTCGGCGCGAATGAAGCATGCCTCAGAATATGTGCCGATATAAGTGGGCGATGAAACGCGGGTATAGAATGTGCCCGACTCTGCCGAGCCGTCAACACCTTTTATGTTGCGGTAAAGCAGATCTACATTGGCCGCATAGCCCTTCGATGAGCTGGTACCTTCCACGTAGATTGTGTCGCCAACGCGGTCGGCAGCGGCGTTCTTGCAATACCATTGCCCTTTATCCTTATTATAAATGGCACGGAGCGGGCCACCGACTGTGCGGATTGACGACTGAAGATCGACTCCCATCGAACGGCGCCAGTTGCCGTTCCACTTGATCTCGGCGGGAGTTGTTGCACTCTTCACCGACTTTGCCCAAGGCAGAATGTGGTCGGCTCGCGGATCCTCAATGCCACATCCGGCAAAATTGGTCAGGTTGTCATAGAGCATCTTGGTGGGCATGTAACCAGAGTTCATACCGCTCACTGAATATAGCGGCGAGTAGTCGACAGGCTCATCCCATCCAAGCACGTCGTGGCTTGAGCTGTTGTTGTCGGTATGGTTTACTATTGAGTTGTCGGCATTGCTCTGCATCGCATTGTCGAGACAGGTAAGAATCTCATTTGCGTCATACTTGCCGTCCTTGTAGCTACCAGCGCCCTTCTTTGTAAGGTGATTGAGCCAGCGGGCCTTAAACAGATAGGCAAGCTTGATCCACTTGTCGACTGAGCCTCCGTTCCAGGAATCCCCCTCGGCGAGGGTTGGTAACTTACTATCCTGACTTTGACCTTTTTTCAACAGCTCGATTGCCTCCTCAATGTCGCTGATGCAACCCATGAAAATTGTGCGGCCTGTGTCATATTCAGGTGTGGCGCTTTGTGTACATGCCTGTGTGTAGGGCATTTCACCATATAGATCGGTCATAAGCATGAAGCCGTAGGCTCTGAGAAGCTTGGCTGCGCCCGCATACTGATAGTTGCCGGCTGCAAGAGCCTTGTCATACATATCTTGGCTGTTGACATTGGCTCCAACAAAGAACCACTGATAGGGAGTTGTAACCATAGCATCGGTAGGATACCAGTCACTGGCGTAGGTATATGTACCGCCACCATCGTTTTTGGTCCAATCGCCCATTGCCATCGTAGTACGCCAAGCGGCAAACTGGTTGGCATCGTTAGTATAGAATTGAATGTGTGCCAGACGCTGCTGATAAGGCGCGGTCACGTCGGTCGGGTTGTCGGGGTCGGTGTTAATGTCAAGCCAGTCGTTGCACGAGGTGAACGATAACATCGACATTCCGGCCATGCCCAATAATAATGATTTATATAATTTCATAATTAGTTGTCTAAAAAAGTTTTGGTTCTGTTAATTTCAGAAGGTGAGATTCACGCCAAATGCGAAACTTGCTGTTGAAGGTACGCCGCAATAGTCGAAACCTACCGATGATGAGCCGCCCACACCTGAGCCACTTGCCGCAGCCTCGGGATCACCGTCATAGTTGGTGAACAGGAGCAGGTTGGTGGCGGTAGCAGTCACGCTGGCACGCTTGATGACTTTGGTCTTTGCAAGCAGAGCCTTGGGCAGGGTGTAGGTGAGCGACAGAGAGCGCAGACGCAGTGAGTTCACGTCGGTTATCCAGTTGCTCGTCTCGTAGTTGTAGTAGCCGGTGTAGTAGTTCTTAATGATGTTGTAGCCGCTCATCACCTTGCCGTTGAAGGTATACGTCTTGTCGGCTTCCCATGTGTTGCTCACCTCATTGCCTTTTGTGTCGACACCACTGATGGTGAGAGGCTGGTTGCGGACGTCGGCCGAGAACTGGCTCACACCGCTCTGCGTCATTGCATACTTGGTGCCGTTGAACACAGCTCCACCCACGCGGAACTCCCACAGCATGTTGAGCGAGAAGTTCTTATAGGTAAAGGTGTTGTTGAAACCGCCAGTGAATTTCGACTCACGGTTGGCAACCTCGTAAGTCTTGTTGTCGGTGGTGGGCATGCCGTTTTTGTCAAGAATGAGACGACCCTGGTCGTCACGAGTCCATCTCTTACCGGAGATTGCCATGAAGTGGCCACCGCTGAATGTTGCGGCTTGAGCGCTACCATACTGCACGTCGGTCACATACATCACATCCATACCTGCAGGCAGGCCGTCCATTGTACCGCGGTTGCCTGCTGCATTGATACTGGTTTCCCAAGTGAAGTCCTTAGTTTGGACTGGTGTGCCACCGATGCTAATCTCAAGACCCTTGTTATATACCGTACCCACATTCTGCATGCAGAAGATGTAGCCTGTTGACTGCGGGCCACGCGGCGAGATGAGCTGGTTGATGGTGTTGTTGGTGTAGTAAGCGATGTCGAATTTCAAGCGGTTCTGGAAGAAGCGAAGCTCAAGACCGATTTCGGTAGAGCGTGTCTTCTCGGGAACGAGCAGTGCGTTGCCGCGCGACCAGCTGTTGCCCACACCTGTGACGCCGCCCAGATATGTGTTGACCGGCCAAAGGGTGGTGCTGGTAGCGTATGCGGTTGTTCCCTTACCAACCTCGGCCCACGATGCGCGGACCTTGCCGAAAGTGAGCCACTCGGGACGGGCCTCGCCCATCAGCTCTGTGAATGCGATTGCGCCGCTTACCGACGGATAGAAGAACGAGCGGCTTGCCTTAGGCAGTGTAGAGTTCCAGTCGTTGCGGCCAGTCACTGTCAAGAAAATGGCATTGCGCCAGTCGGCACGAAGTTCGCCATACACACCCACGAGGCGTGTGCGGGTTGTGCCTGTCTGGAATTTCTTGTTCTCGTTGGTGGCGTTGGAATAGCTGTATAGGTTCTCCATACCAAAGTTCCATGCCATCGTGTAGGTGCGCTCGCTGCGCTTATACTCTGTGGATGTACCGAGCATAAGGTTGACGTTGAATTCACCGAACTGCTTGTTGAAGTTTGTCATCAAGTTGGTAGAGAGGAAGCGGTATTTCATCGTGTTGTCGCTCATCATACCATTGAGCCACACTTGCTTAACTGCACCGTCGGGAGCGAAGCGGGTAGAGTTTTGCGTGGTGTAGGAGTCGACACCCATGCGGTAGTTCACCCACCACCAGTCGGTGATGTCGGCCTTCACGTTGAAGTTGCCGGTGAAACGCTCGGTCTTGTCGGTGAATTTGTTCTTGTTGACGATCCAGTACGGGTTGTCGCGCTCGTCCCACGGGTCAAGGCGGGTGCCGAACATGCGGTAACGCTTGCCGGTGGTCTCGTCGAGGTAGTGGCGCATGTCGTCGCTCGGCGACCAATTGTAGACACCGTAAAGGGCGCCTGTACCGCTTGAGCCGTAAAGGGCAGCACCAGTAAGTGTCTTGGTGGTGCGAGCCTCGCTATAGGCTGCGTTGGCACCAAAGGTGAATTTCTTGTATTTCTGCTCACCGTTGAAGCGGAAGGTGGTTTTGGTGTAACCTGTGGTGGGCACGATACCGTCTTGGTCATAGAACGAGCCTGAGAGGTAGAACTTACTGTTCTTTGTACCGCCGGCCACGCTCAGGTTGGTGTCCCACACACCGCTGTTGCGGAAGAAGTTGCCGATGTTGTCGTAGCTTTGTGTAGAGGCGTCATATTTCTCGCCCCACGAGTTGTAACTGTAATCATTGAACACCGTTCCGGTATAGTTGCCCTGTGCGTCATACTGGTCGTCCATGTAACCGCGTTTGTACTGGGTCTGAACCTTAGGCAGGGTCTTTGCCCATGATGTTATGTACTTGGCGCTGAGGTTAACCTCCACTGTACCTTCCTTACCTTGTTTGGTGGTGATGAGCACCACACCGTTGGCTGCACGCGAGCCGTAGAGAGCCGAAGCGGCCGGACCCTTGAGCACGCTCATGCTCTCGATATCCTCGGGGTTGATGTCCATCACACGGTTGCTCGATGTGGTGGCCGAGTTCATCATTCCGTCGAATGCCGAGTTACCCACGGTTGAGGTAGAGTTGTCGTAAGTCACACCGTCGACCACGAAGAGCGGCTGGTTGTCCATGCTCTCAGAGCCCGATGTACCGCCACGCAGTATGATCTGCGATCCAGAGCCGGCTGCACCCGACGATTGGGTGATGTTGACACCGGCAATCTTGCCGGCCAGCGAGTTGATGGCGTTGGTGTTCTTGTTTTTCATAAGCTCATCGGCCTTGATGTCGTCGATGGCATAACCGAGCGCTTTCTTGTCGCGCTTGATACCGAGTGCGGTAACCACCACCTCGTCGAGGCTTTGGCTGCCGTCGTTCATGGTGACTTCAACTGTAGAACCTGTCACCTTCACTTCTTGGGGTTTTGAGCCGATGTAGGAAATCACCAGTGTGCTGCCCGGGGCTGCATTAACTGTGAATTTACCATCCAAGTCGGTGGCGGCGCCGTGCTTGGTGCCTTTTACCATAACGGTGGCGCCTATCAGAGGCTCGCCCTTGGAGTCTTTGACGACTCCGGTAACTTTGTTGTTCTGCGCCGATGCCGTGAAACCGATGCCGTCGAGACTGGTCATCCCGATAGGAGCTCCGCAGGCAAGAGCAAGCGCTGCCAACAATACACATTGTTTCTTCA
>CAVIEK010000032.1:0-22178 GCA_963641805.1 Bacteroides fragilis
AAGTAAGGCTGATTTAATGAAAAAACGCATAGTCATCAGAACAATAATCATATTAAACAATTAAAAAAGATGAGAATTAATTTACTACACACAATGGTTGTGTTGTGCATGGTCGCAGGCTCGGCAAGCACCGCCATGGCCACTGCCCGTGACTTCGCGGTGAAGTGCACGCGGCATCAATGCACGTTCGACCCCCAAAACATGGTCAATAAGCACAACGTGGCCATCTCTCTCGTCAATAGCGAGAGCAATGGCATCTCTTCCAACGACATTCTGCTGGGTACCAGTAAAATCAACTTCTATCGCAACACCGACACCACTAAGGTGAAGCTTGCAACCGTCAAGTTCACCACATGGTCTTTTTTGGGAAAGACTTATAACTATGATTTGGTGGTGTATAATGCCGATGGCTCAACCGATGAGTCAAGCTCGAGCTTTACTGCCGACGGCTTCACTAAGCCACTCGATTTGTCGACAATCACCATAACCGACAGTTTTGACGAGCCCGTTACTGCATTAAATAAGACTAAATACTACTATTCGGCCGAATACTTCCACAATTCAATTGCAGGGTATTCCTATGGGAAACAAGATACCGTGTCGTCGCTCAATGCCGATTATGCTATTGGCTATAGCTCGGTTCTGCCAAGCGATGTTGCCGAAGACACTGTCCACTCTTGCAAGGCGAGCATTATTGGGGCCGACATTTATGTAAACACCGATCCAAGCATCAGCCATTATTCGCTTATGCGTGTCAATGAGTCTACCGGAGATTTTGAAGTTGCCCGTGTGGCAGCGGCCACCGACAGCGCAGGTGTCTATCGTAGCTACATGCGCGACGACGAGGGCAAATTAACCGTTCTCTATACTTCGGTTCCCGCAACCGAGAGTTGGATCACAGTGCCCGCATGCGACGATTTGCGCTATATGTATGAGTCTCCGACTGTGGAAGCCAAATATTACACAGTGGTAACCGACACTCAAGACAACACCTATGGTGGCATCCGACAGTCAACACCTGTGGCCATAGCCGTTCTGAACAGCGATATCCAGCTCGTTAAGACCAAACCTCTCGGCGACGGCTCGACTATGGGCTATAAGGCGAAATTCAAGGTGGCTGGCCTGTTCGACGATAGCATCATGTCGGCTTCCGGCTACCGTGTGTGGCGTGTGTTGCCCACAGGAGAGAAACTCGTGGTCGACAGCATGTCGTTCTATCCCGGCGACGATGTGGAAATCAATGTTGAGGATAACTTTATTGACAGCGCCATCAAGACGGGCGAGTCGAAGGATGTGTCTTACATTCTGCGCTTCTATACACGCAACAACTTCAATGACTATGAAGCCTATGTGGCTGAGAATGTCCTCAAGATGAAATTTGACGACGATACTCCTACAGGCATCAGTGATGTGAATGTCGACGGTGGCAATGCTCAGGTGAAGAGTGTGACTTATACCAATGCTCTTGGCCAAAGCTCAAGCCGTCCGTTTACGGGCTTCAACATCGTCAGCACCACTTACACCGACGGTCACTCCACTCAAGCCAAGCGGATTATTCGCTGACCGATAGCGGACGAGCACATAATATATAAATGAATCGAGAGGGGAGAACTCCACACCGGAGTTCTCCCCTCTCGATATTGTAGTCCGCAGCCTCGGGAGGGTGTTAGCGGATTATCACCTTGCGGCAAGTGCCGTCGCTGTATCTGATTATGCTTATCTCACCCTTGCGGAGAGCGCTGATGCGCCGGCCGTCGACGGTGTACACATCGGTTATCACGGCAGCGGCCTTTGATGCGGTAGCGTCGGTCACGCCGCTTATGGTCGAGTCGTAGCTCACCACTGGTGTCACTGCCATCGACACGGGATCGTCGGTGTTCTCATACCATTTGTAGGTGCCGAGTCCGTTGCCTTTCTCGTCTTGATCTTCTACCAGTTGCCATGTGGTGGTCTTTTGGCCTGCTTGGCGGCGCAGACAGAAGATGGCAATGTCGTCCGACGTGTAGGGCGATGTCTCGAGTGAGCCGTTGGGGAACGGGCCCACGGTGATGAAGAACGGAGTCCCCTTGGTAAGTTTCACGGTCTTGTCGAGCTTGAGTACGGTTGCCAGATAGTCGTCGTCGCTATACTTCAGGTCACCGGCCTTCACGCTGGCCGAAGCCAGCACTTCGCCCGGCTCCTTGTTCTCTGCCACGGCATTCACGGTCACCTTAATCTCATCGTCGGCATTGATCGATGTCACTGAGGCAAAATAGATGGCAAGACTGTCGATTGTGGCATCGGCGAGAGGGGCCTGGTAGCGCTCGGCAAACTTGCTGATGCCTAGCCAGTTGGTTCCGGCATAGTTGCCATAATAGCCCAAGGCAATCTTCTGCAGGTCTTTGTTCTCGTCGGCGCTGATGTTCCACACATATTGCGCGCCGCCTGCCTGCACGGCATATTGCAGAATGTCGTTGCTCTGCCCGGCAGCGTTTTTGGCGGTAAGCCCCACACTCACGGTGCCTTGCTTCACATAGGTCACAGTGGGGTGCTGCTCGGTGCTGCTCGTGATGTCGGTGTTCTGGAACACCCATTTCCACTCCGACGGATTCCCGGTCGATAGGTCACGGAACTTCACCGGCACGTTGAGGGGTACAAACACGCCCACGAATGGCGACTCGTAGCCTTCTTCGGGCAGTCCTATGAGGGCCGTGGGTGCCTTTTGCGACACCACCACCATTGCCTTGCGGGTCTTGGTGTCGGTCTGCGTGCCGCGGGTGGCGGTGAGGCTTACGTCATAGGTGCCGGCGGTCTCATATCTCACCACTTGCGATGCGGCTGTGCTGCTGCTTGGTGAGCCTCCGGAGAATTCCCACTTGAGCGATTCGGGCTCGCCCTTTGACGTGCTTGTGAACATGATGCTGTCGCCCTCAAAGATGCGTATGGTCTCAAGTGCCTCGGCGTCGGGCTGGGTGATGCGGAATCCGTCGATGGCAAGGTCCTCGCCGCCGAACGGATACAGGAACTGGAATTTCACTTTCTTGCCGGCATAAGCCGAGAGGTCGAAACTGAACTTGTTCCAATCGGGACCGGTGTAGGAGTTGTCCTGTGCCCAGTTGAAGGCGTTGAGCAGTGTGGTCGACTGGCTGGTGGCCTGGTCAACCACGTTGAACGTCCACTTGCCGTAGATGAGATAGGGAGCCTGGAAGTAGGCGTAGAATTCCACGCTGCTGTTTTCGCCTATGGCGATTGCGGGGCTCTCGAGTGTGGTGCTGCCGCTGCCGTCGCCATAGCCGATACTTATCGATGTCACGTCGCTGGCATCGATTTTGCTGAATTTCTTGTTGGCGAGTTTCCATCCGGTGCCCACTGTCCATTCGGCCAGTTCCTTGTCGGAGTCGAAGTTTTGGGCATATACGGTCTTCATTGCCTTGTCGGTCGTGAAGTCGGATTGCAGAGGCTCGTTGATTACAAATTGCGCGGTCACCACTTCGCTGTTCACGTTGTAGCCGCGGGTCATCACATAGAGTGTGCACGACTTGTCGATGGTCAGTGTGGCCTCTTTGCCCTCTACCACGGTCGATTGTGTGGTGTCGCTGTTCTCAAATTCCTCTACGCTGCTCACCTTGGTTGAGTACCAGATGGTCACGGCCTTTGCATCGTCGGTGCTGATTTTCACTTGGGTGGGCTCGTTGAATGTGCCTCCGTCGGGGCTTACCACCGGTGTGGCGAGCGGGGTTTGGGCCACCACTGTGACTTTCATCGTGGCTGTGCCTGGCAGGTAATCGTCGTTGCCGGCAAACGAGGCGGTGATGGTCACTGTCGTGGTCTCTTTCACATATGATGAGTAGAGCATGCCATCTTTGTCGACCGAGCATACATCCCATGCCGACGACTTGTAGGTGATGGGCGACAGCTTGTTGGGGTTGAGAAGGTCGGCATATCCGTCGTTGCCCGATGTGAGCGCAATGCTGTCTTTGTAGAACTTCAACTGCGGGTCTTTGCGTATCACATACTTTGCCTCGGTCACGTCGCTGTATGTGTCGCCTTCCTTGACGGTCGCTTTGATGGTTGTAGTGGATGCGACGGTGATAGGCGTGGTGTATTCCACTCGTGTGCCTTCCACGCGCGGGTTGCTGCCGTCGGTGGTGTAGTAGATAGTGCGTACCACGTCGGTCAGCGCCGGCGACTTGATGGTCACGGTCTGTGCAGTGTCGTAGGTGCCGGCCGTAGGGTCAAATACCGGTGCTGTCACGGCTGATGCCGTCGGCTCATACACCACCTCAATCTTCTTGATGTAGAGCGGGCCGCGCTGCTCGCTTGTCTGCTTAAGGTCGATTTGTAGCTTGCCTTCCTGCGCGTCGGTTTCGGCCACGGTAAACACATACTCGGCCACCGTGTTGCTCAGGCTTGCGGTGTCGCTGTTGTTGCACTGGTAGCTCTTGCCGTTGACGCTCACGGCCACTGTGCCGCGGTAGTTGGCCTTCTGTGTGCGTGCCGACACGCGCACGGTCTTCACCTTGCCCACAAAGCCGTTGGTCCACACCGTGGCGTCTGTGGGGGCGCTGCTCGACGAGCCTATATACTGGCCAGAGCTCTTGGTGTAGGCATAGGTGTAGGTGCCCACGGCCGATGCATACCACTCCACACCGTTCAACGTGGCTGTGTACACATCTTTCTCTTCATACTTTGTGCCGAAGCTGTAGAAGCCCTCCGATGTCTTGTCGGTGGCGCTCTTCGGCCAGTCGAATGTCCAAGTCTGCTCGGCGGCTTTCGTCACTGTGGGCAACAGCGTGAGAAGAACCGACAGAATGAACAGGATTCTTTTTTTCATACGTCTTTCTCTTGTTTTTTTAAGTTGGTTTATAATAGGGTTTTTATGAGATTGCAAATGTCAAAACCGTTCATGGCGCGGTATGCGTGTGCGGCCGTTGTTGGTTGTGGTTTTGTGGTGTTGCCAGATTGGCTCTTAGGCTTGTGCGGTGTTCACAGGTGTGCACGGAGCATTCCGGCGGGGCGATGTGGCTTCAGTCACCCCACTTGAAGTTGCTCACGCCGGCACCGGCCTCGAAGTGGTATTTGGCGATGCCGAGGTCCACCTTCGTGAAGAACCCCAGACGCGCATTTGCCGTCACCGTGCGCTCATCGGCCTGCAAGGTGAACCTGAACTTCTGTTGGTTCATCGCTGTGGGGGCGAGCATGGCGGCCTTGGCTCCGTCGACAAACCACTTGGGCGTTTCGCCGTCGGCCTTGGTGGCTGTCACATCTTCAATGGCTTTGCTGTGGCGCTCCGATCCTTGGGTGGTGCCGTACCCGATGGCTATCAGGCACACGAGCTTCTCGCCGTCGTCAACCGTCCATGCGCCGGCCTTCTTGGTGTACGACAGCCCCACCCAGCACGTGTTGAGCCCCAGGGTCTGCGCAAGCAGCACCAAACGCTCGCCGAAGTAGCCGATACGCTCGTCAAGGTTATTGCCTTTGTGGCCCACCATGGCAATGTAGTTGCGCACACCGCTGAACTTTCCGTAGTGTGACAGAAAACAGTTGAAGGCATGTGGCTCGTCGGTCACCAGCTGCAGGTGGAGACCTCCTTTGGCATTGCAGTCGGCAATGCATTTGTTCAATATGATGATGCTCTCGTCGCTTATGGGGCGTTTGGTGTAGCTACGCACCGAGTGGCGGCGCTTGATGGCCTCGATGATGTCCATAAAACGTTGTGGTTGATTAGAGTTGTAAAGTTAATCATTTTTTCTCAAATAACGAATTTTATCGACAGTTTCATGTGGAGTCTTATTTAAGCCCTTTTTGGCTTTAATCAACTATTGTGTTGTGCCAAAACAAAAAATGTCGTACATTTGTATGGTGTACCGCGGCCCTTGGCCACTCAAGGGCAGGTATCATCTCCCGAAAGCGGCCGTAAAGGGCCGCCTAAGCATAACACTAAAAATTGAATACAATGAAGGCTAAGGCGTCACTACTTGCTCTTGTGGCAGTCGCTGCTATGAACGCGACCGCCGCCACTCCCTCTGCCCAATGGCAGGCCACCGTCGACCGCTGTGTGGCACAGGGCGAATTCCTGAAAGCGGAGAAAATAATGAACACTCTTCCAAAGTCCTCTCGCAAGGCCTATGCGGTGCAAATCGACTCGGTGAGGCAAATCATGCAGCGCATACGCAAGGACTTCACACTCTCTCCCGAAGAAGGCAAGCGGCTCATTCTCCAGCGTATGCCGCAGGCCACCGATGAGCAAATCGACAACTGGAAGCGTCTGCGTAAGCTCGAGGTGATGAACATCGACGGCAAGGAATGGTGGTTCCGCAAGAGTGTGCGCAACCTGTGGCTGCTAGCCGACGAATTTGCCGCTGAGCACAGCAAGGACAAGCAGTCGTCATATCAGTTCTACCGCTCGTGCTATCTGAAGGCAATGCGCACTCTCGCCGACTCCAACAGTGTGCGCGATTGGCATCATGCCAAACTCACTTTCACGCTCGACGTAGATGCCGACGCAGTGCCCGACGGTGAGACTCTGCGCGTGTGGATGCCTTTCCCCTACGAGAACATGCGCCAGCGCAACATCAAATATGAGTCGGGCAACCGCCCGGTCACTTTCAGCCAGGGCAGCAAGCACCACACCGTCTACATGGAGGCAAAGGCGCAAAAAGGAAAACCCACGCATTTCGAATACACATTCTCTTACGACGTGGGCGAGCGCCACATCGCCAAGCAAGACATGCTTGCCTTGCTCGAGCCTTACGACACGCAGTCTGACCTCTACCGGCGCTACACTTCAAGCGAGGGACGCCACATCGTGATTACCGACTCGCTGCGGCAGGTGGCACGATCCATTGTGGGCGACGAGACCAACCCCGTGTTGCAGGCACACAAAATCTACGCCTGGATAGGGCACACGTTCCCCTGGGCCGGCGCGCGCGAATATAGCACTCTGGACAACATCCCCGAGTATGTGCTGCTCAACCGCCACGGCGACTGCGGCCAAGTGGCTCTGCTCTACATCACACTCACTCGCAGCCTGGGCATACCTTCTCGCTGGGAGAGCGGTTACATGCTGAACCCCGACGACACTGGCTTCCACGATTGGGCCGAGTCTTATTTCGAGGGTGTGGGATGGGTATCGGTCGACCTGTCGTTCAGCCGTACGGTGGTTGATACTCCTATGGAAGATTACTACGCCTCGGGGCTTGACGCCTACCGCCTGGCATCCAACGAGGCAGTGGGGCAGCCGTTATCGCCCGCCAAGAAATACATACGCAGCGAGACTGTCGATTTCCAGGCCGGAGAGGTGGAGTGGAGCGGTGGCAACCTTTACTACGACAAGTGGCACTCCAACCTCAACCTCGACTCGATGGAGCCTATCGGCGGCAATGGCAAATGATGGAAACTTCCCTTTTCCTCCATCCTACAACGCAAAACAGCAGATGACAGCCGCTCAGTCCATCCTGGTCAGGAGGCATCACGCCAACCCGGCGCTGTCGGATAAACAATAAAAAAAACGCAACAACGATAATGATGAAAGCAAACTTCAAAGCCTTAGTGGCCGGAATGGCAATTTTAGCCTCAGTGCCGTCGGTTATGGCGCAGACCGCGCCAGCCGATGTGCTAAAGAATCTGAAAAACGAAATAGCTCCCGACAAGCGCACGGCCGTGTGGGATGTCAACACCATCGACCAGAACGGCGTGCTCACCGTGTGGGGCACAGTGGGCACCCAAGAGCAGAAGGATGCCGTGACCAAGGCTCTCGCCTCGACAGGCAAATTTGACAATCAGCTCATAGTGCTTGAGAACTCACTGCCAGCCGACCACCGTTGGGCGGTGGTGAAACTGTCGATAGCCACGTTGCGCACAAGCGGCAAGCATGCCGCCGAGATGGCCACACAGGCAATCATGGGCACTCCCGTCAAGGTGCTTCAGGCCGATGACGACTGGTATCGCGTGCAGACTCCCGACAACTATATCGCCTATGTGCCCGCATCGTCGCTCAAGTTCATGACGGCACAGCAACTGCAGGCATGGAAGCAGGCGCGCCGATGCATCGTCACCGTTTATGATTCCCGTCTTGTAACAGCGCCGGGCGGCGATGAGACTGTGACCGACCTCGTGCTCGGCAACGTGCTCGAGTATAAAGGCGAAAAAGGCAAGTGGGTGCTGCTCGCAACTCCCGATGGCCGCCAGGGCTATGTGGAGAAGGCCAATGTACAGGACTTTGCGCAATGGTGCAAACAGGACTTCAATGCGGATCAAATCGAGAAGACAGCTTTCCGCATGATGGGCTCAAGCTACTTGTGGGGAGGCACTTCGACCAAGGTCACCGACTGTTCGGGCCTCAGCAAGGTGAGCTATTTCAGCAACGCCATCATCCTGCAGCGCGACGCCTCGCAGCAGGCCCTCTACGGCCTTAAGATCAATGGTTGCGACTGGCAGCAATGCCAGCCCGGCGACCTTCTCTTTTTCGGCAACGCCACCACCGGACGTGTGACCCATGTGGGCATTTATCTGCGCGATGGCAAGTATATCCACTGCTCAGGACAGGTGAAGGTCAACAGCCTTGTCGACGGCGCTCCCGACTACCTCTATTCGGCACTCTCGGCAAGCCGTGTGGCAGGCCAGGTGGGAACCAAGGGTATCACCGCCGTGCGCGACCATCCGTGGTATTTCTGAAGCAACATTCAATAAGCAATAATAACTACCCCCTTACAATACATAACAATTGACTATGGACAGAAGAAAATTCCTTGTGGGAGCCGGTCTCGGCCTTATCGCCGCCTCGTCTCCAATCTCGATTTCGGCAATGGGCTCGGCCACCCGCCAAGCCGGTAAGAGCGGCCACCTCAACCTGTCGTTTGCCCCCTATGAGTTGAAGTTGCGTCATGCTTTCAACCTTGCCCGTTACAGCCGCACCACCACTCCCGACGTGCAGGTGCAGATTGAATACGATGGCGTGGTTGGCTATGGCGAGGCTTCGATGCCTCCATATCTGGGCGAGAGCGTGGAAAGCGTTACCAAATTCCTCTCCAGTCTCGACCTTAGCCAGTTTAGCGACCCTTTCCGCCTCGAGGACATACTTCACTACGTTGACAGTGTGGCACCAAACAACCGTGCCGCCAAAGCCAGCGTCGACATCGCCCTGCACGACTTGCTCGGAAAAATCATGGGACAACCCTGGTACAAGATTTGGGGTCTGAATCCAGAGAAGGCACCCAATACCAGCTTCACTATAGGTATCGACAAGGAAGAAGTGGTGCGCCAGAAGGTGAGGGAAGCCTCGCCCTACAAGGTGCTCAAGGTGAAAATGGGCCTTGACAACGATAAGGAAACCGTGGAAGTGATACGCAGCATGACTGATGTCCCTCTGTGTGTCGATGCCAACCAGGGCTGGAAAAGCAAAGAGGAGGCTCTCGAGATGTGTAACTGGCTTAAGGAGCGCGGCTGCATATTCGTGGAGCAGCCTTTCGACAAGACTTGGATCGACGAGACAGCATGGCTGCGCGAGCGCTCTCCGCTGCCCATCATAGCCGATGAGGCTTTCCAGCGTCTGCCCGACATCTTGCGCTTCAAGGGCGTGTATGACGGCATCAACATCAAGCTCATGAAGAGCACCGGCCTGCATGAGGCCTACCAGATGGTGACTCTGGCGCGGGCACTGGGCATGAAGGTGATGGTGGGATGCATGACCGAGACATCGTGCGCCGTGACTGCTGCCGCCAACCTCGCTCCGCTGGTCGACTATGCCGATCTCGACGGCAACTTGCTTATCGCCAACGACCGATTCAAGGGAATGACCGTGGAGAACGGAAAGGTCACCTTGCACGACATACCCGGAATCGGCATCAAACTGCTCTCATGATGTGGCGTGTAGGCACAATGACACTCATCAGCGTTTGTTGAAGATTAACCTTTTAAAAGCGGCAGGATGCCGCGCCAGGCCTTCGAGGTGTGGCGGTGGCAACTGCCACTTTCGCTTTTCGCGTGGCCGGGGCAAAGGCTGCCGAAGTATCAATGGCAACTAATGAATTGAAATTATGAACAAACCTTATATGGGGCTGTGGGCTGTGCTGGTCATTACCCTATGCGCCGCTGTGGCGCTGTCGCGCTTCAACGGTGTGGCAGATGACTTGCATCTAGCCACGGCCGACTTCATGACCACGCTTTTCTCGCCTGTCAAGGCCGGGCCGGTGCGTTCTGCCACGCCCACCGATGCCACTGCCTCTGTCGCCGCAAAGCCATCAAAACCAGCCGCTACGGCCTACTGCCGCCCGGCATCGGTGAAAACCGACACATTGGCCAAGACCATCCTTTTTATAGGCGACTCCATGCTCGAGGGACTGAGTCCGCGGCTTGCCGCCTATGCAAAGAAAAACGGCCACAAGATGTATTCGGTGATTTGGTACAGTTCTTCAACCGAAATATGGGGCAGCAGCACTAAGCTGAAAGACTACATCGGCCAACTGCACCCCGATTATGTGGTAATCTGCCTCGGGGCCAACGAACTGTTTGTGCGCGACATTGCAAAAAAACGCCGTCGCTATGTGGAAAGCATGCTCCGGCAGATAGGTAAGCTGCCTTACATCTGGATCGGCCCGCCCAACTGGAAGCCTGATACCGGCATCAACGACTTGCTTGCCGAAGTCCTCGCCCCAGGCTCGTTCTATCTGAGCAACGGACAGCATTTCGACCGGCAGCGCGACGGAGCACACCCCACACGCAAGTCGGCCGCAGCATGGATGGATCGCGTGTGCCGCTGGATTGTTGCCAGCTCGGCCCACCCAATCAAACTCGACGTCCCTGCCGAGGCATCGGCTCACTGCCGCACCTTTGTGCTGCAGCCGGTGAGATGACCGCTTAACACATTCTTCCCGCCTTCTCAGCTTTTTATGGAAACACTGACCTACAACCTGCCCACTCTGCTTGCCAACGTATGGCGGCAGCTCTGTTACGACCCCTCACACCAGCTCATGTTCTCAAGCGGACTGTTCTGGGTGCTGTTCGTGCTGTTCATGCCAATCTATGCCATGTTGCGCAACCGCCGCCGGCAGATGATGCTCTTTGTGGCGGCATTCAGCCTGTTCTTCTACTATAAGTCGAGCGGTTGGTGCTTCCTGCTGATGATGTTCACTTCGCTTGCCGACTGGCGTCTGGCCCGCCTGATGGCAGCTACTTCCGACCGCCGCCGCCGGCGTGTGCTACTCGTGTGCTCGCTTGTATGCTCGCTCGGAATCCTCGTGTTTTTCAAGTACACTAATTTCTTGCTATGGAACGCCGATGCCATCATAGGACGCAACTTCCATCCGCTCGACATCGTGCTGCCGGTGGGTATCTCGTTCTACACGTTTCGCACCGTGAGCTATGTTGTCGACGTCTACAAGGGACGCATATCTCCTGTGAGCGATTATCTTGAATACCTGTTTTTCCTGTCGTTTTTCCCCGCGCTCGTTGCCGGTCCCATTGTGCGTGCCGAGAGTTTCATTCCGCAGATTCGCAAGCCGCACAAAACCACTGCCGACGATGCCTATGGCGGTTTGTGGCTCATAATGGTGGGCTTGGTCAAAAAATGTGTCATAGCCGACTATCTGGCGCAGTATTGCAATTTGGTGTTCGACAATCCAGGCAGCTATGGCGGCATCGAGTCGCTGATGGCCATGCTCGGCTACACGGCACAAATCTATTGCGATTTCTCGGGATACAGCGACATGGCCATAGGCATAGGACGCATAATGGGCTTTGACTTGGGCATCAACTTCGATTTTCCTTACCGCTCGTTGAGCGTAACCGAGTTTTGGCGCCGCTGGCACATCTCACTCTCCACATGGTTGCGCGACTATCTTTACATTCCGCTTGGCGGTAACCGTTGCAGCACGCTGCGCCGCTATGCCAACCTGATGACCACAATGCTCCTTGGCGGTCTGTGGCATGGCGCGGCTTGGCAGTTCATCGCATGGGGCTTCGGCCACGGCGCGGCGCTGTGCTTGCACAAGGCTGCATCACCGTGGCTTAAGAAGGTGAGTATCAACCGCTGGTTGTGGAACGCCATGTCATGGCTGCTCACGTTCACGTTTGTAATGGTGATGTGGGTGTTTTTCAGGGCTTCGTCGTTTGCCGATGCGTGGACAGTCCTGTCTAACGTCGTCACTCGCATGGACCTCCAACACATCGGGGAGTTTGTGGTCGCACGTCATGTGTGGTGCATCGTGCTTGTTGTGGCCTATGCCTTGCATTTTGTGCCGCGCGTGTTGCTCGACATGGCGCGCCAATCGTTCGTCGAGTCGTTGTGGATAGTCAAGCTCTTGGCGTTCATGGTGGTGGTGCAGCTTGTCATAGAGTTCTCCACGGCCGATGTCGCACCTTTCATCTACTTCCAGTTCTGACGGGTAGTCCCGCCAAGTAACACTGAATTGGGGTTAATCTGGAAAATCCAGTGGGTGCGCATCTTCAACGTGGTTGTTGTTGCGAAATTCAAGTGGTGACACACCGGTTTGAGTACTGAACATTTTAGAGAAATGAGATATGCTTGTAAACCCCAAAGAGTATGCAATCTCCTTAATTGGCTTTGAAGAATAAGCCAATAGTCGTTTTGCTTCCAGCACAATACGGTTATTAATCATCTTCAATGGCTGCGCTCCAACGGCATTGTGGGTAATATTTGCCAATGATTTGGCGGTGATGCCCATCAGTTTGGCATATTCTGATACCGTGTGCACTTTATGATAATTGAATTCCAAAGTGAGGCGGAATCTGTTGAATGAATTCCATTCATTATTGTAATTTGCCTCAGTGATTCCCAAGTGTGAAATCGCTGAATGGCGGTCTATTTGAATGAGCAAGATTTTCAGCAGGCACATAACCATTTCGTAGTGTGCATGTGCGTAAGGATTCTGCATCTCCTCATGCAAACTCAAGAACAACTGCGTTGTCTCATCTGGGCCTACATCAACATGAATGGTTGTTGCCTTGTCAAACAACTCATATATGTGGCTTTTTATGAGACTATATTGTCTTTTTCGTCAAGAAGAAACGAATCATCTTCAAAACATACAACCCAACCTTTGATATCATGGAAATCTTTAAAACAATGAATCTGCCCAGGTGACACAAACAGCACTGTGTTTGTTGCAAACCTACTGTCATTGAAATCTATAGAGTAGCACCCTTCCCCGCTGGTTACCCAAAGCAGCATATAGTAATCATGATAATGGGGTGTAGATAAATCACGACTGAATGACTTAGCTAATTGTTCTAAATCACGTATCTCACACTTGGGAGTATAAGAGGGGAAAACATTTGTTGGTTTAAATAGTGGAGGCATCATAATATTATGGAATTTTCATTTCAAATTTGTGACACGAATTTAAGCAAATCTGTTGTATATATCCCCCGCATGCATGTTTATTTAACTCATTTTCCGAAATATACAACTCAATGTAATGCTTTGGCATCTATATTTGCGACATTAATAACATTAAATCAAATCACATTTATGAGCAAAACAATTCTTTCACTAATCACAATGATTACTACCATAGCGCCATTTGCGTCGGCGCAGATGGCGCTTAACAGTCGAGGCTAAATGGAACTCGGCACATGCGATGAACTCAGTTCCTGGAACGTGCAAAGTAACCTGCTTGATACTATCACCACACTTGGCATCTATGGCAGTGGGTCGATGGGTATTAATGGTCGAATCTCATTTGGTGACCATTCTTCACTTGGAGCCATGAACGTGTTTGTGGGCGAAGTGCAAGGCGGTGACGCCGACCAACTTTGGCTTCACGGCAAGAAGGGCCTATACTATACATCCGGTCCTCATGCCAATGATACCATAATTTCATATGATATCAACAAGGATGGAGTGCTTAAATTCAATTGCGATGTCAAAAGTAATGGTTTTTTTGTTGCCAGCGACAGCCGTTTCAAAGAAAATATCGAGCCCATCAGCAATGCCCTTGAAACCGTGAACGGGATGACAGCCGTAACATACAACCTAAAACCGTCATATTCACTAAATAGCACTCGAAAAGCTGCCACGCTGCCGGCAGCGGTGTGGATGTGCAGAAGGGTGGAACTCTGATTTTGCAGGCAAATCATGTCGATGCTCCGCATGACTTCATAGCTCGCAAGGGAGGTGTTGTAAAAATCGAAAAATTTACCGTTCTAAGGTGACTCAGATATGGTGAAAAAGTATTATGTTTGTATCAACATTAAAAACTATTATCCAAAAATGAAAAATATAAAAGCAAAAATAAGTTTGTTTACGGCAATTATAGCCTGCAGTGCTGCCGCACAGACTAGTAACTATGTACCTCTGGTGCGCGAAGGCGTGAAGTGGACATATAACGTGCAGACCGATGTCGATGGTGTGAGATATACCCGCAATGTGGCTGAATGGTTCAGGGGCGATACGGTAATCGGTGGCAAGACGTACAAGAAATTATACAGGCAAGAGCCCCATAACGTTTCATGCGATACCTTGAGGCCTGTGGGGTGTGCCCGTGAAGAGGGCAAGGTGGTACATGCCATCATTTTCGATTACCTACAAAGTTCTTCGCTGAACATAACCCCGGGTAAAGAGTTCAAATTGTATGATTTCTCAAATCCATACATTGACTGTAGCCGCAACCTCAGTCTGAAATCGGAATCGGAAGAGGTTATAGGCAGTGTGTCGCGTAAGGTTTATTCCTTTGGCGTCCCTTATGGGGCGACCGGTGAATATATCAAACTTGTGGAAGGAATAGGTTGTGTGTCGAACGCCGACCTGTCGGCAGGCGAACTGCTTGACCCGAGCAGTATGAAATCGTTTGAGAAAGCAATGCTTTGCTGTATGGAGGAAAATGGCGTTGATGTCTATCATGGTCCTGGCTATGGCAACGCCAGTGGAATCAGTTGCTGCGGAATACTATATGAGGTTTCTGACAACAGCAGCCACACTGTCGCGGTTGTGGGATATGCGAAGACTGGTGCTGAAGTGGCAGGCGCTGTGGGTATGCCCGACACGGTGCAACTCGGCAGCGTACATTACCCGGAGCGGCACACGTTTTCTGTGTCGGCCGTAAGAAAACGCTCTTTTGAGAATTTCAATGCCGCCCAGATGGTGCTTTTGGGCAACAATGTGTCTGTGGTGGGCGACTCGGCATTTATCGGGTCGGCAGTGTCGCGCATGGTGTTGCCTGATAAGGTGGAAAGCGTAGGCAAGAGTGCTTTCGAGAATTGTACCGGGCTTGAGCGCGTCACATTGCCGGAATCGCTTGCCACAATTGGTTTGAATGCATTCAAGGGAACTGCATTGAAGGCCATCTACAATTGTAGCGCTACTCCCAAGGATGTGCCTGCCGATGCGTTTGCCGGCATCGACAAGGGCACGTGCCACCTCTATGTGCCCCAAGGAAGCCTCAACTCATATAAGGCTGCTCCGGTGTGGAAGGAATTCATCGTAGAGGAAGGAACCGACGCCGTACCGCTGGTGCGCGAGGGCGTGAAGTGGAAATACAGGGTTAACCGATTTATCTCGGGCAGCTACATTGCCGAATACACCCTAAATGAAGAATTCCGTGGCGACACGGTGATAAATGGCATAACCTACAAGAAACTATATGCTACGCCTTATGAGGCACTCGATGTGGCAACGGAGAAGCCTGTGGCCTTTATGCGGCAGGATGGCCGTGCGGTATATGGCCTGTATGCCGACGAGTTTCCGGCACAGAGCTACGTGATCGACGTCGGGAATGGGAAATCTATGTTCTACAATTTCGCAAACCCCACGGCTCAGAATATTGTGGTCGACAACACATGTCTCACCACAATAGGCGGCCAAGAGTGCCTGACCTATGAATCTGGAGCATGCACCCGCATTATAGAAGGTTACGGCATTGATGGGTATATGGCGGGCGACCTCTATAACCCGGGAATAGCCGTCCCGACCACATGGGGCAACGAGCGCATTCTTACTCTCAACACAATCGAGGAGAATGCCACCGAGATATACCGTGGCGCCGCCTACAGCGCGAAACCATTGTGGATAAATGTCAATGGCGTGTGCTACAAGAAGGGGTCAGCGCAAGCCGACTGCCTTGCTGTCTATAGTGACGACTCAATCTGTGAACTGGAAGGCCATCAGGTGAAAATTGCTCCCAGCTTCAGCATTGAGGGGCGCCCTTTTGCCGTAACTGAGATTGCCGACGATGCGTTTGCCGGCAAAGCTGGGGTTGACTACCTTGAGATACCCGCTTCGGTCACAAGTGTGGGCGCACGTGCCTTCAGCGGTACAGGACTCAAAAACATATACAACCGTAGCGCGGTGCCGCAGCAGGTGGGGAATGGTGCATTCAGCGGTGTGGACAAGGCCACCTGCAAGCTCTACGTGCCAGCCGGCAGTGTCGAGGCTTACAAGGCTGCTCCTGTGTGGAAGGAATTCTTTGTGGCCGGCGAGGCCGCAGGCATAGACACCGCTGTCGCCCCAGCCAAGATGGTCGACAGGATAGAGTACGTCAGCCCCACAGGTGTGGTTGGCAGCACCCCGGTACAAGGTATCAATATTGTGATCACACGTTACACCGACGGCAGCCGCACTGTTTACAAGCAATTGCGTTGAGAATACAACCGTCAGAACAAAGAAACGTTTCCATAATCCGGCCTCGCCGGGGCGCCTCGGCACCCCATGGCGAGGCCGGATCTTTTTTTGAGTGTAATGCCAGTGACGGGATGCCACGGTCTTCAGCCGTTGAAAAAACGCAGAAACCCTCGCTCTGGCCACGCAATGTGTTAATGTGTGTGATAATACTGCCATTTCGGGCGGCAATGGCGGCGGCAATGGCGAAAAATGTATATCTTTGCATAATATGGGCCTTTGATGCAAGGCTTCATGAGAAGAGAACGCATATCATTAGACAATGAAGTCGATAATTGACAGCAAAACCATCGACCGCCTGGCAACGCTGTTGCGCGGCGTGAAGAACATAGTGGTCACTTGCCACCTCTCGCCCGACGGCGACGCTCTAGGCTCTACCATGGGCCTGTGCCGCATATTGCGCAATATGGGCAAGGATGCTGTGGTCATTACCCCCGACCAGTATCCCCGCTCATTGCAGTTTTTGCCCGAGACCCGCGACATCGTGGTCTACACCAAGAGTGAGTTGCGCGCGCGCTTCTACCTGTCGCGTGCCGAGTTGGTGTTCTGTCTCGATTTCAACATGCTGCAGCGCATCGACCAGATGGGACGTGAGCTTCAGCGCATAAGTGTGCCGCTGGTGCTCATCGACCACCACCTCGACCCCGAGCGCATATTCGATGTGAGCATATCGTTCCCCGAAGCGTCGTCCACCTGCGAGCTCGTATACCGCGCCGTAGCCCAGCTTGGGCTGTTGCGATACGTCGACCGCACCGTGGCCGAGCTCCTGTATGTGGGCATGATGACCGACACCGGCAACTTCACCTATAGCTGCAACGATCCCGAGATATTCGAGATAGTGGCGGCGCTGATGAAGCGCGGCGTCGACCGTGTGAGGCTCTACAAGCTCGCCATGAACACCTTTAGCGAGGCCAGTCTGCGCCTTCAGGGATATGCCGTGTCGCAAAAGATGCAGGTGGTCCCCGAGAAGCATGTGGCTGTGATAGCCCTGTCGAAAGATGAGCTTGCGGCCTATGGCTATGCCAAGGGCGACACCGAGGGGCTTGTCAACAAGCCGCTGGCCATCCCCGGAGTGGTGTGGTCGGTGTTCCTGAGGGAGGATGCCGACAAGGTGAAGGTGTCGATGCGCTCTGAAGGCGACTTTGCGGTCAATGTGCTCTGCTCGCAGTACTTTGGCGGAGGTGGGCACATGAATGCAGCTGGCGGCGACACCACAGAACCTCTCGACAAGGCCCTTGAGATTGTCTACGGCATCATCGACAGCGTGACCTTCGACCACGGCGACAGCCTGTAGCCTCTTAATAGTAATAACACAGAAAAAGCGAAACATATATTTATCACATTCAACCAATCACAACAGCAACCAAATGATTAAGTCAAGACTGTTATTCATATTCGCGGCAGTGGCCGCAGCGGCAATGGCGTTCACATCGTGCAGCGACGGGGAGAGCTATGCCGACCAACTCAATGATGAGCGTCATGCCACCAACCACTTCCTGGCGCACTACCGCGTGGTCGACCACGTCCCTGCCGACACCGTGTTTGAGGTTGGCACCGACGCGCCGTTCTACAAGCTCGATGAGGACGGCAACGTCTACATGCAGGTGCTGCGCTACACCAAGCACTCGGCCGACAGTGCCAAGACGTCGCAGAACATCTACTTCCGCTACTACCGCTACAATCTGCTCACGCTCTACAGCTCGCAAGAGTGGAGCGGGTCGGGCAACGAGAACGACATGAGTCAGGACCCCTCGTATTTCCAATACAACAACTACACAATGCCGCAGTCGTCATCGTGGGGCTACGGCGTGCAGATGCCGCTCAAGTACTTGGGCGTCGACAGCGAGGTCAACATCGTGGTGAAGTCGCAGTATGGCAAGAGCGACGAAATCTCGTATGTAGTGCCTTTCCTCTACCACATACGCTACTTCCGCAGCAGGGTGTGACGCCGGCACCGGGAGCTGCCGCACATGCGCCAGTCACCACATTCCCGGCGTTTGACTCTCATATCACCATGAGGCCTGTGTAGGCGCAACTATGCCAGCCACACAAAACGTCAACATTTGAATTTTTATAATAATCACTATACTGAACATATCATACACATTAACTATGGCACTTATCAAGTCAATTTCAGGCATTCGCGGAACCATCGGCGGCCCAGCCGGCGATGGCCTCACCCCGCTCGACATCGTGAAGTTCACGAGCGCATATGCCACCTTCATCCGCCGCAACACTAAGGTAACCAGCAACGTCATCGTCGTCGGGCGTGACGCACGCCTTTCAGGCACAATGGTGCTCGACGTGGTTGTGGGCACTCTCATAGGCATGGGCTTTGAAGTGGTCAACATCGGGTTGGCCACCACCCCCACTACCGAGCTTGCGGTAGTGTGGGAGAAAGCATGTGGCGGCATCATAATCACCGCTTCTCACAATCCCAAGCAATGGAACGCTCTCAAGCTGCTCAATGAGCGCGGAGAGTTCCTTACCGATGCCGAGGGCAAGGAAGTGTTGCGTCTCGCCGAGGTTGAGGACTTCGACTATGTGGAAGTGGACCATTTGGGACGCGAGAGCAAGAACGACACCTATCTGCGCCGTCACATCGACGCCGTACTCAACCTTAAGCTGGTCGACGTGGAAGCTATTCGCAAGGCCAACTTCACCGTGGCAGTCGATGCCGTCAACTCGATTGGCGGTGTGGCCATTCCTGCCTTGCTTGAGAAACTGGGCGTGAAGTGTGTCGAGAAACTCTTCTGCGAGCCCACTGGCAACTTCGGCCACACTCCTGAGCCCATTCCACAGAACCTCACTGCCATTGCCGACTTCATGAAACAGGGCAAGGCCGATGTGGGCTTTGTGGTTGACCCTGATGTGGACCGCCTTGCCATCGTTATGGAAAACGGTGAGTTCTTCGTTGAGGAATACACCCTGGTGGCCGTGGCCGACTATGTGCTGTCACAGACCCCTGGCGCCACTGTGAGCAACCTCTCGTCGTCACGCGCGCTGCGCGATGTCACCGAAAAACATGGTTGCACCTACACCGCAGCTGCGGTGGGCGAGGTCAATGTCACCACCGAGATGCGCCGCACCGGTGCCGTGATCGGCGGCGAGGGCAATGGCGGAGTCATCTATCCTGAGCTTCACTATGGCCGTGACGCCCTCGTGGGTGTGGCTCTCTTCCTCACACTGCTCGCCAAGAGCGGCAAGAAGGTGAGCGAGCTTAAGAAGACGTATCCTCCCTATGCTATTGCCAAGACCAAACTTGAGCTGAAACCTGAGATGGATGTCGACAAGATACTTCAAGAGGTGCAGAAGCACTACGCCAACGAGAAGCTCACCACCATCGACGGCGTGAAGATTGACTTTGCCGACAGCTGGGTGCACCTGCGCAAGAGCAACACCGAGCCCATCATTCGCATTTACAGCGAGGCTCACACCATGCAGGAGGCCGAGCAGCTTGGCGAGAATGTGCGCAAAATCGTAGAAAGCCTCTGCTGATAGAGCGCCACACCAATATCACAGGCGGCCACGACAGCTGCTGCACCGCATCCAGTGCGGGCAGCCGGTCGTGGCCGCCTCGCTTTCAGCGATAATTATGCCTTTTGCAACCTCGCATGGTCTTAAAAATTGCGTTTTGTAATAAAATTTCATAATTTTGCATTAATTTTATGCTAAAAAATCATCCACGTTGAATTTAAGTAGAAAAACAGAAGAATATTTAATCCTAAACCCTATTGTTTTATGAACATCAAAAATTGCGTGATACCTCGCTAATTGAATGGCAATCACACAAATACGTTGACAATCAACATCTTCAATAAGGATTTTTTAGCAAAACTCGTTGGCATAATTTGGCATATATGGGCATTTTTACCCGTTTTTGTGATACCAATGTGATACCGACACAATACCAAAAATTGAAACGTATGGCAACAGCAAGGATAATATTCGACAGGAAGAAAACGGCAACAAGCTCGAAAGACAAGTCACCGAAAAAAGGTCTTGTGCAAATCGAAGTCCTCGAACACAGGAAACGCAAATACATCTCTACTGGAGTGAAAATCTACACTGACCAATGGGGAGGCGCAGACAGGCTCGTTATCAAGTCGGCATTCTCTGCGGAATACAACTCCACCATCAGGCGCGTTATGGGTGAGGTTCTGGACAGCGTGGCGAAGAACACGCAAAACGGGAAAACGGACTTGTCGGCAATCAAGAAAAAACATGATGAAATTTCGTTGGCGGACTGGATACACACCTTGGCGGACAAAAAGCGGAATTTCCGCCGAAAAAGCACCATAGCCGCGATTAAAAGCGCGGGTAATACAATTTATCGTTTTATGGGAAATAGGCCGTTAGAGGCGATTTCTGCGGCATCAATAGAAACACTCAGGCGTGAAATGCTGCAACAGGGGTACGCAAGTATGTCGGTCAACGCGGTTCTAAGCATTGTGCATACAGCTCTCCGTGATGCGGTGAAAGACGGGCTGTTGAACTCCGACCCGATGAACGGCATCCGTCTGTGTGGCGCAAAGACGAAGCCTCGGGTGTTCCTTTCCGAGGAGGAGGTCGGCAGAATTGAGGCTTTACGATGCAAGTTCAAAACCGCGGAAATCGCACGGAAGGTGTTCCTGCTGCAATGCTATACGGGAATGGCCCGGGCCGACATCCTCACCCTGACTCCCGATATGGTTCTTCACGAAAACGGAAAACATTACATCTCACGGCCACGGCATAAGACTGGCATCAACTACCGGATAACCCTTCTTCCTCCTGCCTACGAAATATTAAAGGAGTTCGGCTTCTCCGCACCCGACATATCAAAGGACAGCTACCAGATACATCTCGCAAAAATAGGGAAACAGGCAAACATAACAAAACATCTCACATCGCACGTCGGGAGGCACACTTTCGCCACATGGGCGCTGCACCACGGAGTGCCTATCGAAATACTCTCACGAATGCTCGGCCACACCAATATCCAGACAACTCAAATTTACGCTAAAATCCTCTCGCAAGATGTTGATGAACAATTTGAACGCCTCGCACACATAAAAAGTGGAGTCCAATCTCACGACTAAACTCCACTTGCCTATGAAAACATGACTGATTAACTGAAAAATGTAACCTAAAAAAAATCAACTAAAAACTGTAAGTGAAATCAACATCAAACTTTCATTTTTTCGCTTGGTCGAAGGCTCACCTGCTGCAAAACCTTGTGCCCTAACTTTCACCTGCTGGACTTTCGTGGTTCATCTCCTTCTCGCGTGTTTTCTCGTTGAACATCATTCTTTTTCGTTTAACCTTTCTTTTTTTTTCTTTCTCCTCGTATTAAATATTGGGGTTTATAGTTATTTAAGCCCTATGCAAACAGATTGAGCCTCGAGGAGTGGGTGAAGTTATCCCCTTACCCAAAGAAGCAAGGTTCTCAGCAACTTTGGGAAGGGAAACTATCACCATCATGCAACCAGCATATCGCCCTTCGGTTGATGGTAGACTTGACACCGCGCTTGATGTAAGTCCTTACGGCTCGTTGGGGATTTGCGCCCCCGGCTCAGGATGCCGC